>CAKZVB010000113.1 GCA_937922015.1 uncultured Granulosicoccaceae bacterium
ATATAAATCCTTTTCCCCGCTCTGTGATTGCGCAAAAGGATCGCTTAACGGTTTTTACGTTGGGTGTCTGTATAAGTGTTTGCTAATATGGCTCATCTGAATTAGTTGGTTGTAAATTACAGCAGGAGCTGGGTGTGAAAAAAATCGGCATGATCGGTGGCCTTGCCTGGCCGTCTACCGCAGACTACTACCGGATGATCTCGGAGAAATCGAATCTGCACTTTAAAGGTGTTTCGGTACCCGCGCCGACCCCGCCAATGGTTATTGAATCGCTTAATATCAATGAAACCCGATCGGCACGAGGTATTGATGGTGATGAAGCATCGTGGGATAAGTATGATCACATTTTTAGAGAGGCGTTTAAAAGATTGCAGAACGCCGGTGCAGACTTTGGCCTTATCGCAAGTAACACCCCGCACATGCGGTTGCATAGTATAAGGAAGGGTCTGGACCTTCCAATTATTAGTATTCTGGAAACCACTGCAAACGCTGTTGTCTCTATGGCGGGAGAAAGGGCGCTGATCCTGGGTACGCCTGTTACGATGAGAAGTAGTGTATATCCCCGCGTGATGAGAGATGCCGGTGTCAATGTTATAGAGTCACTAACCGATAATGATATCGATGCCCTTCATCATTTGATTGATGTTGATCTATATCAAGGGAAGGTGGAAGGTGCAGCAGAAGTTATCGTTGAAATCAGCAAAAAGCATATTCAAAATGCATCGCTGGATATTGTTTGCCTGGCATGCACAGAACTGCCATTGGCGTTTCCATCACATAAGGATGATGCATGTTTTGACTATTAGGACATCAGATTTGTAAATACGATTGCAGCACATGTGAATGCGGTGTTGGATGTCGCACTAGTGGAAAGCGTTTAAACCGAGTGCACGGCACTGCTTGTACGTTTTATCTATTAAATAAGGATTGTAATGAGTTTGGGAAAAGTAGCACCGATTCTCCGGGTATTCGATGAAAGCAACACCAGAGAGTTTTACGTTGACTTTCTTGGCTTTAATGTTGATTGGGAGCACAGATTTGAAGACGATCTGCCGCTGTATATGCAAGTTTCAAAAGGCGACTGTGTTCTGCATTTATCCGAGCATCACGGTGACAGTTGCCCCGGCTCAGCTTTGAGAATTGAAGTCGGAGACATTGATAGTTATCAGAAAGAACTGATAGAAAAACGTTATAAAAATGCCCGTCCCGGTGTGCAGGATCAGCCCTGGGGAAGCAGAGATATGTCAATTAGCGATCCCTTTGGTAATAGACTGGTGTTTACCAATGCCATCAGCGTAGCGTGATAATAAAGTCGGTAGCTTTGCAATAAAGTGGTAACTCTTCCCAGCAGTTCGCGGGGTCTTGACCGTCAGCAGTCGGCCATTTCCGGGCATTCGCCAGTCATCTATTGCAGTCCAACACTCATGAAATGCGCTCCAATGCGGACGGTGTGAGAAATTGCTGATTAAAGGTATAGTTGGGACTCGTAGTCGCTAGAGCAGCGCACCGTTATTAAATGAGTTGAGTAGTGCGCCCGACACTTCTATTGCTGCAGCGACAAAGATGTTGTATTTGTCAGTGCCCCTTAAACGGGTCAGCCTTATGCACAACACGACCATCGACTATCGTTAAAATAGAACGTATTTTACGTATGTCATCATCTGATACTTTGAAATAATCCCTATCAAGAACTGTAAGATCTGCTTTTTTACCAATCTCTATAGATCCCAGGTCGTTCTCTTCCCTGCTAAACCACGCACTACCCAAAGTGTAGATATGTAAGGCTTCTTCACGGGTGAGTCTCTGGTCGACGTCCGTATCACCCAAAGGGTCAATCTGTGTACCCGCAACGTTTTTGCCGGTAGTCATGAAGTACATATTTACCCACGGACTTAACGGTGCCACGCCTTGAGCATTGCTTCCACCTCCAACCGTAATACCGGCGTCTACGAAATCTCGATACCGAGGTAGTGGCTGAGGTTGTGCTGGTGTGAGCAAATAGGCAACACTCTGCAAGGCAACACCCACACCCAAATTACTAATCCGATCGAGAATAGCCTGATCACCGTCGAACATATACAAATGCTCTAATGACCAATGGGATTGTGCCAACACATTAGCATTTCTAGTGCTGGCTACTTTTTCCCATGCTTCCAGAACATCTGTTAGCTCATTTTTGTTTTTCGAAATACCAGGTACATTTTGATGAAGACTCCAACCTGCATCGAGTATTTTCTCCAGCGCGGCCACGTAATTGGCTGGCACGAAGTTTCCAGGGCGGCTAACTACTTCTTCTCCAAAACCGTTCACCCGCAACATTCCGTCACCAAAATCACGCCAGGCAACATTGATGTGTGCATTAAGGTTAGCCAGGTCTTCGTCCGCATCCCGCATATAAAAGTTGGCACGAATACGCGTTACCAATTGATCGGAACGTGCGAGTTCGACTATCGGATCGTAGCTACGATCAGGAAAGCCTACAAAACTTTTCGTCAAAGGACCTGCCGTTACCCCTGCGTGGTCATTGACAGTAGTGAGACCTACACTTGCGGAATGCTCCGATAGCTCACGAGTACCTCGCAACCTGTCTTCATAGGTTTGTTCGTTTCTCATCGCCTCAAAAACGAGTGTCGAATTCCCAAGCCCCGGAGGTCCGCCAGGCACCACACCGTCTCCATTAACACCTAAATCTTTTCCCTCAATCCAAGTTTTACCGATTTCATTCGTTATTCCCGAAAAAAATAGAAATGGATGAAGATATATTGGACGGTTAGTTGGAATGCTGTCTAAATCAGCTTTAGTAATAGGCCCGTCGACAAATTGCCTCATATCCCAACCACCAAGTGCGGTAATGAAATCGTCAGAAGTAGGAACTTGGCCGGTAGGCAAATCACCTAAATCTGCAGCTTTCTTTGCCAATATTTTAATTGCATCTGCTTTGGTGAATGCTGTCTCTATTTCGCGTACGTCATGACCCGGCTTTACGCCATCTCGTACCCAGTGTGCGTGTGAGTCTATAAGACCTGGGACGACTCGCTTCTTCATCAAATCTATAACTTCGGTGCAAGGCCCTGTTTTAACGCCTGAATTGCCAACAGCAGCAAAGCGACCATTGCGAATCGCTACGCTTGACACGTTTAGGTTTGCCGGGTCACCGGTATATATCTCGCCGTTTGTCAGCAGAAGATCCCAACTGCCCTCACAGGAATTATTTTCTGCTCCATGACCATCACCCGACCCGGCGTCTGCAGCCAAAATCAACCTCGATGATTGGAATAAACAGAAAAATACGGTAAATGCGGTAAATGATGTACACCGTTTTACGAATATCATATTGGACCCCTAGAGAGTTACCCGTGATCTCTGCAATAGCAGCATCTGGTTGGGCGGATTTAAGGCAGCCCACCAGCAGTTTCGAATATCAGCGCTTAACGTCGTTGATAACGCCGTCCATAAATAGAAACCGTTCATCGTCTGACTTATAGCCAATCAAGCCAGTCGTCGCGACTGTCATGGCATTGAAGTCAAAGATCATTGTGATGAAGTCTGGTCTTTCCGTTTGAATCCAAGACATCAAAAAAATGTTGGGGCTGATTTCTCGTGATGAATAGGGTATTTCACTATCGGTGTTGCCCTTCCGGCGACCTTCAACCCATTCATACTGGCCAAGCCCATCAGCAAAAGTCACAACCATACGGGCATCGGAATTGTTGTAAGTCCAATCGACAGTGGTGCCGTTGAGAATATGGGATCCGGTTCCTTCTTGTGCACTCGTTGTTGTCAATATCGCTTGAAGTAGGAATACTGCTACAGCTCCCCAGCACCAGCGTAGGCATTTAGTCGAAATTTTCATTTAATAATTTCCTCAATCCGGCTGCTATAAGCTGCCGAGTGTTCGATTACACCAGAATGAATGTCGGTGAAAGGCTTGACTTAACCGAACATGAAACACATCCGCTGAAGCCATCAATTGCATTATTCTGAGCCAGGGATTAGCATGAATCAAATGAAACGAATTCAACGCTGCTGAAGGAAATTCATTTATGGAAGATGTTCCCCTTGCTAATGCAGACCTAAACCTGCTTGTCGTACTTGAAGTGTTGCTGCAAGAACGAGGCGTTGCCCGCTCGGCACAACGTCTCAACCTCACGCCTTCTGCAGTCAGTCATGCCCTCAATCGCCTTCGTTCAATGTTCGGCAATGAACTATTAGTGCGCGATGGCAAGCGCATGATCCCCACATCGCGGGGTTTGGAATTAGCCGAAACGCTGCCAGTAATGTTGCAACATCTGTCAACTTTGCTTGATGACCCCATGCCTTTCGAGCCAGCTACCTCAACCCGTACTTTCCGTCTGACTGCGCCTGATTTCATCTCACCTCTCATCCCACAGTTGCTTCGGGACCTTGGCAAGGAGGCCCCGGAGGTTAGTATCGAATTGAGCGCATCCTCTTCAGGGGCTGTGCAGAAGACGATCGACGGCCAATACGACGTGATAATCGCTCCCGGCGGGACCCAAAAAGACGGTCTACGAGGTCAAACGCTGGGGAAGTGGCCCTGGGTTGTCTACGGTCGAAAAGATCATCCGGCTTTTTCCGATTGGTCGATGCAAACTTGGGCAGCGTTTCCTCACTTGCAAATTGGCAATTCGACCTCCCTCGGGCAAGGTCCCGTCGACAAGAAAGCCACACAGCTTGGGATCGATCGTAAAATCGGTGCCGTTGTCCCTCATTCACTTTACGCAGCACCGATACTGACCCAGAGCGACCTGCTTCTCTCCGTACCGGAGATTACATTAAACGGGTCAGCAGATGCCTACGGCTTGAAACACAGCGAATTACCGTTTGATCTACCGCTGATGGAAGTGTCTCTACTGCGAAGCGCGACAGTAGGCGATCAGCCCGGAGTAAAGTGGTTTTTCGAACGGGTTGCTGACGCTTGTCGAAAGCTTGGCTGGAAAGAAGACTGAGGATTCAGCCTTACCAATGATCGCAGCATAATTTGGTATGCGTACAGCGCTCTTTTTCTATTGACCATTGTCTTAAGGGAATCAAAAAAGCATAGAAAAGGATTTAAAGTGTTTTATTTTTTCTTCATGTCGTTGGTGCTATTCACCTTGATATCTCGATGGTTAATTCCTTCAGTGAGCGTCCGCTTTTTGTTGATACCATTAGTGATACAACGACAGTGATGAACTCTGGAACGACAGCAAAGGGCACATAGCTGACGGTCAATCTGTCATCCATCTCTCTCCTTTAGTCTCTCTGGAGCGAGCACAGAGAACTTCATCCTCCTGGTTTTAAACCACCGGCACCCGATAAAAAAACCCATTGATCTGAGGTAGAATGCCCTGCCACCTCGGGATACTTGAACAGGTAAGGCGCGATCTATTTTTCAGCGGAGAGTAACATGAAGGATACAGACCATTCCCTGCCAGACCTTGGCTTTTCTGCCCACCTCCTCTCTCAGCTCAGTCTCGATGAGCTTGAATCAATGCGCGCCGTTAGAGTCACCGAGGTGCAGCGTGACCGGATCACAACACTCAGCGAGCGGGGTCAACTGGAAATTCCACTGACAGCAACATTCCCGGCCGGCGATATTGCTGTGGGCGACTGGGTGTTAACTGATACAGCGCATCGGCTGGTGCGAATCCTTTCACCAAAGACTTCACTGCACCGTCGTGCCGCCGGTACTGACGCAAGCGTTCAACTAATCGCCAACAATGTTGATACGCTTTTCATCGTTACCTCATGCAACGATGATTTTAATGAGGCACGCCTTGAGCGTTACCTGGCGCTGGCACAGGATTCAGAGATAACACCGGCAATATTGCTCACAAAAGCAGATCTCGCAGACAATGCATCAGAGTTTCAATCCAGGGCAGAGTCTCTAATGGAACATCTAATGGTCTTATCATTGAATGCAACAAGCCCGAACGTTGCAGCAGAACTGCAGCCATGGTGTGGCCCTGGCCAGACTGTCGCACTGGTTGGATCATCCGGCGTCGGCAAAACCACTCTGTTAAACGCACTCACCGGTGAATCCCTGAAAACTCAGGGCATCCGTGAGGATGATTCCAAGGGCAGACACACAACAACATTCCGCGCAATGCGACCGATCGTGAACGGTGGCTGGGTAATTGATACCCCTGGAATGCGCGCTTTAAAACTGATCGACAACGCAGACGGTATCGCCGCTGTTTTTGAAGAAATAACCGATGCGGCTACCCGTTGTCGCTTCGCAGATTGCACCCACGAGAGCGAGCCCGGCTGCGCGGTTCAGGCAGCCATTGCCAGTGGAGACCTCGATGCCGCAAGACTGGCCCGATGGCGTAAGCTATTACGAGAGGAAGCGTATAATACCGAATCGGTTTCACAGGCGCGAAAACGTGAGAAGCAATTTGGTAAAGGAGTCAGTAAAGCGATGAGTGATAAACAGAAGCTTAAAGGGCGTTGATTTTGAGTTCGGCTGATTAATAATTTGATATCGGGTGCCGGCGAAGAAAATCAGAGGAAAGGACGGTGAATTGTGATTGCAGTGAAAAACGGGCGTTTCTGTGTCCGCTGGCTGAGTGAATAAAATGTTCTTTGAGAATGAAGTCTACTATCGCGTCACCTATCCAGATCGGGAGAATTTGTATCCAATCATAGAGTCATTTGTGTATGTCGGTAAAAACCTTTAGGAACTCCGACAGCCAACCCCGGCATCAAATTCGAAAGGACTATGGACCCTCGACACTCTTGCAGCTAGCAGGGAGAGATACCTGTAACCTGTAGCGGATCGGGTAGCCTTCTGACGACTTCCGACTGCTATATTCCCCTTCCTGTCATCTACTTTCCCCTGAATGTTATGTTATTCTGTCATGACTGGTAATTGAGATGATAGTTATGCGCGGTTTTATTTTGTTAGTTTTATTTATTGCTTCTGCGGTAAATGCCAGCGAGGAACAATTACAGCTTGTAGAGAGCTTTTCAATGACCCAGGCCGCTGGGGATGGGTCAGTCATGGCGACAATTACAACCAACTCACAGAAGTTTATTTTGCAGTTGCAACCCGCCGTGTTCGGTAACGACACGGAATGGGTTAAAAACAGCGATCTCACATTACAATTCTACGAGGGCCGGATCGAGGGACAACCGCAGTCCTGGGCAAGGCTTACTGTCAACGGGGAGCGGGTGTATGGCATGGTTAAGTATCAGGGCCAGCATATTACGCTTTCTAACTACGACGAGCCGTATACAAGTTTTGCCGGGCCGGATTTACGGCGTAGTCTGGTCGATCGCTCCACACTTGCCAGCTCTTCACTTGCCAAGGCTGAAGGCCTGAATACAAATGGAGAACACTTTACACGTGTGTTGAAAATCGGGGTGGTAGTAGACCACCACTACGACGCTCAATATGACGGCGACGGGGTGGCGCACGCGCTTAGCGTGGTTAACGCAACTGATGGCATTCTGCGTGAGAACCTTGAGCTGGCACTTAAAGTTGAAGCAGTAGTGCAAACCCTGAATGAGGATTTTTCTAATGCAGAAGGCGCATCGACTGAGCAGTTGTTGCGTTTTAGAACCTTCAGACAGTCAATACCCGAACTCAGGGCCGACCTGGGACTGGTGCATCTGTTCAGCAATGCCCCGCGCAACAGCTCCGTCATCGGCAGGGCCTATTTAAGTACCGTGTGTTATACATCCGGATTCGATATCGGGGTATCGCTTGGCTATCCATTGAGCTCTCAACTGATGGCGCACGAGCTGGGCCACAACCTTGGCTCTGCACACGATACCCTCAATGGTTGTGAGGACGGGCCGCGCCGTATCATGTATCCGTACATCAATGATTCCAGAGAGTTCTCCACTTGTAGTATGGATAGTATGAACGCTCTGATGCGCCAGAGAGAGTGCTTTCTAACGGTTGTTCAATTGGCGATAAACGCGCTGCTTGTAGAGCGGACGGTTGTAGTGCAGGTGTCTAACTTAAATGAATCGGAACAAGTCTCTGAGGTATCGGTTGTGTTAGACAGAACCGACAATCTTATCAATGCAATACCTTCCAACTGCAGCGTAGATAACAACCAGATCATTTGCAGCATCCCGGCTCTTGCAGCCGGTGAAACTGTAGATATGCAATTCCCTGTCAGCGGCAATCCGGTAGGTGTCGTCAACGCATCGGTCAACGTGTCAAACAGTTTTGAGTATGATCTGTCGGACAATACCTCGACGCTGGATTTAACTGATCTTCCCCAGGTTAATCCCGAAGGCCTATGTATAGATACAGACGGTGATGGCTTCGGGTGGAACGGTGTGAAGTCGTGCCGTACCCAGGTGATGCCACTGGATGGAGACGAACAGAAACCCGACTACATTAATGTGCAAACCGGAATTCCGGTTAACCTGGTGCAGGCGTTCTGGCGGCCGGCTGAGTTTATCGGCCAGGTCATCGAGTGTGTACCACACTATTGGAGCAGTGATGATCGTTTCTACAAAGCCGACAGCTCTATCATACGCAGATACCGTCATGAACTTGAAGATGGACAAAACTCACGCGGTACCGTTCAGGTGGCTACCTATGTGGCTGTCAGTGAAGAAGGGGATGCACCGGGTACCATTGTTGAAGATCTCGACTGGAATATAGATAACGGACGATATTCTGGACCTGCGCCAGTGGAACGCAGCAGCTATGTACAAATTGTCGATGAAGCAGGTACACGCTTTAACGCAACTCGCAGCTGGACCAGCAATATCTCCTTTGATCTTTGCCGCAGTTTCCCCGAGCCGTCGGGTTACTTTGTGCCTTCTGGAACCATCGATATACCGATTGCCGGAGTGTGTATTGACACACCGCCACGCAATGACGGGTTTGGCTGGAATGGTGTCGACACCTGCAAAGTTGATCCGGATCTCGATGTCACCGGTAGTCGATCCGTTATCGTCAATTCACTGGACCAACCGATTCAGATAGACGGCTATCTCGACGACGCTGCCTGGCAGAGTGCGACAATGGCTGACAGTGGTGGTAACGAACTACGAACCGGCGTTACTGTTTTCGGTTTGGATACCGAGCGAACATCAAGCTGGGCAATTGCCCATGACGCACTAAATCTATATATCGCCGTAACGGTAAACGATGACACACCGATTAAAGATTCAGATCGATTTTATGACGATGACAGTATCGAGCTGTTTTTTGATGGAGGCTATCAAAGAAACAGTCGCTACGATGATGACGACACACAGGTAATCCTGCGCGAAAACGGTGAGCGAACCGGCATTGTAGAGCGCAATATCGATATCGACTACAAACGGCGTTACGATGCCGAAGAACATCAGTATATCTACGAGATCAGACTTCTGAAGTCTTCGTTGCGACTTGGCACCGGAGAGTTCGGTTTTGAACTTCATATCAATGATGACCAGGATGGCGATTTGCGTGACAACAAGTTCGGCTGGGCAGCAGAGCCCGGTGCAGATACCCAGTGGTACGATATGTCCGTCATGGGCCACGCGTGTTTTGAAGGTGGCGGGGCCACTGAAAACTGCCTGCTAAGCACAAGCAGAGAATGTATTGATAGCGATGGTGATGGTTGGGGCTGGAACGGGGTCGAGAGTTGTCGCATTTGTGTTGACACCGATCCCGTGGGTGATGGCTGGGGATGGAACGGAGCCGAAAGCTGCAGGATAGAGTGCATAGATACCGACCCGCAAGGAGACGGATGGGGTTGGGATGGCACCAAAAGTTGTCGCATCCGTTCTGCAACGACTTGCATTGATACGGACCCGGTCGGTGATGGTTGGGGTTGGAATGGTGTGGAGTCTTGTCGCTTGTAGTGACAACACTCGCGGCACTCAGCCTGTAGTGTTGTTTGCCGCTCAACCGCCGGCAAGCTAATAAGCTATGCAGATCGACAGTGCATTACGTTAAAGGATGCACCTGGAAATTCAATTGATTTATATGGCGTATGATTTATACGGCGTATTCAGAGTAGCGATTGATTCGAGCGCGTCGCGTGCAGATCCCGCAGGTCTTGCTACACCGCGGTGCGTCGGAAATCATTCAGGCCATCACAAATGGCTGTCATAAACCTTGCCGCTTCTGCACCGTCTGCCACCCGGTGATCAAAACTCAGGCTAAGCGGCTGAATGCGGCGTGGTTTAAATTCCTCGCCGTCCCAGACTGGTTGTATTTCGGAACGCGGCAAACCGAGAATGGCTGCCTCCGGTGCGTTGATTATCGGTGTGAAGTTAGTACCGCCAATGCTGCCCAGTGAAGAAATGGTAAACGTGGCTCCCTGCATGTCACCAGGCGCAAGTGCTCCACCTCTGGCCGCCTCGGCGAAGTGCGCCATTTCGTTGCCAATCTGGCGCACGCCTTTTTTATCAGCGCCTTTCAGCACAGGTACCAGTAAGCCCCCGGGAGTGTCGACAGCGACTCCAATGTTCCAGTACTGCTTCAGGATCAGTTGATCTGCCTCTAGTGACGCATTAAATACAGGATAAGCTTTGAGCGCACTCACTACCGCTTTAACCGCAAATGACAGCAAAGTTATTTTGGCATCCCGGTCCGTTGCTTCGCTGTTTAATTGTCTGCGAAACGATTCGGTGTCGGTGATATCGGTTTTGTCAAAATAAGTAACGTGCGGAATCAGCATGGCATTGCGGGCGAGAGCCGGCCCTGACTTTCTGGCAATACGGTTAAGATCTATCCGCTCAATCTTTCCAAATTTACCATGATCAACCACCGGCCACTCTGGAAACGCCGCAATCGTGGCACTGATTTGAGAAGGGGCACTGCCGTGCTTTTCGTACAACCGGGCTTTCACAAACGCCTTTACATCATTGTGCGTGACTCTCTGTTTCGGACCGGTGCCCGGTACATTCGACACTTCAATCCCCAGCTCTCTTGCCAGTTTGCGAACCGATGGCGACGCATAGACAAGCACGTGTTTGTTAGTTGTGTTGTCTTCGGAAGGCGGACGCTCTGTTTTATAGGTAACAGGTTCAGGATCAGTGCCTGCCGCTACTGAAGCAGCCGGACGCTCAGTGAATAAAGTGCTGGCTTCGGATTGATCCACATCCGGTGGCTGAGGTCGTGTTGCTGATGCTGTTTGATCGATCGGCTCGACTGTAGCGATAACAGTGCCTTCATTGACCTTATCGTTTTCAAGGACTTTAACTTCAACGATTTTTCCACTGATGTCTGCAGGAATTTCCACTGTAGCCTTGTCGGTTTCCACGACTACCATGGTATCTCCGTGGGTGACCATATCTCCGGGCGCGACAGTAATTTCAATGACAGACACATCAGAAAAATCACCGATATCAGGAACTTTTATTTCTGCAGTAGTTGCCATGATCGATTACCTTCAAACAGTCCAGGGGGCGGGATTGCTCTGCTCAATGCCAAGCTTTTCGATGGCGGTTGCTTTCACAGAAGCTTCCTGCTCTCCTTTTGTTACCAACGCATCGATGGCAGCAAGTGCAATATGCTCTTTATCCACCTCAAAAAATCTTCTTAGCGCCGGCCTGTTCGCAGAACGTCCGTAACCATCTGTACCGAGAATGGTTATTGGTACTGTGACGAAAGGTGCTATTTGTTGCGGCACCGCACGCACATAATCTGTCGCTACAACCAAAGGTATGTCTTCACCTAATTGCTGACTGAGGTAACTTTTTGCCTGCGGGGTATCGGTGCACAAGCGATTGTCTCTTTCCACAGCGATGGCATCACGAGCCAGCTCATTGAAACTGGTAACGCTAAATACATCAGCGATAATATTAAACTGTTCTTCTAAAAGTTCCGCGGCTGCTATAACCTCACGCAAAATTGTGCCTGAACCCATCAACTGTACCGATGGAGTGCCTATACCGGCTTTGAATTTATACAAACCTTTGATGATGTTCTGCTTAACACCGTCGGGAATAGAAGGCTGTGCGTAATTTTCATTCATCACAGTCAAGTAGAAGAACTCATCACGTTTCTCTGCCATCATGCGCTGCAAACCATACTCCACAATAACCGCAAGCTCATAGGCAAAGCACGGATCGTACGCCCGGCAGCTTGGAACAGTCGAAGCCAGAAGATGGCTTGATCCGTCCTGATGCTGCAGCCCTTCACCGGATAGCGTGGTGCGTCCCGCTGTAGCACCCAGAAGAAACCCCCGTGCTCGCTGATCTGCCGCTGCCCAGATCTGATCGCCAACACGCTGAAAGCCGAACATTGAATAGAAAATGTAGAACGGCATTAGCTCAATATTATGAATCGAATAGGCAGTGGCTGCCGAGGTCCATGTGCTGATAGCGCTGGCCTCGTTAATGCCCTCCTGAATCAGCTGACCGTCAAGCGCTTCTTTGTAATACATAATAGTGCCTGCATCTTCAGGCTCGTAGCGCTGTCCCTCGGTGGAATAAATACCAACTTGTCTGAACAAAGAATCCATGCCAAATGTACGTGCTTCATCGGCCACAATCGGTACCACACGCGCTCCGAAATTTTTATCTTTCAACAAACCGCTGATCATGCGCACCACTGCCATTGTTGTAGACATTTCCTTACCGTCGGCCTGTAACGCAAACTTAGCGTAATTGTCTATCGGTGGCAGCGCCGCTGTTGTGGTAGTCGCTTGTGAGTAACGCTTCGGCATGGCGCCACCAAGATCGGCGCGACGCTCTTTGAGGTAGGCGATTTCGTGGCTGTTATCTGAAGGTTGAATAAACTCCAGCGACTGTACCTGCTGATCGCTTAGCGGAAGGTCAAAGCGATCACGAAAATTCATCAATGCTTCAACATCAAGCTTCTTTGCCTGGTGTGCAATCATACGGCTTTCACCGGCACCACCCATACCGAACCCTTTTTTGGTCTTGGCCAGTATCACTGTGGGCTGCCCTTTATGGGCCTTGGCAGCTGCGAATGCCGCATAGATTTTTTTTACATCGTGACCACCGCGACGTAATTGATGTATTTCATCGTCACTCAGGTGTGCGACCAGTGCGGCGCTTTGAGGGTCTGCATCAAAGAACTTCTTGCGGTTATAGTCGCCATCTTTAGAGCCGAGGTTCTGATATTCACCATCAACAGTCTCTGCAAAACGACGCAACAGAACGTTGTCTTTGTCGGAGGCAAACAACGGGTCCCACTCGGATCCCCAGAGCACTTTAATCACGTTCCAGCCAGCACCGACAAACAGTGCTTCAAGTTCCTGAATGATCTGACCGTTTCCTCTAACCGGCCCGTCGAGTCGTTGCAGGTTACAGTTAACCACGAAGGTCAGGTTATCGAGCTTTTCTCTCGCCGCCAGCGTTAAGCCACCGACTGACTCGGGCTCGTCCATTTCGCCGTCGCCAAAAAAGCCCCAGACATGTCGGTTACCGGTATTGGCAAGACCTCTGGCGTTAATGTAGTTCATTGCACGCGCCTGACTGATCGCAGACATTGCCGCCAGCCCCATTGATGCACCGGGTATCTGCCAGTAGTCATCCATCAGCCACGGATGCGGATATGAACTTAAGCCGTTACCCGGCACTTCCTGTCGGTAATTACACAGTTGTTCTTCTGACAACCGCCCTTCAAAGAACGAACGCGCATATAACGCCGGAGCACTATGCGCCTGGACATAGAGTAAGTCGCCGTCAAAGTCATCGGTCCGGGCTCTGAAAAAGTGGTTAAACCCCACTTCAAGCAACTCGGCCGCCGAGGCATAAGTGGCAATATGGCCGCCGAGTTCCCCGTAGGCCCGGTTCGCGCGCACCACCATTGCAAGCGCGTTCCAGCGAATCATGCTGTTGAGTCTCTGCTCAATAGCCAGATCACCGGGATAGGCTGGCTGTTGTGAAACCGGAATCGTATTTCTGTAGGAAGAGTAAGGCAGGGCCTGGGTTGAGATACCCAACCGACGCGCACGATCCTGCAGGCGCGAAAGCACAAAATGAGCGCGCTTCGGTCCCTGCACCGAGCTTAGTGCCTCAAGTGACTCTACCCAGTCGTTGGTTTCCATAGGGTCGGAGTCGACCTGTAAGGTTCTCTTGTTCTCCATCCGTCTCTCTGTCTTGCTTCTGAGCTACCAATAAACGTAGTTTACGAATGTTCTTTGAGCGAATTACTGCAAATAGGGCTAGTAAGGAGAGCATTATTAGAGTTTTGTGTTATTTTTTATATAAATATTAGAGGAATCATCTAAGCAATGGCCGATATTCTGGATAAAACCGATAGAAAAATTCTGCAGCAGCTGCAGCGAAACGCCAGAATTTCCCACCAGGACTTGGCCGATCAGATTGGCCTTTCGCCCACTCCATGCGCACGACGGGTCAAAAACCTGGAGAAACGGGGCGTTATAAAAGGGTATTCCGCTATCGTTGATGAGGCGCAAATGGGCTATGGCTTCAGCGTTTTCGTTTCGGTACAGCTGGATCATCAGACCGATGATCGTTTGCTGAAATTTGAATCAGAGATCGCGCAGTTTCCGGAGGTCATGGATTGCTGGCTCATGACCGGTAATCGCGACTACCTACTGCGACTGGCTATTGCCGACTTATCTGAGTTCGAGCGCTTTCTGACAGGTCGGCTAACCAAGGTCGAAGGGGTGGCGTCTCTTGAGTCGTCTATTCCGATACGGCGGGTTAAGGAGCAGCGAGCTCGGTTGTAGTGAACGCCGACTGCCAGGAGATATAATCAGCTGCTTACACAAAGTACGTAAGCTGTAACCTGCAAAGCTACATAATAAACATCATAAAAAAGGCCGAACAACATGTTCAGCCTTAATTTTTGCATTACCCGATCAAGTTAAAAACACGACTTACCGGCTAGGATAAAGCACCACTTCAACTCGACGATTTTGCTCCCGACCGCCTTCAGTATCATTGCTGGAGATCGGATTGTATTCACCGTAGCCGGTCGCGGACAAACGATTCGCAGCAACACCGCTATCCTGACTCAGATATCGCACTGCTGATGTTGCACGTGCTACTGACAGTTCCCAGTTGCTCTTGAATTTTCGTGCAAGCCCTGCACCGATAGGCACATCATCGGTATGACCTTCAACACGTATGTCGTAGTCCTCATAGTTGCTTATTGTCTGCCCTACCACAGCAAGCACATCCTGACCCGATTGACTCAGATCAGCACTTCCAGTTCCGAACAAACTACCACTCGCTACTCGAATACCTACCGAGTTGTCGCTGCGCACCTGAACTGCAGCGTCAGCCAGACCATTTTGACGCAACTGCTCCGCAATAGAATCCCCGACGCCTTCAGCCTGCCTGCGTTCCGCTTGCATGCTTTCTTCAGCAGACAGTTTCACCGCCATCAGTTTTTCAATTTCCTGCCGTGCACCGTTTAGTTGTGTTTCGGCACTACCCAGCTGGTTGCGAAGTGCATCGAGTTCACTCTGCGCAGAATCACGGGATTCACTAAGTACCGTCAACTGTGAATTCAGCGCGCCTACTCTATTTTCAAAATCATCAACTTTTGCCTGAAGGTTATTGGCTCTGGCTTCACTGTCAGATTTACCTTGCTCGGCTGTCGAGAGTTTTGCCTGTAATGTTTCAATGTCACCGGACAATAACTTTATTTGCCCCTGTAATCCTTCAGAATCCTGGGCCGCTCTTGCAACGGTGCTACGCTCAGTATCCAGCAGCCCGGTCAGATAATCCCGTTCTTTGAGCAATTCATCACGCTGCGTTAAAAGCTCCTCACCCGTGGTTGCAAGTGATAATTTTTCTGCCATTACCTCATCAAGTTTCGACTGTAGCGATGATTGCTCATCCATCAAACCGGATTTCTCACCGCCAAGCGCATCAATCGATGCCTGTAACTCACTTATGCGACTTGAACTACTTGTATTCAACGCGTCAAGCTCACTTTGCAAGACCTGCTTTTCTTCTGTCAAGGTGGCTACCTGCGCTTCGTAACCCTCAAGCGTTGACTGCAATGAGGTACGCTCATCCATTAATCCGGATTTCTCACCACCAAGCGCATCAATCGATGCCTGTAACTCACTTATGCGACCAGTGCTGCTTGCGTTAAGCGCATCAAGCTCGCTTTGCAGCGTCTGTTTGTCTTCTGACAAGGCGCCGATCTGAGTTTCAAGCTCTGCCAATTTGCCATTCATTTCAGAAATTTTTGAATTACTCGCCTCAATCTCACCTTGCAGTGATTCCTGCTCACTGGCCAGGCCATCTCGAAGTGATGTCATCTCAGCCAGTTGCTGTTCGATTCCTGCCACTTGCTCAGCCGATTTCTGTTGCTGCTCTGTCGCTGCGGCAAGCTGTTCTTTCAAGCTGCCCGCCTCTGCTTCAAAAGGCTTTGCCGACTCAAGATCAGCGGCCAGTTGATCGCGCTCACCAGTCAAATCACCAATGCGAGCTTCATAGTCAGAAAGCTTTTTAAGCGCTTCTGATCGCTCGGTGTCTATAAGGCCCTGTAACATACCTTTTTCACTATTCAGCGACTCAAAGTTTAGCGCCAGCTTTGATGAATCGGCTTTCGCTATCTCAAGGTCACCAGCCAGACGATCACGTTCACTGGTCAGGTTATCAACCTGCAGATTCAATTCACCTATTTGATCTTGCAGGCCGCTTACCTGCATTTCGCCCTGTTTGCTTATTTCGTCAATTCGGGCAAGTGCTTCATTGCGCTGCTGATCAAGATCCGCTAACTGTGCAGCTGCTTCTGCATTACTTTTTTCAAGCTCTGAACGCTCCAGAGTTAGCGTCTCTATCTGACTGTTGAGATCAACGATGTTTGATTCGAGTACATCGACCTTTGCTTTCGAATCCGACCTGAACGCCAATGATTCTGAATTAATTTCATCGCGCTCACCCGTCAGAGTGGCAATCCTTGATTGAAGATCAGTGACCTTGCTTTCACTATCAGCTACCAGGCTTTGATTTTCAGCATTTAACCCGTCAATCTGCGCCAGCAACTCATCGCGCTTGGCAGTCAGGTCAGTGACCTGGCCGGTCAGATCCGTTACCTGCTCTTCCAGTCCTGAGATTCGAAAACCCGTTGATTCACGCAGCGCCCCCAACTCACCCAGCACACCGTCTCTTTCGCCGGTGAGCTGTTCACGTGTTGCGCCCAGTTCTGTGGTCAGACCGGATAATTTATTTTCCATCTCTACGTTAGAACTGGCCAGGGTATCCCGCTCTACCGTCAATGCTTCGAGTTCAGCGGTACGCGCAGCGATTGCTGCTGTCAAATCGGCCTTCTCGGTATTCAGGTCCGCCAGCCGGGCTTTAAGCTCGGCATTGTCTTGAGAGAAAGTATCGCGCTCTCCGGACAGCAAACCCATGGAGGCGGTCATGTCCTGCAGCTTGCTGCCAAGTCCACTCAACTCAGTTGCCGACGAATCCTGCAGATTTGTCAGATCCGTTTTATAGTTGTCTCTTTCAGCGCGCAGCGCTTCGGTTTGGCTGAGCAGCTCATCTTTCTCATTATTTAAACCGACAATCTGATCAGTCAGGGAGTTAATCTCTAGTTCAAGACCGCTGATTTTTCCTTTAGAAGAAGACTCTAAACCCGCATAGGACTGCTTGAGCGTATTGTAGGCCGATGAATCAACGTTACTTTTATTCGCATCAAGTTCAGCAACAAGCGAGTCACGTTCTAAAGTAAGTTCCTGTAACCTGGCTTGCAGCTCATCGCGCTGCTGCACAACCGCCTGGCTTTCGCCGGCCAGATTGCCGGATCGAAGGTCAATGTCATCAATGCGAGTCTGTAGCTCACTGCGTGCGCCGGTCAACTCTGCAACTTCAGCTTCCAGTTTGTCTACGTTCTCAGCTCTGGAACGAAGTGCAGTTATCTCTTCAACCGCTTGCGCACGAATTGCTTCCAACTCTTCAAGTCTGGAATTCTGGCTATCCAGCTTGGCCTGAAGCTCCTGAACACTGGCCTGGTCCTGTTGTCCTTGCGCACTTTGGCTTTCAAGCGCTGCGTATTTTTGCTCGAGTTCGGCTATCTGTGCCTCGGAGGCGGCCAGTGCCTCTGTTTTTGCTGCTGTGGCATCTGCTGCTGACTTTTTTAAACGGTCTATTTCTTTTTGAAAACCGGCTATTTTTGATTCGTTTTCACCGAGATTACCCTGAAGCTCAACAACCTTGCTGTCCAGCTCTTCTCTGGCAATCGTGAGATTCTGCATTTCTCCGTCGCGTTTTGCGTTACCCGTCCACATACCCAACACGCCCAGCCCGAGCAACCCGACTGCACCATATTTCAGCGACTTACGTACCTTGGGCTCTTCTGGCAACAAGTGCCGGTCGCGTATATCTTCGCGGTAGACTGCATGGCCGTCCGGCTTGTTTTTGTCAAGATCGTCGCGATTGTCAACCATTTAAATGTTCCTCTTGGAGTTTCACTTTACTGCCCGCCAATCAAAATTGGCAGCAAGAACCAGCGATAGGGTTTCTGGTCTGTCATAATTCGCTGATTATAACTCATCATCCTTGCATCTAACTCGGAACTTTGGGGTCAAATTTGGTTAAACGTTTGGGCAAAACAACAATTCCCGGCAAAAATGAACACTACACCACTCTTCTCAGGCGAAATTTTTGCCCTTGTACCCGGCAGGCAGGGTAATTCGCCAGAACTTGATTTAAACGGCTCCGCAACACGGCCGGACTTACAGAATCGGCCATAAATGCACACACACTGTTGCCGTAACTGGGTTGGTTAAATTGGTATCTGACATCTTTACGGCCAGACAACGTGGCTTGATAGGCACCAGCACTGGCCCGCATCTGGGTGGGATCTTCAAAATTAATTACCAGCGCACCACCGGGATTCAGATGTTTTTGCAACAGGCTGAACCACTGTCTGTCTGCAGCAGCGACTCTTATAGGTTCGCCGTTTTCTTCTGTAAAGAGATCCTCAATTACGATATCAAATTTATCGCCCCTGTATTTGTGCAGCCAGTCAATGGCATCAGCGTGATGCAGCTCAACGGATTTATGCTTCACCCCGAAAAATCGACGCGCGACGTCAATGTGAGTGGCATCCAGTTCAACCCCGACAATCTTGTCCGGCGCTAGTAAATGGGTAAATTGATTGATGACAGCCCCACCGCCCACGCCCAGTAACAAGACCCTCCTGACTTGATCGGCGGGTAGAAACAACGCCGGCAGAAACAGCAAATCCCACACGCCATTCGACAGTGGTCGCTGGCTATTCCATTGCGAATGAAAAACTCTGTTTTTGTATAACCTGGTCGAATTTCCGGCAGTCCTTACCTCATAGTGATCACCAGCTGAAACTTGCTGCCATATCACAGCCATAACTGCCACCTGTGTTCCGCGTTGCCGAAACTGTTACTATATCCGGTCATCAAATTAATCTGGTTTAACTGTTGAATATTCACTTAAAGGCACTCGGGTGCCGCCTCAATGAAGCTGAACTGGAAAGCTGGGCACTGGAATTTCAACAGGCTGGCCACACTCTGGTCAATGAAGCTGACGGTGCTGACCTCACCGTATTGAATACCTGCGCCGTGACACAGGAAGCTGTACGTAAATCGCGCAAAATGATCAACCGCCTGCGACGTGAAAACCCGCTGGGAAAAATGGTGGTCAGCGGTTGCTTTGTATCGACCGGAGAATCGGGCTCAGCAGCAGAGCTGGGTGTCGATATGCTGGTGGATAACAAAAATAAAAGCCAGCTAGTGAAGCGAGTTGCAGACCAATGGCAAATTCCTATTATGCCAGAAGGGGCAACAATGCCTAACGAATCTGCACTGTTTGCACGCAATCGACAACGTGCTTTCATAAAAATTCAAGACGGGTGTCGCTACCGTTGCAGCTACTGCATAGTAACCATTGCCAGAGGCGATGAAAATAGCCGCCCCGCTGAGGAGATCGTCGAACAAATAAACCACCTGCACGACAGTGGCGTACAGGAAGTCGTCTTAACCGGCGTTCACGTCGGTGGCTATGGTTCAGATATCAATTCAAATTTAACAAGCCTCGTCACCACTATACTGGCCCAAACCTCGGTACCCCGCGTGCGTTTTGCCTCTGTTGAACCATGGGACTTAGGCGAAAAATTTTTTACCCTATTTGAAAACCCACGACTTATGCCGCACATGCATCTGCCGGTACAAAGCGGCTCGGACACAGTCTTGCGTCGAATGTCCCGCCGTTGTCATACCAGTGAGTTTATGGCCCTGGTAGAAGAGGCCCGGCAGCAATATCCCGCGTTTAACATTACCACGGATATTATTGTCGGCTTCCCTGGAGAGACAGAATCCGAATGGCGACAAACTACAGATTTCGTCGATTCAATAAAATTCGGGCACATACATATTTTCAGCTATTCACCTCGCGCCGGCACCAAAGCCGCCAGTATGACTGAGCAAGTTGATGATCTAACCAAAAAAAAACGCAGCCGCGAGCTGCATGAACTCGCAGAACGGCACAAAATAAGCTTTATTGAATCTCAAATTGGCGTCGAAGCCAACGTGCTTTGGGAAGGCACTTCCAGCAATCTACACCACCGTTACGGTTACACCGAAAATTACACCCGGGTTTGCAATACGAATCCAGATGCGATTAGCGGAAATTCAATCACACGCTGCGTTCTCACCTCGGTTGATGATAAAGGCCAGTTTGCTCACACAGTCAAAGTGTAAACACCCGTTTAAAAAATATCATTTGCGCCGATTCACTATAAGTACAATTATAAGTTATAATTATGCAACGATATATATTAGTTATGACCTTGCCTCAACAGGCAAAGGAAGACCAACACTCCATCTAATTCCAGTTTTCCCAAACCTGCGGATTACTCACCGCAGTACTTACATCACCAACAACTGCCACACCCGGCCAGAATTGTTCAGAACAATAGTCAGAAAAACACCACGTCTGATTAGCAGAGGCAAAAATGCGAGAACTACAAGATATCGATCCACAGGAAACAAAAGAGTGGCTCGAAGCACTTGAGGCAATCATTGAAACTGAAGGTCCTGAGCGTGCTCACTATATACTTGAAGCGTTAATCGACCAGTCACGTCGCTCAGGCACCAACCTGCCCTACAGCGCGTCAACTGCCTATATCAATACAATTCCTCCTCATCTGGAAGCGATCAGCCCGGGTAACCACGACTACGAACACCAGATAAGATCCATGATCCGCTGGAATGCCACTGCCATGGTATTACGCGCCAACCGTGACGATTCAAACCTCGGCGGCCATATTGCAAGCTTTGCATCAGCGGCGACGCTGTACGATGTCGGCTTCAACCATTTTTTCCGTGCCCCGGGTCCGGACAACGGAGGTGATCTTGTTTTTATTCAAGGTCACTCGGCACCGGGCATATATGCACGGGCCTTTCTCGAAGGTCGCCTGAGCGAAGAAGATCTGGACAACTTCCGCCGCGAAGTCGATGGCAAAGGACTGTCTTCTTATCCTCACCCTTACCTGATGCCGGACTTTTGGCAATTCCCCACAGTTTCAATGGGGCTGACTTCGATAATGGCAATCTATCAGGCCAGATTCATGAAATACCTGCATGACCGCAGTCTGGTTCGCACAGATAACCGGCAAGTCTGGGCGTACATGGGTGACGGTGAAATGGACGAACCAGAATCACTGGGCGCCATATCACTGGCTGGTCGTGAAAAACTGGACAATCTGACTTTCGTCATCAACTGCAACCTGCAAAGACTCGATGGGCCGGTCCGTGGCAACGGTAAAATCATCCAGGAGCTGGAAGCTGTATTTCGTGGCGCTGGCTGGAATGTGATCAAAGTGATCTGGGGATCCTACTGGGACCCACTGCTTGCCAAAGATCATGATGGCAGGCTCAAAGATTTAATGATGGAAACCGTCGACGGTGAATACCAGAATTTTAAAGCCAAAGACGGCGCCTATACACGTGAAAAGTTTTTCGGCAAACACCCTGAAACTGCTGCCATGGTCGCTAAACTTTCAGACGAAGATATCTGGCGTCTCAACCGTGGCGGACACGACCCTCATAAAATATATGCCGCATACGACAGCGCCATGAAGCACAAAGGACAGCCAACGGTTATTTTAATGAAAACCGTTAAAGGCTATGGCATGGGCGAATCAGGTGAAGGTACCAACGCCACGCATCAACAGAAAAAAATGCCACTTGATGCATTAATGGATATGCGTGATCGTTTTAATATTCCCCTGACGGATGAACAGGTAGAAAACCTGGAATATTCAAAACCGGAGCCGGACAGCGAACTGCTGAAGTACATGAAGGAACGCCGTGAGTCACTTGGCGGCTACCTGCCACAAAGACAAAAATTTGCCGCACCACTGGAAATACCGCCGCTGTCGGCATTTGACCCGTTGCTAAAAGACTCGGGGGACAGAGAGCTCTCTACAACGATGGCTTTCGTGCGGATGTTAACCATTCTCACGCGGGATAAAAACATCGGCAAAAACATCGTACCTATCGTGCCGGACGAAGCGAGAACCTTCGGTATGGATGGCATGTTCAGACAACTGGGCATTTATTCTTCTGTCGGTCAGCTCTATACACCTGAAGATCGTGATCAGGTGATGTTTTATAAAGAAGATAAAACCGGTCAGATCCTTGAAGAAGGAATAACCGAAGCAGGCAGTATGTCTTCGTGGATTGCGGCCGCCACTGCATACAGTACCCACGGCATCAACATGATTCCGTTTTTCGTTTACTACTCGATGTTTGGCTTCCAGCGTATTGGTGACCTTGCATGGGCCGCCGGCGATATGCGCGCACGAGGCTTTATGATTGGCGGTACAGCCGGTCGAACCACCCTGAACGGCGAAGGTCTGCAACACGAAGACGGTCACAGCCATCTGCTGGCCAGCACTATTCCAAACTGCGTTTGTTATGACCCGTGCTATGCCTACGAGATGGCGATAATAATACACGATGGCATGCGTCGAATGATGCAGGAGCAGGAAAACGTTTTCTACTACATCACCGCGATGAATGAAAACTATCACCAGCCAGCCCTGCCCGCCGGTTCAGAACAAGGCATAATCAAAGGTATGTACAAGCTTGACACTGTCGCGCCAAAAGCAAGCATACGTGTAAACCTTCTGGGCGCCGGCGTCATTCTTCGCGAGGTCATTGCTGCCGCTGCGTTGTTACATGAGGACTGGAACGTCGGTTCAGAGATATTCAGTGTCACTAGTTTTACTGAACTACGACGTGACGGTCTTGATGCGACCCGATGGAACAACCTGAACCCAGACTCAGCACCCAGACTCTCTCATGTTGCAGAAACGCTGCAAAACGACCCTTATCCGGTTATCGCTTCAAGCGACTACATGAAAGCTGTTTCCGATGGCATCAGAGAATTTGTACCCGGCGATTACAAAGTGCTTGGCACCGACGGTTTTGGTCGTTCTGACACTCGCGAAAAATTGCGCGACTTCTTTGAGGTTGATCGTCGCTATGTTGTTGTCACCGCACTTAACGCGCTCGCCCAGCAAGGTTTAATTGACGCCAGCGTGCCACGCAATGCCATCGAGAAATACGGCATTGATCCGAATAAACCAAACCCGGTAACGGTATAGGTAGAAGCGGAGAAAACTATGTCAAACCAAATTGAAATTCGCGTACCGGACATCGGTGAGTTCGACACTATTGAAACGATCGAGGTACTGGTAGCGGTCGGCGATGTGGTAGAGATTGACCAGTCACTTATTACTCTCGAGAGCGACAAGGCCAGCATGGAGATTCCGTCCACTCATGCAGGTACCATATCGGAACTAAAAGTCAGTGTTGGTGATAAATTATCCAAGGGCGATCTGATCGCAACTGTTACCTCAAAAGATGAGGTAACAGAAGTCGCCAGTGAAGCAGCGCCCACCAGTGATGAAGCGACAAAGGAAACCACCACCCTACCGGTAGTTGTGCCGGATCTCGGTGAATTTGAAGAAATAGAGGTTATCGAACTACTGGTCAATGTAGGTGATGAAGTGATACTTGATCAATCACTAATCACCCTGGAAAGTGACAAGGCCAGCATGGAGATTCCTTCCACAGCTGTGGGCACGGTACAATCAATTGCTGTAAGTGTGGGAGACCGGCTTTCAAAAGGTGATGTGATACTGGAAATCACCGGAAGTGCTGCGCCCGCAACACAGACTGCAAGCACTCCACCACCGCCCAAACCCGCCGACGTTGCTCCTCAGAGCGCCGCTCAGAAACCTGCAAATAAACCGCAACTGGCTGCATCACCTACCCATAAAATCGCCGATGAATCTTATCGCAAAGCACATGCGAGTCCGGCGGTTCGAAAGTTTGCCAGACAACTTGGCGCAGACCTTTTACTGATCACAGGTTCCGGACGTAAAAATCGGATATTAAAAGAAGACGTTGAGAGCTTTATAAAGACCACGATGACGAACGTAGGCAGCAACTACGGTGGCGCAGCGCACGGGGGCGGCGCTGGAATTCCATCTATACCTGAAGTTGATTTCACCCAGTTTGGTGAAATAGAACGCGTCGAATTATCTCGCATCAATATACTGACCGCTGAGAATCTTCATCGCTCTTGGTTAAATTTGCCGATGGTAACGCATCACGATGAAGCCGATATAACCGAGCTTGAAGCGTTTAGAAAATCCATCAAACAAGAAGCAGCTGACAATAACATCCGTGTTACCGGTCTGGTATTTCATATAAAGGCGCTGGCTGCCGCGTTAAAGCAGTTTCCACGGTTTAACTCGTCGTTGGCTGCAGATGGAAAATCCCTGTTTTATAAAAAGTACTTTAATATCGGCATTGCCGTCGATACACCTGCCGGACTGGTAGTGCCGGTATTAAAAGGGGTGGACCAGAAAAGTATTTACCAGCTATCAGAAGAGATGTCTGACCTTAGCTCCAGAGCGCGTGCGAAAAAGCTTAAGCCCAATGAGATGCAGGGTGCCAGCATGACGATTTCGAGTCTTGGCGGTATTGGTGGCAGCGCATTTACACCTATCGTTAACCCACCGGAAGTTGCCATACTGGGTATTACCCGGGCAAAAATGCAACCGGTCTGGGATGGCAGCGACTTCAAACCCAGACTCATGTGTCCGTTAGATTTGACTTATGATCATCGGGTAATAGATGGCGCCGAGGGTGCGCGATTTATGGCTCACTACTGCAAGGTAGTTGGCGACATCAGAAAGATGCTTCTCTATTAACATCGATAGCTAAGAACCAATAGGCAAGCAAGTATTTAACGCGCTTGCACCATTCATTCTCTGTTGACGACATTCAATAGTACCGATTTAACGATCTGATACAGACCCCAGCCAGCCAAAGCGGAGACGAAATTGAGTAATCTCACCACTATCGAAGTACCCGACATCGGTGATTTCAAAGAAGTCGAAATCATTGAAATACTGGTCAGCGTCGGCGATCACGTAAGCAATGATCAATCTCTGCTGACGGTAGAAAGCGACAAATCCAGCATGGAAATACCGGCACCGGGCCCCGGTGAAATCACCTCGGTACTGGTGAAGGTGGGTGATCGGATTTCAAAAGGCACCGCTATTGTGATGATGATGTCAGAAGAAGCAGCCGAAGCTATTCCCGCATCGCCCGACAACGACTCCACCACGGCAATAAACGAAAGCACCGGCAACTCCAGCGGCACTGCAGATATTCAAGCAGATGTAGTAGTAATCGGTGCCGGCCCGGGCGGTTATACCGCCGCATTCAGGGCCGCCGACCTGGGTCTTTCGGTGTTAATGATCGAACGCTACCCGCAACTTGGCGGCGTTTGCCTGAATGTAGGCTGCATTCCCTCAAAGGCGCTTTTGCACACCGCTCAGGTTATCAATGAAACTAAAGAAATGGAATCACACGGCATCAGCTTTGGTGAGCCACAGATCGATATTGATAAGCTGCGCGGGTTTAAAGAAAAGGTCATTGGCCAGCTGACCGGTGGCTTGTCAGGACTTGCCAAACAACGCAAAGTATCGGTGGAACATGGAACAGCAAGCTTTCTGTCACCCAATCAGCTATCTCTTGAACACGATGGACAGACCCGGGTCATCGAATTTAAAAACGCCATTATTGCAGCGGGCTCCGAGGTCACCAGGATACCCGGCTTTCCCTATGAAGATGATCGCCTGATTGATTCAACAGGCGCACTGGAACTAGCGGATATACCTGACAGGCTACTGGTCATCGGTGGCGGTATTATCGGTCTTGAAATGAGCTGTGTTTATCAGGCATTGGGTTCCAAGGTAACCGTTGTCGAACTCTCAGACACCCTGATTCCAGGTTGCGATACCGATCTGGTCAGGCCCTTTCAAAAACGCGTCAGCAAACTGTTCGAAAACATTTTCACCGGTTCGCGCGTGACGCGAATGGAATCAAAAGACGACGGACTGATGGTCTGGTTTGAAGGTGGTAAAGCACCGGAATCAGATACGTTTGATCGAGTCTTACTGGCCGTGGGCCGCAGCCCTAACGGTGCAAAACTGAATGCAGAAAATGCCGGAGTACAGGTGTCCGAACGCGGCTTCATTGCCGTGGATAAACAACAGCGCACCAACGTACCGCATATATTCGCAATCGGCGACATTGTCGGTCAGCCGATGCTGGCCCACAAAGCCACACATGAAGGTAAGGTAGCTGCAGAAGTGATCGCTGGTAAAAAATCTTTCTTTGATGCTAAAACGATACCGTCGGTGGCGTACACCGATCCTGAAATAGCCTGGATGGGACTAACCGAAACTCAGGCAAAGGAACAGAATATTCCCTACGAAAAAGGTGTTTTCCCATGGGCCGCCAGCGGCCGCGCACTCAGCATTGCGCGCACCGAGGGACTTACAAAAGTGCTGCTTGACCCAACCACCAAACAGGTGCTTGGGGCGGGTATGGTAGGCGTAAATGCCGGTGAACTTATCGCCGAAGCTGTGCTGGCACTTGAAATGGGCGCCGACATCGAAGATATTGCGCTGACCGTTCATCCACACCCTACTCTGTCAGAAACCTTGAATTTTGCGTGTGAGGTCGCTGAAGGTACTTGTACAGATATATACGCCCCAAAAAATAAGTGATCGTCCTTCCAATCACAACAAAAGCTGAGCAACAACAACATGGCAGACGATCTGCGAGACGCAGCACTACGATATCATCGCTATCCGAAACCCGGAAAACTGGAAATCAGCGCCACCAAGGACATGGTCAACCAGCGCGATCTGGCACTGGCCTATTCACCCGGCGTTGCAGCTGCCTGCGAAGAGATTGTTAAGAACCCTGCCGAGGCCGCCACCCTGACCTCACGGGCAAATCTGGTTGGCGTGATTACCAACGGCACCGCAGTGCTCGGCCTGGGCGCCATCGGACCGCTGGCCGCCAAGCCTGTGATGGAAGGTAAAGCTGTGTTGTTTAAGAAGTTCGCCAACATAGACGTGTTTGATCTCGAACTCGACACCACTGACGTCGATCGCTTTGTCGATGCTGTATCTTTGATGGAGCCATGCTTTGCCGGCATCAACCTTGAGGACATCAAGGCGCCTGAGTGTTTTGAGATAGAGCGCCAGCTCACTGAACGGATGAATATTCCGGTATTTCATGATGACCAGCACGGCACCGCAATTACCGTCGCAGCCGCCATCACCAATGGTTTACGGGTCGCCGAAAAAAACATAGCCGATGTACGACTGGTGTGCTCCGGCGCCGGTGCCGCAGCATTGGCTTGCCTTGATCTTTTAGTTTCACTTGGTATGCAGCAACAAAACATCACCGTCGTCGATATCGTCGGTGTGGTCTACTCAGGCCGCACCGAGCAAATGGACAAATACAAAGAACGCTTTGCCATCGACACCGATGCTCGCGCTTTAAAAGAGGTCATCGGTGATGCTGATATTTTTCTGGGTCTGTCAGCCGCCGGAGTCCTCAAACCCGAATACGTAAAAACCATGGCTCCGGCACCGTTGATATTCGCGCTGGCGAACCCTGTGCCCGAAATAATGCCTGAACAGGTCACCGAAGTCCGTCCAGATGCGATAATCGCAACCGGCAGGTCAGACTATCCCAACCAGGTAAACAACGTTTTATGTTTCCCGTTTTTGTTTCGAGGTGCGCTTGATACCGGTGCTACCCGGATAAATCAGCAAATGAAAATAGCCGCAGTTAACGCGATCGCTGAAATTGCCACTCGTGAGGTGTCAGATGAAGTGGCTGCCGCCTATGGTGACACTTCGTTCGGTTTCGGTCGCGATTACCTGATACCAAAACCGTTTGATCCACGCTTAATGACAACTGTCCCCGAACACGTTGCACGGGCTGCAATGGAAAGCGGCGTTGCCACCAGACCCATCGAGAATTTCGACGACTACCGTGCGCAACTCAGCGACTTTGTTTTTAAATCAGGCATGGTGATGAAACCGGTGTTTGCAAAGGCCATGGCACATCCACAGCGAGTCGTATTTGCCGAAGGTGAATCGCGACGGGTAATCAATGCTGTCCAGGTCATCGTAGACGAAGGACTATGCATACCCATTCTTATCGGTCGGCAGTCGGTGATCGAAGACAACATCAGAGAATTCCGGTTGCGGCTTGTTGCAGGCGAACACTTTACAATCCTGGACCCAATGAATAATCCAGATGAAACGCTCTACGCCGATGCTTATCATACTAAAACGGGACGCAGCGGCGTTACACCGGCTTTTGCTCGAGCAGAGGTCAGAAGCCGCGCCACAGCGGTAGGCTCACTGATGGTCGATCTGGGCCACGCCGATGCACTAATTTGCGGCAGTGAAGGTTCATACATCACCCACCTGAGATACATTCGCACCGTCATCGGCGTGCGCGACGATGTTACCGATTTGTCAGCGGTGATTTTGTTAATCCTGCAGGCCGGAACCTTCTTCCTCACCGATACCCACGTCAGCGTCGAACCGAGCGCCGAACACCTCGCAGAAACTGCTGTTCTGGCATCCAGCGTCGTCAGTCGATTCGGGTTGGCACCAAAGGTCGCTCTGTTGTCTCACTCAAACTTTGGCAGCCGGGATAACGACAGCGCCAAAAAAATGCGCAAAGCGCGTGAGATTCTTGAGCGCGATCACCCGGAACTGCCGGTCGATGGAGAAATGCACGCCGATGCCGCCGTGTGGGAATCCGTCAGAGACCGGATATTCCCCAACTCACGCTTCCGCGGCTCCGCCAACCTGATGGTTATGCCAGACCTCGACGCCGCCAATATTGCCTACAACATGGTTAAGGTATTCGGCGACGGATTACCGGTGGGACCAATACTGGTGGGCACGAAAAAGCCCGCCCATGTACTGACCGAGGCTGTTACAACCCGTGGGATCGTCAATATGTGCGCAATAGCAGCAACAGAGGCTATTGATCACAAAAACGCATAGCGGCCGCCGACGGCTGCGTCACAGTTCACCTCTCTATTTTTCGGCCAGATTGCCGCTCGAATAGCTACCGGCTCGGCACAGTTTGCGATGCATGTAAGTACATGAGGCCGAGCGTTTTACGACTATCGTGTCTCTGGAGCTTATTCAAACTCGCAACGTCCGTGATTTTGTCGTAATTTAGAAACACCTGGTCGCGCCACTGTCACCTGTTAAAACACTCTGGACTCACTGTTGCCCTACACTGTCGGCAATCTGCTGTGAAGTAGTTACACCACGAATATGAGATCAAGCCCATGGCTGAAGACGAATACGACGACGAAGAAGAGATCATTCTCTCTGAGCTTGACGACGATGAACTGGTCGAACAAATGCACGACGATTTGTACAACGGTCTGCGCGACGAAATAATCGAAGGCACCAATATCCTGCTGCAGCGCAAATGGACACCCGACAAGGTGCTTAACGTCGCACTGGTCGAAGGTATGCGCATCGTAGGAATCGATTTTCGCGACGGTATTCTGTTTGTCCCTGAAGTGCTGATGGCCGCAAACGCCATGAAAGGCGGCATGGAAATCTTACGGCCGCTGCTGGCCGAAACCGGCGCTGAAACTATTGGCAAAATGGTGATCGGAACTGTCAAAGGCGACATTCACGATATCGGTAAAAACCTCGTCTCTATGATGATGGAAGGAGCGGGGTTCGAAGTGATCGATCTGGGCATTAACAATCCGGTTGAAGACTATTTAGCAGCACTGGAAGAACACAAACCGGATATTCTTGGCATGTCTGCCTTGCTGACCACCACCATGCCATATATGAAAGTGGTCATAGACACACTTCAGGAACAAGGCCTTAGAGACAAGTACATTGTGCTGGTCGGTGGCGCGCCCCTTAATGAGGAGTTCAGCGACGCGATCGGTGCGGATGCCTATTGTCGCGATGCTGCCGTTGCCGTTGAAACCGCCGGAAAACTTATTGCAGAACGCCGCGCCAGTTAGCGCGGTATGCTGAAAATAGTCAGTGCATCAAGCAATGAAAACTCAGCCTGCGTTGGTGATCGCTTGCGGCGCACTGGCAAAAGAAATAACCACACTGATCGATACCAATCAGTGGAATAACCTGCGGGTACAGTGCATACCCGCTAAAATTCACAATTATCCTGATCAAATTCCCGACGCCGTGCGTCGGATAATCCACAAAGCAAAACCTGATTACTCGCAAATATTTATCGCGTTTGCAGATTGCGGCACCGGTGGTTTACTGGATGCGGTTATCAAGGAAGAAAAGGTAGAGCGCCTGGAAGGCGCACATTGTTATGAATTCTATGCCGGCAGTGAAGCCTTTGCCGCAATGACAGAACAGGAACCGGGCACATTTTATCTGACTGATTTTCTGGCGAATCATTTTGAACGCCTTATCCTAAAAGAACTTGGTATCAACAAGCACCCGGAACTACGCGAGATGTATTTCGGCAATTACAAAAAGCTTGTCTATCTGGCCCAGACAGACAACCCGAAACTTGAACAAAAGGCAAAAGAGGCGGCAAGCGCTCTTGGCCTGCAATACGAATTTAAACGAACCGACTACGGCGGCCTGGAACAAGGGCTTCGACAGTTCAACGAAAGTATCGTGCAATGGCAAAACTAATAACAACCTACTGGCGGGATATACCAGCACAAGTCACCGCAAAAGCCGGTAGAAAGACAGCAAAAATTCAATTGAGTGATCGCTTTCAGGAAGCCATAGATATGGCGGCAATGCGCGCTGGCAAGGAAGGCACAGACGCCTACCTGGAAGACTGGCACCGGACACAGACAGATTGCGAAGATGACCTGCAGGACGTGGTCAACGCGGCCGCGAAAGTACTGGAAGAGAAATTCACCACCGAACTGTTACAGGCCGTGGTTAAAAATCAGGGAAAGCTTGAAGGCAACGGGCACTAGCAGGGTGTACCGCATCAGACATTGGTCGGTTAAACGTTCAGCGCTGCTGGAGTCTTTTTATAACGGCTTCGAGAAGCTGATTGTGACCATGCATCCGGTGTGGAAACTGATCGGTTACCAACGACTTGAGAAACCATTTGCGGCCACTGAAAAACTGGTAAAAGGTGTCATGTTCGACTGCAAAATGTGCGGTCAGTGTGCACTCAGTGCCACCGGTATGTCATGCCCCATGAACTGCCCCAAAAACCTGCGCAACGGCCCCTGTGGTGGCGTAAGGGGCAACGGCAACTGCGAAGTTGAACCTGACATGAAATGCGTATGGGTTGCCGCCTGGGAGGGCAGTCAACGCATGTCCGGGGGCGATGAAATAAACCTCGTGCAACACCCGGTAGACTTTCGGCTTAAAAATAAATCATCATGGTTGCGGGTTGCAAAGCTCAAAAACGCAACGCCAGAGACACGCTAATGTTAGCGGCCGGATAACAAGCCTGTCATGGAAAAACGAAACGTCCATCTGTCGCCGGCAGAGCTATTGCCTATACTGCCCGGCCATAGCTCACCCGGCAGGTTCGAGCGAGTACTGCGCGCCGGCAAATTCGCCGTCACTACAGAGCTTGCTCCACCGGACTCGGCAGACCCGGCCGAGGTCTACGAGCGAGCCAGTATTTTCGACGGCTACGTTGACGCGATCAACGCCACCGACGGCAGCGGCGCACACTGCCACATGTCCAGTATTGCCGTATGTGGTTTGTTAACACGGGCCGGCTACTCACCGATAATGCAAATCTCCTGTCGCGACAGAAACCGGATCGCAATACAGGGTGAAATACTTGGCGCAAGTGCCATGGGAGTTTCAAACATCCTGTGCTTAACCGGTGACGGCGTACAGGCAGGGGATCATCCACAGGCCAAGCCGGTCTTCGATCTCGACTGTATGTCGCTGCTTGAGATCGGCACTCGCATGCGGGATCAGGGCAGTTTTGAAAGCGGCCGGAAACTTGATCATTCACCACCAGTATTTCTGGGCGCTGCCGCCAACCCGTTTGCACCGCCACTCGATTGGCGACCTTTAAGACTTGCAAAAAAAATTGCCGCCGGGGCGCAGTTTGTACAAACGCAATACTGTTATGACATAGAGTTACTTCAGAACTATATGCGTCGCGTGCGTGAACTCGGTCTGCATAAACAAGTGTATATCCTTGTCGGCGTAGGACCATTAGCATCAGCTAAAACAGCAATCTGGATTCGCAAAAACGTACCCGGGGTTCACATACCTGACAGCGTCATTAACCGTCTGTCCGGCGCCCAAAATCAAAAAGCAGAGGGTATCAGTATCTGCATCGAAATGATTCAGCAGATACGTGAAATTGAAGGGATTAGCGGCTGTCATATTATGGCCTATAAGCAAGAACATGCAGTGCCAGAAATTGTCGACAAATCCGGAATACTTCGCGACAGACACAAGCGACCCCGGAACAACAACGATTAACAAAATCCGGCTCTGGCAACTTTTATTAAGTTTGATCAGGACAGTGCCATGACCCAAACAATAATCGGATCAGCGACACGCGACCACATTATTGGCTTCGAAACTCCCTTCACCATGATCGGAGAACGTATTAATCCTACCGGCAGAAAACTGCTGGCCGAGGAAATGAAAAACGGCGACTTCAGCCGCGTGGAATCAGACGCTATTGCACAGATTGAAGCTGGTGCACACATGCTGGATATCAATGCCGGAATTCCGCTGGCCGACGAACCTGCACTGCTGGCCCGGGCTATTCAACTGGTGCAGGGTTTAAGTGACATACCGATCTGCATTGACTCATCCATTGTAGAAGCTCTGGACCAGGGGCTGCAGGTATATAACGGACGGGCTCTTTTAAATTCGGTTACCGGCGAGGAAGAACGTCTGGAGCAAGTGCTGCCGCTGGTGAAAAAATACGATGCAGCAGTGGTTGCTATCTCCAACGATGAAACCGGCATTTCGGAGGACCCCAACGAACGCTTTGCAGTGGCCAAAAAAATAGTTGAGCACGCAGCGGACTACGGTATAAAACCCTGCGATATTGTGATTGATCCGCTGGTGATGCCAATTGGCGCAATCGGTCAGGCAGGCAGACAAGTGTTCGACATCGTCGGCCGGATTAGAAAAGAACTACAATGCAATACCACCTGTGGTGCGTCTAACGTCAGTTTCGGTTTGCCTAATCGGGGTGGTATCAACAGTGCATTTCTGACCATGGCTATTGCACATGGAATGACTTCGGCTATAACCAATCCCTGTCACAAAGAAGTGATGGATGCGGTAATGGGCGCGGATGTTCTAATGGGCCATGATCCCGATTGCCTGCGGTGGATAGCAAAGCACAGGGAAGTTCCTACAGAAGGCGAAGGTGCAGGTCGTGGTCGCCGGGTATCCAAACGCCGTCGTCCCGCCCGCTAACACTACAAAGCCAGGACCCGGGGCACAATTCCTGAGACCAGTTATGACTGATGCCAAAGTAGTATTTACCCCTAGTGGACGGCGTGGCCGGTTTCCGATCGGCACACCAATACTTGAAGCTGCACGCTCGCTCGGTGTCGATATCGACTCCGTGTGTGGTGGTCGTGCCATCTGTGGCCGCTGCCAGGTACTTTGCGCCGAGGGTGAATTTCAAAAACACGAAATAAACTCTAAGGCCACAAGCCTTTCACCGTTCACAAAAACAGAAGAACGCTGGGAGCGTGTAAAAAAACAGTCACTCGATGGTCGCCGCCTCGGTTGCCAGGCACGCATTGAAGCCGATGTAGTTATCGATGTTCCACCTGATAGCCAGGTACATCGACAGGTGATACGAAAAGGCGCTGACCTGCTCGACATCGAGCTTAACCCTTTTGTCCGTTTGCACTATATCGAAGTACAAGAGCCCGATATGCACTCACCAACCGGTGACCTGCAGCGAATAAAACAAGCGCTCGAACATGAATGGCAGTTGACAGATCTGCAGTGCGAAACATCGATCATTTCTTCGCTGCAAAAGATAGTGCGTACCGGCACATGGAAAATAACGGTTGCTGTTGCCGAGGACAAACGCATTATTGCCGTATGGCCCGGTTTCAAAGAACAGGTACTCGGTATTGCCATAGACGTCGGCTCTACCACCATCGCAGCACACCTGTGCGATTTGATGACCGGCGATGTACTTGCCTCCAGCGGCTTAATGAATCCGCAAATTCGCTTTGGCGAAGATCTCATGAGTCGCGTGTCCTATGTCATGATGAACCCGGGCGGGGATGTAGAAATGACAAGGGTTGTACGTGAAGCAATTTGCGAATTAACTACCTCGACTACCGCCGAAATTGACGCGATACCGGAAGATGTTCTGGCTATGACAATTGTCGCAAACCCGGTCATGCATCACTTGCTACTGGGCATTGACCCTATTGAACTGGGCGGCGCACCATTCGCGCTTGCAACAGATGAAGCAATACTGTGCAAAGGATCAGAGCTTGATTTTAATACCCACAGCAATGCACAGATTTATGTATTGCCGTGCATCGCCGGTCACGTAGGCGCTGATACTGCCGGGGTAATCCTTGCCGAACGCCCTGACGCAAGAGAAGACATGACTCTTTTAGTCGATGTTGGCACTAACGCTGAAATCGTGCTCGGTAATCGGCATCGGCTGCTGGCCTGTTCAAGTCCGACGGGACCGGCCTTTGAGGGTGCACAAATCAGTGGCGGTCAGCGCGCCGCACCGGGTGCTATAGAAAGGGTTCGCATTGATCGCGAAACACTTGAACCGAAATTCAGCGTCATCGGCTGTGAAACGTGGTCAGATGAACCCGACTTCGACAGCGCCAATGCGACAACGGGTATTACCGGCATATGTGGCAGCGGAATAATAGAAGTTGTCGCTGAAATGTTTCTGGCGGGAATCATCGATACCAACGGGGTCATAAGCGGAGCACTGACAGAAAAATCAAACCGTGTGATCGCCGATGGCAGAACCTGGTCTTATCTGTTGCACGATGGCGATGTAAAAATTGTAATTACCCAGACCGATGTTCGCCAGATCCAGCTTGCAAAGGCAGCGCTGTACGCCGGTGTGCGCCTGCTCATGGATAGGCTGGAAATAGACCAGGTAGACCGCATCAGACTCGCTGGTGCTTTTGGCAGTCATATCGACGTGAAATACGCGATGGTGCTGGGACTCATTCCCGACTGCGATTTATCAGGTGTGTCATCAGCCGGCAATGCTGCGGGGTCCGGTGCCCGAATTGCACTACTCAACAAAGACGCGCGCACAGATATTGAAGCGCTGGTGAATAATGTAGAAAAAGTAGAAACGGCAGTTGAACAGAAATTTCAGGATCACTTCGTTGAAGCGATGGGCATCCCCCACAAAAGCGCCCGGTTTCCCCAACTGGCGCGGGAGGTTGACCTGCCTGCGCCTACGGTTAGCTCAGATAACTCAGAGGGCAGACGAGCTCGCCGTAGCAGGCGGCGCAGAGGCTGAACAAATAGTGGTTCTGCGCAAGCTGGTGACCTTACCGTTTTTGCTGCCATTGCTTTTAACTATTGTCACCTCACCCTGACCTGCAGCCCTGCGACGCTCGTCCCTTGGGGGTAGCCCAAAGGTATCGCGGTAGCACTTGCTGAAATGTGGCGCTGATATAAACCCGCAGGCCAGTGCTATATCTACTATGGGCATACTGGTTTGCAGCAGCAGTTGTCTTGCTCTTTCCAGACGCAACTCCAGGTAGTAACGAGTCGGCACACACTGCAGGTAGCGCTGGAACAATCGCTCCAGCTGACGACGTGACAAACCGACATGAAACGATAACTCGTCAAGCGTCATAGGTTCTTCAATGTTTGCTTCCATCAGTGCTACCGCTTCAGCAAGCTTTGGTTGGTTGGTGCCAATTCGTTGCGTTAGCGGAACACGCTGTCGATCGTGTTTGTCACGAATACGATCGCACATGAATTGTTCGGTGATGGCAGTGGCGAGTTCTGCACCGTGAGTATTACGAATCTCATGCAAAAACATATCGAGCGGCGCGGTGCCACCTGCGCTGGTGTAGCGATCGTTGTCTATTTCAAATAACTCTGGCGAAATCACCAGCTGCGGAAACTCTTCTCTGGCGCTGGCCATGTTTTCCCAGTGAATCGTGCAGCGGTACCCTTCCAGTGCATCGGCCTTGGCCAGCAAATAAGTGCCGGTGCATACGCCGCCGAGTATGATTTCCTTTTTCGACGCAGCCCGCAGCCACGCAAGTACTAAGGGGTCAGCGTAGTGCTGAACCTGATTGCCGGAGCAGACGAAGATCGCGTCAAGGTTCACCGCATCGTCGATGCTGCGATCAGGTGTAATGCTCAGGCCGTTGCTAGCGTTTACCGGTTCTTTGTCAGCGCCAATCACCGTCCAGTTATAAAGCACTTCACCAGCCAGTTGATTGGCCATTCTCAGAGGTTCGATCGACGAAGAAAACGCAAGCATTGAAAAATTCGGCACCAGCAAAAAACCGATTGATGCTGGACCGCCTGTGTTTTTCGACTTAATCATATTGCATTCCCATCCGAGCGTTATTTGATTTTACAGGGTAATTACAATGTCTAATTGACGCGTTGCAACACGCGCTTGTACTTACCTGAATCACAACTGGCGACAGCTTCAAACCACCTGTCCACTCGGCGATAATGTACTGATTGCGACATGCCGTATGAGTGCCAGTTGAATTTACAATCAGGGACCAGTGACAATTCAAGGTCATTTTGCTCAAGTGAGTTCGCAAAAAACTGCTATAACCATTTGTATTAAAAAATAATAACTCGCTAAAAAACAAAACGTGTTGTAGTTAAATTATTTGAAGCATTTTCGCCCGGATGAGCAAATTCACAGCGAATTCAGACGGGAAAGGACTGTTTTAATTACTTTTCCGGGATCACAACCAAGATACAAACCTCCGTCAATGCCGACACCTGCTTTAAATCTGATCAATAGTTGGCGTCGGGGAATGACGATTTTCGCTGTTCAATGTAGGCCAGTAAGGCCTCATCGACGGCTGGATCCATCGGCGGCGCCTGGTACTCAGCCAGCATATTTTTCATTTTTCTGTTAGCTCGCTGCGCCGCATCAAGAGCGCCATCGGACTCCCATTGCTCAAAGCTGTTGTTATCGGCAATGTCAGATCGGTAAAAGGCACTTTCAAAATTATTTTGTGTGTGGTTGCAGCCAAGGAAATGTGCTCCCGGACCCACCTCGTTCAAGGCGTCAAGCGCCTGACCGTTGTCACTGAAGTCGACTCCTTGCGCAAACACCTGCAGCATCCCCGCCTGATCTGCATCCATGATAAATTTTTCATAGCTCATAACGAGTCCGCCCTCGAGCCAGCCCGCGGTGTGCAACATGAAATTAACTCCGGCAAGCATCGCTGTCTGGAGTGTGTTAGCCGCCTCATAGGCGGCCTGGGCATCTGGCAACTTTGAAGCGTTCAAGCCGCCGCCTGAACGAAACGGCACGCCGAGACGTCTGGCCAGTGCTGCCGCTATATAAAGCACAGAAGCCGGTTCAGGGGTACCGAAGGTTGGTGCGCCGGATTGCATGGAAATACTACTGGCAAAGGTACCAAACACAACTGGTGCACCTGGCTTTACCAATTGCACGAAAGCCATTCCGGCCAGAGCTTCAGCCAGAATCTGGGTTACGGTTCCAACCACTGTCACCGGTGACATAGCACCAGCAAGGATAAACGGCGACACCACAGTAGCCTGATTGGCTAACGCATAAACTTCTGCAGCACCAAGCATGGTGTCGTCAAAGGTCATTGGTGAATTTGCATTTATTAAATTGATGACGACTGTCTTTTCCAGGCCGGTGTCATCATAGAACCCGTCACCAAATAATATCCTGGACATTTCTACCGTGTCTTTGGCACGTTCTGCAGCGGTAACAGACCCCATATAGGGTTTATCACTCAGCTTCATGTGCGAGTAGACCATGTCGAAGTGACGCTTGTTAACCGGTAAATCAACCGGCTCACAAACCGTACCACCCGAGTGGTGCAGAGAGTTTGACATGTAGGCGAGCTTTACGAAGTTTTGGAAATCTTCGATATTTGCATAACGGCGGCCATGATCAAGGTCGCGAACAAAAGGCGATCCATACGCTGGAACCAGCACCGTGCTGTCACCGCCAATTTTCACGCTGCGGGCCGGGTTGCGAGCATGCTGAATAAATTCTGCCGGCGCACTTTGAGTGATTATCTGTCGACACATGCCACGGGGAAACCTGACGCGCTGACCGTCTATATCAGCACCGGCCTCTTTAAAAAGCTCCAGAGCTCTAGGGAAGTCGCGGAACTCAATACCGATTTCTTCAAGCACCTTATCCGCGTTTTGCTCAATCAACTCCAGCTGTTCATCGGAAGCATGGCAGTAGGCGGGGATTTTTCTGGTGATGTAAGGCGCCGCTGCCGGGCCACCACTGGCACGGGCAGCAATCTTTGCCGCACGCCCGCCTGCCCTTTTTCTTCGATTTGCTGCCATAAGTATTCCCGGGACTTCAGCCCATAGTGTGGCGCCAAGTATTAGCTTAATCGCTGTCCCCGGCTAACAGTGTCGCGACCACCAACTATATGTGTGCGCCAATACCAGAAACAATGCGCGTGCAAGAACTAAGACACACAGAAATACAATGATTTGCAGTTTGTCACTGCCATACTTCAACGACAAATGATTGTTTTTGTTATATTTGCACTACCATTAATTTCTGCTATCCAGAACAGCCAGAATTTGCATTTACACGAGCTAAAAAATCACTGAAGCAACTAATCTCACCAGGCACTGCCGAAGGTAGAAATCAACGTTGTAAATTAAGCCGCAGGATGCACTAACAATAAAATTCAGCGACAATTAGGTTATCTCAAGAATTCGTTTTATATCGATACTAAGTTTTTAACAACGCTGCGAGAAATACAGCAGTAAAAAGGGATCTACACCATGGCAATTCCACCAGACAACGATCAAAATAAACCAGACCCGTCAAAGCCGGAACGCAACCTGGCCAGTCCGGCGACGACGCGACCCCCTGCTTCTGCCACAGACAAATACAAACCAGCTGCGGGTCGACCAGTCGATACAAACAGACCGCTGTCTCCGGACAATCTGGCAGACCGTGCTAAAGGTACCGCCGGCAACGTAGCCGGCGCTGCTGCGGCCGGCGGTACTGCTGCAACAAATGCCGCGCAAGAGTTAAAAGATTCCATTACCAGAAACGCCAGCGCAAGTAAGCCACCACCAATTCGACCAGATCAGATCCCACCGCAGGTGCCCGCGCCGGGTGTGCCGGGGCAACGGACAACGACTCATGGCGCGGTACCTCCTTCCGGGTCAGTTCCCGCGGCACGGACAACTCGCCCCAGAGGTGAGGTTCCACCGCGTCGCACGACTACAACAGCCACTCGTGGCACACCGCCGCCACCCCCTTCTGCCACCACACGACCACCAGCTTCACCTACCGGTGCAACTCGCCCTCGCGGCGCCGTGCCGCCCACCGGCGCAACACCTCAGGCAGGAGCGACAGGCACTGCTTCCCCGCGTGCTCCGATTCGAGCAACAGCAGCCAACACAGCGGCCGCACCACCGACAGCGCCGCGTGCCAATCCACCGACGCAAACCAGGGGTGTAGTTCCAGACCCTCGCACGATCCCGACGCCCGCCAACAAGGCGGACAAGCCAGATCCCCGGCAGCCGGCAGCAACCAGACCGACGGACGGACCCGCAGTTGACCGGACCACCAGCGACAGACCACGACGTGGCAGACCCGCCCGGCCGTTAGAGAATAGCCGCCAGAGACCTCCGGAGAGAAGCGCTCCACGGGGGGATTTACCAGGACAGCGCAGACCCATCGATGACCGCCCACCCGCACCGGGTAGCCGACCACCGCGCAGTCCCGGACCTCGAGACAATCACAGCCGCAGACCAGCCTACTATCGTGACGAGCCACGTCCACGTCGCAGAATGGCACCGCCACCGGGCGCATCTGGCAACGGCCGGTTCCTCGGCCAGCCACGCAGGGTTGCAGCACCAATTACCACCGCTCCGGAAGGCAGCGCGTGGGGACCGTTATTGTTCGGCATCCTGCTACTGGGCGCAGTTGGCTGGTTTGCAATAAAACAATACACGCCTCAAATTCAGGAAGATTTGCTTCGTCGCAGTGGCGACGCGCTGGATACTGCCGGTTACGGGGACCAGGCAAAAGTCAGCATCGACGGCCGGAATATTGTGCTTGAAGGGAATGTGGCAACAGAAGCTGACAGTGAAAATGCTGTCGCCGCTGTGGCCGGAACTTTCGGCGTCAGAGCCGTCGACAACAGGCTGACTGTCGGCGAAGTAACCAGTGTAGAACCGGAAGTTCGCAACACACCGTCTTTGTCAGTCAGCAAAGACGGTGATGCGGTTGTTCTGTCCGGTACCGTATCCGATCAAAAATTCGCCGATGCCATAAAATCCTCTGCTATTGAGCAATTCGGTGAAGGCAACGTCAGCGGCGAAGTCAGCGTTGATGAAACCGCAACCAATCCAGGCTGGATGAGTGCCGTCTCACAAGTCCTGCCCGATTTGGCCACCATCGAAAATGGCGCTTTGTCTGTTGACACAGACACACTGTCGTTAACCGGCAATGCCGCCGACGAAGCAACAAAAAAAGCAATTGGTGACAAGGCCGCTTCCCTGCTCAATGGACAATTGATCGTTGACAACCAGATTGTCGCACCGGAACCCGCTCCAGAACCTGAGCCAGCACCAGCACCAGCACCAGTATTGCCAGCTTTTGCTTCAGTGACCGAAACGGCAGATCAGATCACCTTGAGCGGCTTTTTGACACAGCAAAACGCTGACGCCATCGCCAGTGCCTACGAGGAACAAGGCAAACCGGTGATCAATAACATTACAATTGACGAGCGCGCCGATTCACCGGCATGGGTCAATACCTTTGGCCAATCAGACGCAGCCCTTGAGAACGTCAAAGACGGCAGGCTGACAATCGCCAGATCAGGCAATGTCACCGTTCGGGGCAAGGTTGAAAGCGACGACCTCAAAGCGTCTGCCGGGCAGCAGCTGGCAGCACTGTTCGGGCCGGAGCACAAGATTATAAATGCTCTCATTGTAGAACCTCCTCCGGTGGTGCCGACCATGACACCGTTTGTCGCTGTCACTGACAATGGCGACTCACTGACCCTCAGCGGATTGTTGCCCGAAAATGCGGCAAAAACACTTTTACAAAGCTACAGAAGCGGCGGCAGCACCGTTGTCGACAACATCGCCACAGACCCAAGGGTAATGTCACCCGACTGGACCGAAAACATGGGCCAGGCGCTGGACTCCATGACTGATATCGCCGACGCAAAGCTAAATATTGCATCCAGCGGTGAGCTGACCGCACGCGGGCTGGCGCAATCGGAAGACGCCAAACAGGCTGCAGGTACAAAACTATCTGCCCTGTTCGGTGACTCTGTGAGCTTGCGCAACGAAATCACCGTCGAAACACCGAAAATAGTCGAGGCACCTAAACCTGCTCTAAGCGACGTTCTGGCCCGAATCGATATTGCCGGTATCCGCTTCAGATCAAATAGTGTCGAGCTTAACGGCGAAAGCATAGCTATACTTGATCAGGTGGCAAATGTGCTAAATGATTATGAAAGCGCCAGTATCGAAATTGCCGGTCACACTGATTCAACAGGCAGTCCGGAATACAATCTCGATTTAAGCGCTAACCGAGCTACGGCCGTCATGCAGTATTTGGGTACAAGAGGGATTGCAGCCGATCGAATGTCAGCAAAAGGTTATGGTCCTGCCAGACCAATTGCGACTAACGATACCTCAACCGGGCGCGCCCAAAATCGTCGTATCGAGTTTACACTTACCGGAGAATAGTAAATGAACACCTACGTAATGGGCGAGATCGCCACTTTGTTAGCGGTCACCGTGCTCGCAGGGATTCTGATAGGTTGGTGTATCAAAAGCCTGTTTACGGGTCGTACCGAACGCAAAGTACGTGCACATGTCGCCCGGGACGTAGATGATGCTGCCGCTGATGTTTCAAACATCAGACAGGCGCTGATGCGCAAGGAAGCGCAACTCAAAGACGCCACCCAGGAGCTACAAAAAATGCGGGGGCGCGATATTTCATTGAAGGCCGGTAATACCAATCAGATCGATGAAATAAACAAACTTAAAAACGAACTGGCGCTCGCGCGCCAGTCTCTGGATCGAAACCGCACCGAATTTAATGCGTTCAGAAACGAAAAGCAGTCTGAAATACAGAACCTTGGTAACAAGTTGTCTGCTTTCCAGTCCGGCGGCTCGATACACGACGAGCGCATGCAGGAGTCAAACGAGACCGTCAGTGCGCTGCGCACTGCAGTTCGTGAAAACGACAAGGTTATCGACAGCCTGCGCGCCCGAATCAAGGAAGGCGACACCTCTGTAGAAAACCTGCGCAATCAGCTCAGATCTGCCGAAACATCACTCACCGATATCAGGCAAACAAAACAAAGCGACGAAGCTACACTCGCAAAGCTTAATACCGACTTACAGAAAACCAGAAAAGAAAGCGAAACGTTCAAGCGCGATTACGAAACCATGCTTGAAAACAAGAACAAAGAAATCGCCAGATTGCAGCAAAAGCAGCAGGAGCTGGGCAACGTCCAGACAGTGCTGCAGCAAAAAGAGCATGAGTATAATAAGCTCAATCAGGATTCGCGTGAAAACGCTAACCGGTTTGGCACTCAGCTGGCCGACCTCAAACGCACAATCTCCGAGAAGGAAGCAAGACAGGCCGAAGCCACTAAAAACCTCAGGCGCATGCAGGATCAAATCAATGCGCTGGAAACTAAAAACCGCACGCTGGTTGCCAGCACTGAAAAACAAAGCGCTATTGCAAAGCAGCTGGAAAACAAATCTGCAGAAGTGGTTGCTCTCAACGATATGCTCAAGGACGTAAGTACTAAGCGCACGCAGGCTGCAAACCGCGCGACAGAGTTGGAGAACCAGCTCAAAACAGCCCAGTCAGGCAATACCGTTGCTGTTGAAGCACAAAGAAAACTCGAAGCTACTACCGCCATGCTGCAGGAGAGAGATGCCACTATTTCGAAACTGCGCGCCGACATGGAAGACATTATCGACAGCAGAAACAAAGTCAGCATTGAATTGGGAGAGCTTCAGACCAACAGTGAGAAGACCAGGCTGGCGTTAACGCAGCAATCTGAACAGCAAATTACACAAATGCGCAGCGCGCTCCAGGATCGAGACAAATCGTTTGAGAAACTACGCAGCGATATGGATCAGATGGTTGGAACCCGTGATCGCCTGACGCAAGAACTGGCGAAGCTACAGCAACACGGATCGCAACTTGAAACCTTTAAAACGGACATGCAATCGACCGTCGAAAAACGAGAATCCGAACTGCAGCAACGCAAAGCGTCCTACGAAAAACTGCAACAAGAATTCAATCAGCTGGCAAACAAACGCGACGACTACGAAAAACGCATAAGCGCGCTTACCGCTGAAGTAAACACACTAACGCAGAAACTTCAGTCACAGGAACAGCAAAGCACTCTGGAAATTACTCAGCTACAGCCACAACTCGCTGAAATGCGTTCCAGGCTTTCTCTAGCTGACAGCGAAAACCAAAAGCTTAGCGCTGATCTTGCAAACGTCGCATCGTTAAAGCTTGCACTCACGGAAAGAGATTCAACCATTCATAAGCTAACCGTGGATTTACAAGATGCAAAAATGACCAGCGCCTCGGGTGCGGCACATGACGATGCTATAGGCAAAGTGAACTCATTGACTTCCGCACTAAAAGATCGCGACGATGAAATCAGCCGTCTAAACACAATAGTCACAGACAATCGTCTGGGATCACAGAAATACCAGTCTGAAATCGCATTGCTGCAGCAGGAAGTTGAATCACAAGGAAATCTGATCAAAGGGCTGGAAGAACAAGCAGAGAACACCTTGCAGCTGCACAAGAAAATTGCCGCACAGTCAACCGAGATTGAAGACCTTCGTGCCAGCCTCTATCAGAATGATGCTGCACCGGTTTCGGCAACCAGTGCAGTCGATTCAAACTCCCAGGCACTTGCCGCATTAAAAACTCAATTGCAGCAACAGAACAACGAGACAGCGACGTTACGCAACAAGCTGGTTCAAACCCAACAATCATTATCCGTGGCCGAAGAGAAACTAAGACAACCAGCCAGCCACGAACTTCAACTACAGCAGGAACAGCTGAAACGCCAGATTGAACAACGCGACTGGGAACTGAAAAACGTTCGCAAGCAACTGGCCGAAGTCACCCGAAGCAACGCAACGCCAACTGAGAGTAAGGCAACCCGGGTAACAGGCAACTCACCACGTCCCGCAACACCCGCAGGTGCAGCGAAAGATAATGCAACTAAATCGGCTACAAAACCAAGAGTGTTTGTACGCCAGAAATCTACGGTGTCAGACACCGAAGCGCTAACCGGCGCTACTGCATACAATACATCTGCGACAAGAGCCGCATATACACGCGACGGTTACAAGATACAGCGACTCGACGGTGGCGATGACCTGACCTTGCTTCCAGGTATAAATGCCAGGGCCCAGCAGGAACTCAACAATAACGGGGTGTCAGACTTCGAACAAATAGCGCTGTGGGGCAAACGCGAAATTGCCCACTTCTCTGAAAGAGCAGGCATTTCAATCCGTGATGCAGAGAACTACAACTGGCCGAAACTTGCCAGTCAGATTCTCGAAGGCAACTTTAGAAAATCATCTTTCAAGGAAAAAGACAACAGCTAAGTAACCCATAGCCTGAATTGATTAAAGCCCGGTATTATCCGGGCTTTTTTTTGTGCTCAATTTACAGCCTCTAACTACCCATCCCCCGCGCGATGGCAGATTCAGGATAGATATGAACTTTAACTGACCAGGGTAGATCCAACCTGATTGGGAAAATAATCTTCACAATCACCTTCGCGATGGACATCGGCAGTTGCACAATGCAATCCACCGCCAAACGGATAAGCATCACGAAACGGCATGGGTAGGACCTCCATGCCGAGTTTATCCATTTGTTCCATTTGGTTGGTCTCACTCGCTTCGACAACCACTGTTTTATGATCAAGCACCAGGCAATTCATCGACAGCCAGACACTTGAATAACAAAGTGGCGGTGGCGAGTTGTGGACTGGAGTCGCGGCGTCGATAATTTCCCAGTCGTTTTGATTAAAGATTTTCCGTTGCTCTTCCGGAAGCGGGCGGTTTGGATTATTGATAATCGTGCCCGGTCGCAACGGGACAAAGGTTGCGTCTATATGAATGGGGTAAGGATCTCCTGGAAAATTAACAGAATGTATACGATGGTCAGGAAAATGTCTTTGCAACCATTGCATACCACGCCGGTTAGTCGTTAACCCGTGCTGACAGAAAAGATCTTTGCCCAGTCGCATAACATCTGCCGCATCAAATAGTGGTTCGTGTTCTGTGGTAACAAAATCCAGCGCCTTGGTCCGGGACAACCTCTCTTCAATAGTAATCTCGTCAAAATATCCTGCCTGATAGGACTCATCGGACAGTCTGGGTCGTGGTGCCTGCTCCCATTTGAAATTCGGATCCTCGTCAAAGTAGCGCTGCATCAAGGGCTGGTAGGCCAGGTATTCAAAATATCGGCAGCGAAATGACATCGGAGCGCACAATATCTCTGGTCCCACTGTGAGCAACACGTCTCGAGGCGGCATACAGCCAAACATAGATGCGGTAGAAAAGTCAGGTGTGTTTACAGCCTGATTCCACTGGATAGGAGTCGGGCGATCCACGGTGATACCACGGCTTTCAAGCAGGCGGGCCAGGTTATCCAGCTGAAGATTGGCTTTCTCTACGGTTTCAAGTGGTCGAGGGCCCCACATACCTCGCATATCGCTGTCTTCAGGCACTTTCGCTTCGGTAGCAGGTTCAGACGGAGGAATACAGGTATGATCAGCTCGACCAACAATAACGTGTTTGAGCGGATCAAACTCATTCCACGAGTTTACTTTTACGGGCACAGTGCTCTCTCTGAGTGAAATATGACCGGATGATACTACCGATAACGAACCATACAACCACTTTGAAAGACAATTGGTGTTTTTAACTAACTTCTGCCGCGCAGACTTCTGATCGAAACAGATTCAACCACCTGATGATTGACGGGGTCAGGCAGGGCTATATTCAGGTAGGTGGCTTCACTGGATATAATGACATGTGGGGACACAATTGAAGGTACTGAAAACTGCTCAGTCAACAGCAGCAACCGCTACTGCGGTATCGTGATAGACCGCTCCACCATTGGGGCAGCCCGGCTCAGCACTCACCAGCGCGTTCACCCCGAGGCGATTTTCAAAAGCACTGTTCGGCCAGATACTCTCCATCACCAAGACGCCATGCTGCAGTCCGTCAAATTGTTTTACATGCGCAATGATATTGCCACACTGACTGCTGATGCGGATTCGTTGTCCGCTTTCAATCGAATACTTCTGCAGGTCACTACTGTGCATTAACAAGGTCGGCCGTGCTTCACCCTTTTGTGAGGAGGGAGTTTCAGTAAAGGTGGTGTTTAAGAACTGCCGTGCGGGTGCTGCAACCAAACGCAGGGGATAGTCTGCAGAGCTGCTATCGATCACCTGCCAGTGATCCGGTAACCGGGGCATTGTGGCCGCATTGGGTCCCATTCTTTGCCACTGCGGTTTAAAATGAAATTTGCCATCTTCAGTGCTGAAACCGTCGATAAAATTCTCTGCACTAAACCCCGGCGCACAATCGTGCCATTTTTTTTCATAGAGCGTTTCAGCGTCAGGTAACGCTGATTTTTTCAGCGCATCATCACACAACTCCCATGCAGTCATATTGAATCCCGGATGGTCGATCTCCAGTCGTGCGGCAAGTGAGGAAAGCACGTCATGGTTACTGCGACACTCGGCATACGGCTCGACCACTTTTCTTGTCATTTGTATGTGCGTGTGACCCCCCGCAACGTAGATATCATCGTGCTCTAAAAACATAGTCGCCGGCAATACGATATCGGCGTGTTGTGCAGTATCGGTCATAAATTGTTCGTGCACACAAACAAACAGATCATCTCTTTGCAGCCCGGCGCGTACTTTTGATGACTCCGGTGCTACCACAGCCGGGTTAGTACTTTGAATAAACATTGCCTTAATCGGCGGACCTCCCTGCAGATCGAGCGGGTTTCCGGTTAACACGTCACCTATACGTGACTGATCCAGTACCCGTACTCCCGGTACTTGCTGATCCAGCCCTTCGATAACGGTCCTGTCTATCGGATAAATACCACCGTTACTGTACAAGGCTCCACCCCCGCGATGTCGCCAGGCCCCTGTCAATGCAGGTAAACAGGTAACAGCGTGCATATTAACCGCACCATTTCTACTTCGCGAAAATCCATATCCGGCCCTGATAAAGCTTTTGGCTGTGCTACCGTATAACTTTGCGAATGCGACAATTGCCTCAACAGAAAGTCCGGTGATATCCGCCGCCCACTGCGGTGTTTTTTCGCTGAGGTGCTGAGCTACGTCTTCACCAAAATCTGTGTATTGCTGCAGATAGTCCTTGTCTGTCAGCCCTTCAGTAATCAGCACATGCATCACCGCACAGGCTAACGCTGCGTCTGTCCCCGGCTTTAACATCAGATGCTGATCAGCCTGCCTGGCAGTGCCGGTTAAATACGGATCTACCACCACCAGCTGTGCGCCTTTCTTGCGCGCCAGTGAAATATGGTGCATCAGGTTTACCTGGGTATTTACCGGATTACCACCCCACACAACGATTAGCTCAGACTCTGAAATCAATCTCGCATCAGAGCCGCGCTTTACCCCGATACCTGCAAGCCAGCCGGCATCGGCAAGGGCTGTACAAAAAGTGGAATGCTGTTGTGATGTACCCAGGCAATTGCGAAAGCGGTTGATGCTGTCGCGCTGTACCAGCCCCATCGTGCCGGCATAGTGGTAAGGCCAGATCGCCTCAGCGCCGTATTCGTCAATTGTGCTTTGCAACTTAGCAGCAACTATATCAAGCGCTGACTCCCAGCTAACCGGTTCGAACTCGCCTTTACTCGCCGATTTTGCATTGCACCGTCGCAGCGGCCGGGACAATCTGTCAGGATGGTGAACCCGCTCCGCGTAGCGTGCGACTTTGGCACAAACAACACCAGCCGTATATGAGTTACTGGCACCGTAAACGCGACCAATAGTATGTTCATCCAGCTTCTCTACTTCCAGTGAGCAGGTACTGGGACAATCATGCGGGCAAACCGAGTGCACTCTGTTAGCGCTGGTTTTGCCATTTTTAGACAGCAGTGGGCTTTGCATATTCATCTGACTATAGTTTCATGACAGGCTACAATTGCCAAGGTTGAGCGGCCTGGGTTGAACGGCTGGGGTTGAACGGCCAGGGTTGCGTAACCAGGGTTTATTCACACTCTTGCCGCACAAGCAACTAAACTGCATCATCACTGTTTTTAACCCCACGTGCCAGTCTGGGCCATTCCAGGGCAAACCAGCCCCAAGCAGGAATAAATCAAAAACTCATCAACTATTAAGGCTTTGCTACTTATGATGGTGGCGACCGCTGCATTGTCTTTAATGCACGGCTGCGTGCGTTATCTCAGCGATCAATTAGATGTCTACACAATTTCTTTCTTCCGGAATCTGTTCGGTCTGGTGGCGGTGCTGCCATTGGTTTTGAAAAACGGCATCAATTCGCTGCAGACACAAAAATTACCACTACACGCCCTTCGTGGCGTTACTGGCATACTGGCGATGCTGCTTTGGTTTTCGGCACTCGCCAACGTGGAAATCGCCACAGCCACAGCCTTAAGCTTTACTGCCGCACTATTCACCACACTTGCAGCAGTGATCTTTCTGAAAGAAAGGCTCAGACTAAGACGCATCCTGGCTATAGTCGTGGGCTTTGCCGGTGTTCTGATCGTCCTGCGACCGGCCGGTGATTCATTTAACCTGACCGCACTATTGGTACTGGGCTCTACCATGTTCTGGGGAACCAATATTGTCATTGTAAAAACATTGTCTGCCACCGATCGTATTGCCAGCATCGTTGCGTGGAGCGGCATCATGCTCACGCTGTTATCGTTACCACTCGTGATTGCTTTTGGTGCCTGGCCAGACACCAATCAGATGGTATGGCTACTGGTGATTGGCGGGTTCGGCACGATCGGTCACCTTTGTATCACCGCAGCGCTTGGCCTGGCAGAGTCCAGTGCAGTAATGTCACTGGATTTCCTGAGACTGATCTGGAGCGTTATTATTGGTGTCTGGTTTTTTGCCGATGCGATTGATGTTTGGACACTGGTCGGGGCAGGTATCATTTTTGGCAGTGGACTCTATATACTTATACGAGAAGCGCAGCTCGCCAATCAAAAGAAAGTGTCTGTTCCGGAATTATAAGACGATAATTCCACAGAGGCTGGATACGCGATAGGAAATATTTTATATCGGATTAAACGACAGCCCTATTCGCTCAATATCTGTCTTCAAGCTTGTACGCGACAATTTCGTCACCAGGCACATAATCAAACCGGGCATTACCACCAGCACCCACAACTACATACTGTGTACCAGCTACGTTATAAGAAGCTGGTGGCGCGTTGACACCCGCCTGCACAATATCCCGCCAAAGCAGTTCACCGGAGGTTGCATCATATGCTTTAAACCATCCACTGCCTTCGCCTGTGAAAATTAACCCGCCCGCTGTTGCCAGCACTCCACCAATCATTGGCTGTTCAGTCTTTACTTTCCAAAGCAACCTACCGGTGTTGTAGTCAATAGCAGAAATATTGCCCCATTGTTGTTCACCCGGTATCAGCTTAACGCTACCTCCACGCCATGGCCGCCCTGTTGCATTGCCGAGAGAGTGGTCTTCAAGATGGTAAGTCATGGGCTGATGGGTATTTACTGCGTAAGCAAGGCCAAGCGTGGGATTGATCGCCATAGGAGACCAGTCAACGCCACCATTGGTACCGGGCAACATACGCACACCCTCTTTGACAGGAGGTGCCCAGCGATTTTCATGCGCCACCATGGGATCGCTATAGCGAATCAGGCTACAGTCACTGGCATCATGAACATAGATGTAGCCGGTTTTACCACCGTGCAAAACACCTTTAACTGCACTGCCGTCGCGAGCGCGAACTTGAGCAATGACGGGCGGACTGACCGCATCAAGCCCCCAAACATCATGCGCAATATATTGAAAGTGGCATTGGTAAGCGCCGGTGTATAGATCCACCGCTACCAGCGAATCTGTATAGAGATTGTCGCCGGGTCGGGCAACACCATTGAATTCGGGCGCGGGACTTCCAACTACAAAGTATGCTGTGTTTGTGTCCCGGTCTATCGCAATGCTCTGCCCTACACTGCCACCAAGTCTCTTGTAGGGATCACCCAGTTGTTCGTAAGCTTCTTTTTCAGCGGCAATATCGCGAAGCAAATCACCACCCGTCGGGTCATGTGTTGCCCATACACCTCGGGAATCCTCGGGTGAAGTATGGAAGTTCCAAATCTCTTTACCTGTATCTGCATCGAGTGATTTTACAAAACCGCGAGTGCCGTATTCACTACCACCACTGCCAATCAACACCATATTGTCGACCACAGTCGGTGCTGCGGATTGACTGTAACCGGCTGATGGATCTGCCAGTTGTGTCTCCCAGATGAGTTCCCCGGTACCTGCGTCAAGCGCTATCACTTTCGCATCGAGAGTTCCCATAAAGACCTTGTCCTCATAAACCTGTACTCCGTGATTTACCGGACCACAGCAAATATTGATAACCGGCCCCATGCGGTGACGGTAATGCCAAATCTGCTCTCCGGATTCTGCATCAAGTGCATACACATCGTTTAACGCCGAGGTGAGGTACATGGTGCCGTTTACAACAACAGGAGTTGTCTGTATGGGTTTAACGATGTCCAAACTAAATGTCCACGCTCGTGTAAGGCGGTGAACGTTACCAGCGTTTATCTGCTGTGCCGGGTAGTACCTGGTTTGATGGTAATTGCCATTTGTGTGCAGAAAGTTATTAGAATCACCCGCCGCATTGTTCATCATATCCTGCGTAACGATATCGAGGTTGCCATACACCACCCCATTGTTATTTTCGGCAGATAACGCCGCGGTCGTGCAGATAAAAGTACACGCCATGATTTTCGCAACCAGAATTAAGCGATGCATAAATCCTCTTCCCTGCCAGTTCGCCCAATGCATAAAAGAACAACCGCTGAAAGTTAGAATTGTTCAGCGATTATATGGTGCACCCGGGATGTCGAACTTGCAACAGGATTCACTACCTGTACAGATTACAGTTGATGATTAAAAACAACGGACAGAAATGTAAAATGTGTTATCGCAACAATTAACCGACCAAATCGCCTGAATCAAAATCGACTATCAGCGGATCGGTATGACAACTACGCATATACCGGATTAATCCATCGGTAGAAATGGAGGTAGTCATACGATTATCACAGGGATGAAAGTGCAATGGATCTAATTCCAGCAAGGCCTGGTCCAGCACGGCGGTGACCACACGGGTAACGTCATTAAGCACTGCAAGCGGTGTCACAGAACCGGGTATGACACCCAGGTAGTTCATTAGCCGTTGTTGACTTGCAAAACTGGGTTTGCCTAGCCCCAGCTGCGTACCCAGGGCCTTCAGATTGACTGTGCGATGCTCAAGCATTGTCACCAGAAGCATCTTGCCCTTGCGATTGCGCAAGAATAGATTTTTAGAATAGCCACCCGGCTCACCTTCTCGCAGGGCCCGTGAGTCGGCAACTGTTCTCATCGGCGCATGGCTGATGGTGCTGTGTTCAATGCCTAGTTCTGTCAGTCGCGCGAATACATCATCGGGAGTGGCTGGAGAGGCACCATTTATCAGCACTGCTTCCACATCCTGAGAATCTTCTTTCACTGCATTGCCTTTTAACTGTATCGATTTTCCAGCACTTCAAACATTGCACGTATTCCCATCGCTTCACCGCCAATAGGTCTGCCGGCACGGGCGCGAGTGTTCCAGGCCATAATGTCGAAGTGCGCCCAGCTAATATTGTCGTCTACAAAGCTCTGTAAATACAAGGCCGCTGTGGTCGCACCGGCAAATGGGGTACTGGCACTGTTGGTCATATCGGCTACGTTACTTTTTAACAATGATCGATAACATTTGTGTAGTGGCAATTGCCAGGTAGGATCACCGACCGTTTCGCCTGCATCAAAAATTTGCCTGCCAAGCTCCTTGTCGTTACTGAAATACGCAGATATTTCAGTACCGACAGCAACACGGGCAGCGCCGGTGAGTGTGGCGAAATCAATTAATAAATCAGGCTTTTCTTCACAGGCTTCAGTTAACGCATCACACAACACCAGGCGCCCTTCAGCATCGGTATTATCAATTTCAACAGTGATGCCACTTCGCGTTTGTATAACATCGCCAGGTCTAAAGCTATTGGATGAAATTGCATTTTCAGCAGCTGCGACCAGAAGTCGCAGACGTACAGGTAGCTCCAGTGCCATAATCAATTGCGCAAGCCCGATTGCCTGTGCAGCACCGCCCATATCTTTTTTCATATTGCGCATGCCGGCTGCGGGTTTTATATCCAGCCCGCCACTGTCAAAAGTTACCCCCTTTCCAACGAGTGTTACCGACGGGTGTTTTTCGTTTCCCCATACCAGTTCAATCAGACGTGGCGGATGATCACTTGCGCGGCCCACTGTATGAATACTTGGATAATTGGCAGCGAGAAGCTCATCACCAACGATTTCCTGAAATCGTCCGGCGTGGGTCTGGGCGATTTCGGCAATCGTCGCCGACAGATGCTGCGGCATCATATCTTCTGCAGGTGTGTTTATCAGGTCTCTGATACGGCTGGTTGCGGCGACCATTTCATGTATACGGGGATGATTGGCTGAGTTGGGTAGTTTCAATTGCGCCGCATTGCGCGGGGCCGCTTTGTAGCGATTAAATTGATAACCACCAAGCCCCCAACCGAAAGCCAGAGTTTCAAGGTTGGCTTTAACACCACTGCCTTCTATTGTATAGAGCCCTTCTGGTAGTCGAGTGGGCAAATCGGCAATCGCAAACGGATCGGTAAGATCGGTAACGCCACAGACAAATTTTTCTATTGAACCATCAGCTGCCGGTAGCCCGCACAGATTACCCGCTTTAGCTGAAAATTCATTTTGTTGTAACCACTTAATATGTGCGTCAGTTAATTTACTCTTATATCTGGAATAGCTGGCCTTGTTGACTAAAGCGATGGGGGTAGCAGCGTCTCTGCCGCCATAGACGAATGGTTCGGTCATAAATAATAAGAGTGTCTAAAACAATTATTGTAGACCTTGATACCGTATTTTGCCGTGGTTTTTGATCTGAACAATCGTATATTTGCCTAAGTGATTGTTCGAAAAGCTCTAAGTAAAATCCTCAGTTAAAAATACTCCATATGAGTGGACATTTGCCAAACAATCGCAGACCACCGGCACTGTTTGAGCGTCTGTGGACGAGCCCTGGCGTTAAAACAGCTAAGGCGTGCGGCGAATATTATCCGGCAGCCAGGTTGCAAGCTCCGGCCATACCACCAGAATGACAACCATCACAAGCATCAACAACACCATCGGGATAGCAGTTTTTGCTATGTAGGATATTTCATGGTTGGTCATGCCTTGCAACACAAAAAGGTTAAACCCGATAGGAGGTGTCACCTGCGCCATTTCCACCACAACCACGATAAATATCCCGAACCAGATAACATCGATCCCGGCCTGGCGGATCATGGGTTCAACAATGGCCATAGTCAGTACCACTGACGAGATACCATCGAGAAACATACCAAGCACAACATAAAAGAGTGTCAGTGCAACGATCAGCACCACTGGCGATAAATCCATCTGATCAATCCACGCCGCCAGCGCGCTGGGCAGACCAGTGAAGCCCATGGCCAGTGACAAGAATGCCGCCCCCATTAGTATCAATGCGATCATCGCTGACGTACGTGTTGCGCCCATCAAGCTTGCGCTAAAGCTGGCCCAGCTTAATGAGCCCTGCATTGCAGCCAGAACAAGCGCACCGACAACACCGATCGCCGCAGCTTCGGTAGCCGTCGCCCACCCAAAATACATCGACCCTATAACGGTAAACACCAACATAAGTACCGGTACAAGAAAGCGACTCTCGTTGACCATTTGACGCAGACTCATTGAAGGCTCTGCCGGCGGGCGCTGATCTTTTCGCAGGTAATGCCAGCCGATGATGTAGGTCATAAACAGACCAGCCAGCACCAGACCGGGAATAATTCCGGCCATAAACAGTTTGGTAATGCTCTCGTTTATTGTTACGCCATAGACGATAAGCGTAAGTGAGGGTGGAATCATCAGCCCGAGTGTTGCTGCCCCTGCCAGCGTTCCCACGATCATGTATTCGGGATAGCCGCGTGACCGCAATTCCGGAATCGACATTTTGCCGACAGTCGTCAGTGTTGCAGCGGATGAGCCGGACACTGCTGCGAATATGGTACAGCCCGCTATGTTTGTGTGCAGCAAACCACCGGGGAGTTTGCGCATCCACGGTGCAAGTCCACGGAACATGTCTTCAGACAAGCGAGTCCGGTAGAGTATTTCACCCATCCAGATAAATAGCGGCAAGGCGGTTAGCGTCCAACTGCTCGAGCTTGTCCAGATGGTGGTGATCATTGCGTCACCTGCCGGACGCGAGGTAAACAGCTCCATGCCTACCCAGGCAACCGCCATGAGCGCCAAACCAACCCAGACCGAACTTCCAAGCAGCGTGAACAAGACAATGAGGAATACAATAGTTGCGAGTATCTCACTCATGACGCCGACTCCGTTGCCACTTTGTTGTCTGCGGATATATCACCGTCCACCGTTTCCATGCTGATCGGATTCTCACCGGTCACCAGCAATCGATAGAGATTGTCCCAAAGGGCGACGGCCAACAATACAGCGCCAATTGACATCGGTATTTGCGGCAACCACATGGGTGTATAAACCCAACCGGTTCCGGCAGCCTCCCATATCGACTGCCACTGCGATGGGGCTGCGCCAAACATTTTCACCACTGCAAGCACGCGTTCGGGTACCTGGTCGATACCCTGGGTTCGATCGTTGATCATCTCGGACATGAAATTGGTTTTGATCGCATAGCGCGCAAAATAGGTTGCTGTTATTGCAGCCACCAGTAGCGCAAATACATTCACCCACTTGCGCGTGAATGTATTGAGGTTAAGCAGTATCGATACTCTAATGTGCGCACCGCGATTGAGCGCATGAGCCAGCGCAAAAAAGGAAGTCGCGGCCATCGCATAGCCGGCAAAATCTGTTGAGCCCGGAAACTGCAGGCTGAGCCATCTAAACACCATTTGCACAACGATTATCAGCAGGATGCCAACCATACAGCAAGCCGCCAATACACCGGATGCCGTATAGATGAAATCCAGCACCTTCCACAGCGGCCTTAACACGCCGTAGAGCTTCTGACGCAGTACTAAACACAACACTGCGAAAAGACCGGGGAAGACGAATAGCCATACCCATAACGGCAAACCTAGAAAAGGTTTCCAATCCATAGAGTTACTCGATTAGTAGTTTAAGCGGTGGCAGGTGCTATCTAAAAGGAGATCCGGGCTCATTTCAGAACCCGGACATATTGGTTAAAAATTACATGCCTTTGTAAGCATCCATGATGGCTTTTCCGTCTTCACCGGTAGCAGCCAGCCATTCTGCCTGCATCGTAGCGCCGATTGCCTGTAGCTCTTCCATGAACACGGGACCAGCGTCAACAACTGACATACCGTTTGCTTCCAGCTGTTCGTAGTACCACTCTGACAATTCTTCTGACTTTGCAGTACACGACGCGCCGATTTCATCAGCGGCTTTCTGCAGGCCTGCCTGAGTCTCTGAGTCCAGCCCTTCCCAAACGCCCTTATTCACCATTACGTAGTTTCTTGGCTGCCATGCGCTAACCTTGTAGTAGTGCGACAGATGCTCCCATACTTTTCGATCGTAGCCAGTTGAACCCGATGAAATAAAACCATCCGCGACACCTGTGGCCAGCGCCTGGGTTAATTCAGCGGCTTCAATTTGCACTGGTGTACCACCCAGACTTTCGATCACTGTTGCGGTAGCAGCGTTGTATGAGCGCAATTTAACACCTGCAACATCTTTTGCAGAATTGACTTCCTTCTTGAAGTAAAACCCCTGACCAGGCCATGGACAGGTATACAAGGCAACCAGATTGCTCTCACCCAAATGTTTGTTTACCGGTCCCTTCGCCGCTTGCCAGAGCTTTTCGCCGGCGGGGTAAGTGGTGGCCAGAAACGGCAGATTATCCCAGTTGTAGATGGGGTCTTCATTGGCGTGAGCAGACATGATGCGCTCACCGATAGGCGCCTGACCCGTTTGCACCGCACGCTTGATATCTCCACCACCAAACAACGATCCACCGGGGTGGATGGTTATATCGATTTTTCCACCAGTGTATTCCCTGACTTTGTCAGCGAACATCACGCCGTGCTCTGAGTGGTAGTTAGTCGCGGAATATGCCATCGGCATATCCCATTTTTCTGCTGACGCACCGGTTGCAACCAGGCTGACGGCAGCACCAAGTGCCAGACTTGCTACTGTTGTTAATTTCATTATTTTCTCTCCAAATGTAAGTTGGCGTGAGCCCGCGCCGGATTAAATACCAGCTATTCAACACCGAACCGGGATCGGTACCCGTCGGCGACATCTCAGCATAACACGCGTTCAGCCAGCAAGGTTTTGAAAAAACGCCAATCGAACCTTGTGCAACCCGAACCATATTGTCGCACCCTTCGGGCATACAGATGTTGTCAGCCCTGTTGCTTGTAGTGTGCAAATGACTTTTTATTGCGAGATAAAATGTACTCGGCTGCACTAACTGGCGGAAACTGCGGTGTTTCATTTGGCAGCAGCTCGGCCGGGTCTACCACTGACTGCGGGTTGGGGTCGTAGAACATAGCGATAGAGTATCTGGCATCGTTACCGGAGTTGCGAACGCGGTGTTTGGTTGACGGCAGCCTGTTGTTTGACCAGCGCTCCAGCAAATCCCCGATATTCACCACCAGGGTATTTTCGACAGGGGGTGCTGCAACCCATTTACCATTCGGAAACAGCACCTCAAGCCCGCTGGTTTCCTGCAATAACAACGTGATACAACCAAAATCGCTGTGTGGCGCTACGCCGAATTGGTCGGGATGAAGCTCGGTCGGCGGATATCGCAGCAACTGCCCGCGCAACATCGAGCGATTGTAATGCGACGTAAAGAAATTCTCATGCTGCCCCAGCGAGAGTGCGATTATCTGCAGCATCAAACTGCCCGTTTGCTCAATCATCTGTGAATACCGGACCACAGCACGTTGAAAACCCGACAGATTTTCAGGCCATTGATTCGGCCCGCACAGGGGCACACCGGCTTGATAATCAGGGTCATCGGGGCCTGCCTCACGGCCCCAGAAAAAAACCTCTTTCTGATCCGCTCGTTTAGCACCCGCCATCATTGCGTTACCGGGCGCTAAATATCCACGGTTGTTGTGATCAATCGCAATAGCGTTTTTCTTGTTCGCAGATTGCTCAAAAAATTGACGCTGTTCAAGCCGTACCGCCTCTATTATGCTACGTTGTTCTTCACTGATTTGAACATAGATAAACCCGCTCTTGCCGGTGGCTCTCGTGAACTGCGCAGCGGCATCTGACTTATCCAGTTTTAGCGGTTCAGACAAATCAAGTATTGATATTTCGTTGTTGTCGAGCATTTGATCGCACCCCTTTGTATCCGGCATGTTAAACGCTTGCAGAACCCCCACGCAAAAAATTCAAGAGATTGCTATGAGCAACATAATTACCCGAATGCTTGAGGACAAGCCCTACATACTGGCTGATGGTGCAACCGGTACAAATTTGTTCAGTATGGGCTTGCAAACCGGCGACGCACCGGAATTCTGGAACGCTGACCATCCTGATCGGGTAACAAATCACTATAAAAGTTTTATCAATGCCGGGTCGGATCTGGTATTGACAAACACTTTCGGCGGCAACCGCTATCGGCTGCAATTGCACAATGGCGAGAAACGCGTCAGTGAACTAAATGAAAAATCTGCCAGCCTGCTTCGCCAGGCAGCGGATACCAGTGACAGACAAATTCTGGTTGCAGGCGACATCGGCCCTACCGGCGAAATATTCGAACCGGCGGGCACCCTGACGATTGAAGCCGCAACGGAAGCATTCGCCGAGCAGGCTCAGGCACTGGCCAATGGCGGCGCTGACCTGCTCTGGATCGAAACCCTTTCATCGATCGAAGAAGCAAAGGCCGCTTTTGCCGGCGCGAGGACTACCGGTTTACCGATTATCTTCACAATGAGTATCGATACCAACGGCCGTACCATGATGGGTGTGACGGCCGCAGATATCGTCAATCTGGCAACACAGATGCTGCCTGAACTTACCGGCTGCGGCACTAACTGTGGCGTAGGTGCTGCTGAAGTGGTTGCCGCGATGGTGAATATGAAAAAGACCTGTGAAAATTCTCCTCACCAGCCCGTGTTTGTTGCAAAAGCCAACTGTGGCATTCCTGAGTGGGTCGACGGGAAAATCGTCTACAACGGGACACCTGAGTTGATGGGACGCTATGCACAACTTGCGCTGGATTCAGGCGCTCAAATCATCGGCGGCTGTTGTGGCACATCGCCCGAGCATATTACTGCAATGAGAGACGCACTGGAAAACTACCAAAAGGGCTCTACACCTGCACTGGAGGAAATCATTGCAGAGCTTGGTGATGTATCCGTCGGTGCACAATCACAACTGCTTGGTGACATGAGCGTAGCCGGTGGCTCCGTTTCCGGCACAGCGCCAAGACGAAGCCGCCGCAGCAAGAGACCTGCTGCAAGCTGAATAGCCACGATAGATGCGGGACGAGCTATCGTCCCGCAAAAAAAAACGTCGTAACAACCCTACACAGACTCAGACGGCTCTGGTCTCGGCCACTACCTCTTTCACAGCAGCGGGCAAGTTATCCCGCCGTCCAAGATACACATGCCGGTAGGCCACATACAAATAGATACCCAGCAACGGCATACAAGGCACGGCAACCAGCAAGGCCACTTCACTAACGACAAACAGCAAGAAAAATATAAAAAAAGGTGTGTAGCTGGCAACAATTACAACTGGTGTGTTTAGTCGCTCTCCGCGTCGGGCAAGCCGCAGTAATTCAATGAACCCCAATTTATAGAACGCGGCCAGCGGCAAAAGAAACCACATGGTGGTCACCATGACCCCCAGATAGACTACGAACAAAGCATCAGTACCCGGATAGAGCCAATGTAGAAAATTAATCGAAGGTGGTGCAGCTACCTCTGCAAATAGCTCTTCAAACATCAACAACGACGCTAGCTTCACCGCCACCACCCACATCAACACATAAAAAAGCGCAAACAACACAATGGTGAGTACACTGTTCTGCAGAGCGGTATAACATCGATTCAGAGAGACCGGCTTTGATTCATCTAACGTTCGTGCAAACTCGATCGTCAGCACAAGACACACCTGACATAAAACCAACCCGATCAGGAACGTCAGGTAGCTGTTCAGCTTGAGCTTATAACAAACGACGAAAAAAATGAGCGCGAGGCTCAGGAAGAGAACAGGGCTTCGTCGAAATATGGCCATTGACTCAGTCAGCCAGTTTCTAATATCTGAAATTTCAACCCGTTGCGGTTCAAGCTGATGGTTCATTACTATCACCATTGAATATTGACATGCTCGCGCCCTGTGCCACTTTAACAGTTACTTTTATACCAACAACCTATAGCACCAAACAACAATCATTCAGCGATATTTCATGCTAACAGTAAAACTGATCAAACAGATTTTTCTAATTTTTTCAACCCAACTGTCGGATCAATTACGGGCAATCAAATTCATTAGATAGCACTTCAGGTCACTTCTTTTTGTTTAGCTACCCAACGCACGTGTTTCATCACCGATGGGTCTGCACGAAGTTTTTCAACGCTGTTTAACTGCTTGCCCAATGTCATTTCGTCATACAATTTATGGATACCACGGTGGCAGGCACGGCACAACTTCACGCGCGCCTGAAGTGCTTTGCGCGAATAGGTTTTTTTAAAAAAATTTCGCCTATGAAGCTTGCGAGGCACTAAATGGTGCCATGTCAGTGCCGTGCTGCGGCTACATAACTCGCATCTGTCCGGAGCTGTATTCATTATTAAAACTTATCGAGCACCAGGGGTAGCTCAGCCATTGATTGGATAACACAGACCTTGTCACCCCGACTGGTTTGTGCCTTGGGGTCATAGTGCACCACATCAATCCCGGCTGCCAGCGCCGCAGACACACCAACCATACTGTCTTCAATGACCACACATTGTGACGGTTCAAATCCCATGCTTTTGGCGGCATGCAGAAATAGACCGGGCTCAGGTTTCCAGCAGTCAATCTCGTAGGCGCTGTAGACTGCATCAGGGAAAAAACAATCGAGTCCGGTCACCCGCAACGCCAGCTCAAGTTTTGCCATAGGGGCATTCGAGGCCACGCACATCGGTTGATTGAGTTTTTTTAACACTTCGGGGATATGTGCAACGGGACGCAGGCTTTTTTCAAAAATCAGATTTGCGCGTTGACGAAAGCGGTCGGTAAAATCTTCATCCAGAAGCCTTTGGTGGCGTTGCTGCAAATCATCAAGTACTGCGCTGAACATCCAGCCACTATAGGTTCTAAACAGATTTTCTGCACTTTCGGATATCCCCGACTCCTGTAGCTCAGCGGCCATTGCCTGGCTGTTTAGAAACTCACTGTCAACGAGGGTGCCATCACTGTCGAATAACAGACATCTCTTCATTATCAAACTCCTTTGCCTGCACAGTGCAGTCTAGCTATTGGCGACGGAGCCTGAATGATCACTCAAGTTACTTGAGATTCTGCCTGCCACAGGCGGGCCCGGCCTTTGTTAATAAAGGTCATTCATGAGCAGCGGCATGCGGCCAATGCGATCGCGTGATGAGTGTTGCGCAGCAACCTCTATTTCCGGATGGGCACTAATTAGCCCATGAACCAAGACTGACGGTGATCGAACATGAATGCCCGTGATCCTGCAATGCCTGATGCCATTGCCGCCTTACCCCCAGATTATTGCACCCTTTGTTGAGCTTTGCCTGCAACGCACGAATTTCATGCTCACGCACCGCTGGAGGCAGTGACTGGCGGTCACTTTTGACACCGTTTAACAGATCAACAGTAACAGCCACCAGGGTGTCTACATCACCTGTCTTTTCAAATTGCCGCTCGGCAGCCAGAACGCTTGCGCGGATATCTTTTAACCGGCGATTAAAGTCGCTACCCCGCCGTGTGCCACGGGACTCCGGACTCATCAATTCGCCTGTCTGGAGAGCCAATTGCCGTATCTCCCGACGCTCGAGGACGATCAGGCATTCGTCAATCCGCTCGGCTGTCCCGCATTGCCACGCCAGTGAATTGCGCATTTCCCGAACCCCCTGGGCGGTCATCACATTTTGCGCAATCGCCAGGGCCGATAATCGATCGAGTTCTTTATCGAGCAAGTCCAACTCCGGATTGCTGCAAATCGCTCGCTCCAGCTTAGTAAAGACCTTATTACAGTCCACGGTCTGCGCCTGAGCGCCCCCTAACCCTGAAAACACAAGCAAAAGGAAAATCGTTAGTACCCTGTTCATGGTCCGTCCTGGTGCATGAGCGTCTGCCTTTGGCCGAAGGAGCGCTCTTTATTTTTTTAATTTTGGCACCGGCACTGTAGCGACGGAAAGACAGATGAACTTAAGCGAGGAGAGGTGATTCTTTGTCCAATAAGCAATTAACTTCACCATTTATAAGCACTTTGCCTTGAAATGACCCCGTGCATCGCCTATATTCCGCTGCTCACGAAAGCCTTCAGATGTCAGTTTAGTTGCCTTATCAACATACATCTGCTATTCAGTCCAGCGCCCGACTGGCTGCATAGAGAGCGGCATTTCAAACTCGTTGAGTCCGGGCTCCCTTAAACATTTGTTTTTTCACAAGAAAATACGTGTTGGGCGATAAAGCTCCTACAACATGACAGTTTACACAGCGCTCTACTTCGGCACCTGGCAGAGCACCTGGCCAAGAGCCAGCACGCGCACCGGTTTATAAGCCGGTGCTTTTATATTTGAGAAACAGAAATGACAGACTTAACAAGTTACCGAAACATCGGAATTTTTGCCCACGTCGACGCTGGTAAAACCACTACCACTGAGCGAATCCTTAAGCTGACTGGAAAAATCCATAAGATTGGCGAAGTGCACGATGGCGCCGCGACCACAGATTTCATGGATCAGGAACAGGAACGCGGGATTACTATTCAGTCTGCTGCGACCACCTGTTTCTGGGACGATCATCGCCTGAATATCATCGATACACCGGGACACGTTGATTTCACCATCGAAGTTTATCGATCACTGAAAGTACTCGACGGTGGAGTGGGCGTATTCTGTGGCTCTGGCGGTGTAGAACCGCAATCCGAGACCAACTGGCGCTATGCAAATGAGTCAGGCGTTGCGCGAATAATATTTGTCAACAAACTCGACCGTATGGGTGCTGATTTCTATCGCGTTGTTAAACAAGTCGAAGACGTTCTGGGCGCTCACCCGCTGGTAATGGCTCTGCCTATCGGTATTGAGGACGACTTCTCAGGCATTGTGGATCTGTTAACCCGCAAAGCATGGATATGGGATGACTCGGGAGATCCAACCAAATACGAAATCACAGACGTGCCGGCAGATATGGTCGACAAGGTGGAAGAATACCGGGAAAAGCTCATTGAGACTGCGGTAGAGCAGGACGATGAAGCAATGGAAAAATATCTGGAAGGCGAAGAACCGGATTTAGAAACTGTTAAGCGATGCATCCGCAAAGGCACCATAGACCTCGCTTTCTTCCCAACCTTCTGTGGTAGTGCGTTCAAGAACAAAGGCGTTCAAAACGTACTAAACGCGGTTGTGGACTACCTTCCTAACCCGATGGAAGTGAAGCCTCAGCCAGAAGTTGATCTGGAAGGCAACGCAACCGGTGAATTTGCTCATGTTGACCCGACAAAGCCATTGCGGGCACTTGCGTTTAAAATAATGGACGACCGTTACGGCGCCCTCACCTTTACTCGTATTTATACCGGTACGCTGGCAAAAGGCAGCACTATCCTTAACACGTTCACCGGTAAAACAGAGCGGATTGGTCGAATTGTAGAAATGCATGCTGACTCACGTGAAGAGATTGACTCAGCGCAGGCTGGTGACATTGTCGCTATCGTTGGCATGAAAAACGTGCAGACGGGCCACACATTGTGTGACCCTAAAAACCCTGCAACTCTGGAGCCGATGGTATTCCCCGATCCGGTTATTTCTATTGCGGTATCGCCAAAAGACAAAGCGGCTTCAGAAAAAATGGGTATTGCGATCAGCAAAATGGTTCAGGAAGATCCTTCTTTCTACGTTGAAACCGACGAAGAAAGCGGCGAGACCATACTCAAGGGTATGGGTGAGCTTCACCTCGACATCAAGGTTGATATTTTGCGACGCACACACGGTGTTGATGTAGAAGTGGGCAAACCTCAGGTTGCGTACCGGGAGACCATCACTAAGCCTGTAGAAGATAGCTACATACACAAGAAGCAAACGGGTGGCTCAGGTCAGTTTGCAAAAATTGAGTATGCTATCGAGCCAGCAGAAGTTGGCACCGGATTTACCTTTGAATCGAAGGTCACTGGCGGTAACGTGCCAAGAGAATTCTGGCCGGCTGTTGAAAAGGGCTTCAAGACAAGCATCGAAAAAGGTGTGCTTGCCGGTTACCCTTGCCTTGATTTCAGAGTCACTCTGCTAGACGGCGCGTTCCACGCAGTTGACTCGTCGGCTGTTGCCTATGAAATTGCTGCACGTGCGGCTTATCGCCAGACCATGCCTAAGGCCGGCCCTCAATTGCTTGAGCCCATCATGAAAATCGATGTGTTCACACCTGAAGACCACGTTGGTGATGTGATTGGCGATTTGAACCGCCGTCGCGGCATGATTCAGGGGCAGGAAGCAGGTGTGACAGGTGTGCGGGTTAAAGCAGATGCACCACTGAGTGAAATGTTCGGCTACATTGGTGACCTTCGCACAATGACATCAGGCCGCGGTCAGTTCTCTATGGAGTTCTCACACTATGCACCTTGTCCGTCTAACGTTGCGGAAGTGATCATAGCTCAGGCCGCTGAACTTAAGAAAGCCTCTTAAGGTCCAACGAACTAAAGGTTGCAGATTAACAACCGTTAATCTGCACCTGATCAACCCGACGTTCCTTCTCTAACTGATTGGATTACTATGAAACTCTTTATCGCACTGTCACTAGCTGTCCTGAGTTCCAGCGCTATCGCCGCAGGCGATGCTGCAATAGGAAAAGCAAAATCTGCCGTCTGTGCCGCCTGTCACGGTGCAAATGGTGTCAGCGCAATTCCTAACTACCCCAATCTGGCCGGGCAAAAAGAAGCTTACATTGTCACTCAGCTTGAAGCGTTCAAATCCGGCGAGCGCAAGGGTGCAAATTCAGCAATTATGGCTCCCATGGCAGCCGGCCTTAGCGATGCAGACATGGCGAACCTGGCTGCATACTATAGCCAGATGGACGCTGCAAAATAGATCCGGTTACTAACCTGGACGCACGAGCGGTGCCATAACCGTATAAGACTATAGAACATGCACAAGGCCTGCTCTTTACGCGGGCTTTCTTGTTTTGACTCCAAAAGTACCCTACGAGGCAGCTTTATCCATCGCTTCGCGCTGCAATTTGGCAGCGGCGTAAACCGCTTCAGTTCGGTTTCGAACACCCAACAGTCTAAACGATGCAGAGACATGCGCCTTGACCGTATGCTCGGAGATATCAAGACTTCTGGCAATTACCTTGTTCGGCTTACCTTGCACCACCTGCAACAACACCTCACGCTGCCGTTTTGACAAACAATCAAGACCTTCATTACGTGCCACCGGTATTGGAACCAGCGCGTGACCGGTTTCATCAAGAGCCTGTGGCGGCAGATAAGTGCCACCGGAAAGTACAAGCTTCAATGCCGCAGAAAGCACTGCAAAAGTAGACGTTTTTGGAATAAACCCCGCAGCACCTGCATCAATTATTTTGCGGATAACCGCTGGATCATCTACCGCCGAGACGACTGCAATCTGAGTGTTTATAAATTTTTCGCGAAGCCGCTTTAACGCTGTCAGCTCACTTATACCGGCAAGGTAGTAATCAAGAAGGATTAGATCTATCGTTTCCGGATCAGGCGTATCAAGCGCTTGCTCGCAGGACACGCACATGGTGATTTCGGGGCGGGGTTCAAAATCACTCAGCAGTGTCCGCAAGCCCTCTGCGAAAAGATTGTGATCATCTACTAGCAATATTTTCATTTCCCGCTCCTGAAAATTATCGGTCTCCATGATCATCAAATAATTCTCCTACTTGCTGTCCGGACAATCTGCCTGCCTAAACAGCGATTTTTTTCCTATCCACTTGTAAATGTCCACCCTGGATCTTCCCTCTCAGTTGCATTTTTACAAACCGATGTCAGCTATGCAACAAACGCAACTAATTCTGCTCCACGATAGAAATTGGCCAGATTATCTAACATTAACTGCCCCATCGCCGTGCGCGTTTGCACAGTCGCACTGGCAACATGAGGTTGTAACACAACATTAGGCATGGAAAAAAGCTCTGATGGTACATTTGGCTCATTCGCAAAGACATCAAGTCCGGCACCTGCTATTCGGTTTTGCACAAGCGCGTCGATTAATGCGGGCTCGTCTACGATCAGACCCCTTGAAATATTAACCAGATGTCCATCGGGACCCAGAGAGTTTAAGACATCAGCATTGACTACGCCTTTCATTGATGGAGTCGGTGCAACCGCAAGAATCAGGCAATCTACGGCGGCTGCCATTTCCTGTAAATCAGAGAAATACTGGTAAGCTACATCGGCCTTTTTGTTTCTGTTGCAATAGCTGATTTTACAACCAAAACCCTCTGCCCTTTTTGCAATGGCAGAACCGATTCTGCCAAGACCGTATATACCCACGTTACAACCACTGAAACGAGCTGTCAGTGGCGCAGCACCTTCCCCGACCCAACGCCCCTCACAGGTGTAGTTGTGTGCAAAAGGCAAGCGTCTGAAGCTTCCAAGCGCCAATGCAATAGCAATGTCTGCCACATCATCGGTTAGCACATCCGGCGTATTGCCAACCCTTATGCCGTTAGATTTACAATAGTCCAGATCGACAGCATCAACTCCAACACCAAACACAGTTACTACTTTTACTTTTGGCAGCACGCGCAGAAGTTCAGCATCTGCACCAGAGCCTCCATCGGTCACCACACCGGTAACGGTGTCTTGCAATCCAGCCAGAAATTCTGTTTTGTTATCGGCTTCCCATAAACGGTGGACCTGATACGCATTTTCAAGTGCCTGCTGTGTGGGTCCATACAACGGGTTAACCAGTACAACTGCATGCTTTTCACTCATAAAAATTTCTCTCGCCTGTTAACAACTACTCTGTGCATTGGTTTCTGATTCCCTTCAAGTGCGCTACAGTTCCTGTGAACGATCATTTTTGAGTCGTCAAAAAGAGCACATCATCAGGGCAATCCAAAATAGATACTATATCACCAAAAAAGCACAGCTACTGTCTGGCACAACCACCTATGGAGCACGAGACCGCTGTGAAACCCTAAGTTTCTTCAGCGTATGGCCCGGCAGTAAAGCCGAGGATTAGAGCGAAAATCGGGATACGACATTACAGTAGTTCTACGGCACTCACCTCAAGCGTACGCAGAACCCCCTGCATTACAGAGATGCACGTTTACACGTCTATGTAAGAAATTTGTATGAGTCCAGGCTAGCCCATGGGGGGTGGTGCAACTCTCAAAATTTCCGAAATTGTAGTCATACCAGCGGCCACTTTCCGGGCCCCGCTGATACGTAAAGGTTCCATACCATCGCGAATTGCCTGCTTGCGCAATGCTGTGATGTCCAACTCGGTTGTGATGCAGTCCTTTAACCCCTGTGTCATCTCCATTACTTCATAGATTCCCACACGTCCCTTAAAACCGGTATCCCTGCATTCTCTGCAGCCCACTTTTACCTTCACCGCAGACGGTGCCTCCAAAATAACCGGTGCAACAAGTCCATTCCATTCATCAATCTCAACAGCGACTGGTGAACTGCAACTGGTACACAGAGTCCTTACCAGGCGTTGGGCAAGGACACCAATTATTGTGTTTCTCAACAGGTAATAGGGTACACCCAGTTCAAGTAGTCTTGTTATCGCCGCCGGCGCATCGTTGGTGTGCAAAGTACTAATCACCAGATGACCGGTCAGTGCTGCCTGAATCGCCATTTGTGCGGTTTCATAATCCCGTATCTCACCAATCATGATGATATCCGGATCTTGTCGCAACAGCGTTCGCACGCCGGTAGCAAAATCAAGATCTATATTGGGCTGAACCTGCATTTGATTAAACGCTGGCACAACAAGTTCTATCGGATCTTCAACCGTACAGAGATTAACTTCCGGTGTCGCTAGCTGCTGCAAACTGGTGTAAAGCGTGGTTGTTTTGCCAGACCCTGTAGGGCCCGTGACAAGTATAATACCGTTTGGCGACTGCAACATCCCCTCCCAGGCAGATTGTTCCTTGCTGGTAAAGCCTAAGTCTGTGGAACCTTTTAATAAAACGTCCGGATCAAAAACACGCATCACCATTTTTTCACCAAACGCTGTTGGCATGGTTGATAAACGAAGCTCTACTTCACGACCTTCCTCGTTTCGAGTTTTGAGCCGTCCATCCTGCGGGCGTCTTTTTTCGGCTACGTCCATACGGCCGAGTATTTTTATGCGGCTGGTTATTGCACCCATCACAGTAGTCGGTACGTCATAGACCTTGTGCAACACGCCATCAATTCTGAAACGCACTACGCTATCGTCCCTGCCCGGCTCTAAATGTATATCACTCGCTCGCTGATCAAACGCATATTGTAACAACCAATCAACAATATTTACGACGTGCTGATCATTGACATCCAGTCCCCCCTGGCGACCAAGCTCCATTAACTGCTCAAGGTTTTGAACCTTGCTGCCTTCTGCACTACTTTGATCATTCTTCGCACCCAACACTGACTTGGACACGTTGTAGAATTCTTGCAGATACCGTTTAATATCTTCGGGGTTTACCAGCACACGGATTATCTGCTTACGCAGAACACCGGCAAGCTCTGACTCCCATCCTTCATAGAATGGTTCCGCTGTACCAATCACTACAGATTCCGGGGTCACCTCCAGGGCGATAATATTAAACCGCTTTGCATAAGCCAGCGACATCACACCGGTAATAGCACCCACCTCGATGTTCAGTGGATCAATCTTCTTCGCGGGCATATCAATTTTGCCTGACAGCCACTCTATTAACGAATCAAGTGTGAGCTTTCTACCAGGGTTTTGCAGATTTTCCCAGCCGCAATCAGCTATCACCTGCAGGGCATTTTTTTCATCCGCAGAGACATTGGAGCGCACCGCTGAAAGCACCTTCAGATTTTCATCGGAGATTAGTCTGTCGCGACGCAACTCAGCCAGGATTGGAAAAACATCCAGCTTGCCAGTGACTGGATCTGCAAACGCAGGTGAATTGTCGTTTATGAAAAGCGCATTATTGGCACTCATCTGATCAGCTCGCTGGTAATATTGTGACGGCGTCGAGGCTGTCGTCAGCTCGACGAAAAAACATATAACTACTTGAGTCGGCTGCGATTGAATATTCTTGCCCGCTGCCGGCCCATGTAGCGCAATTCACACAATTGCAGCACTTCCCGCTACAATTGACTCTCAGCCCTGAACCACCAGCTATCATGCCAACCAAAGTCACTATTTATCACAATCCGCGCTGCTCCAAGAGCCGCGCTGCACTGGAATTTCTGCAATCGCATGAAATTGACCTCACAGTGATTGAATACCTCAAAGATTCTCCGGACCACAAAACCGTCGAATCCATACTGGCGAAGCTCGGTATGAAGGCAGAGCAAATCATGCGTCGCGGGGACCGTCTGTTTAAAGAGCTCGGACTGCACAAGGGTGATCCTGCTGCGGCTCAATTGATCGACGCGCTGGTCGAGCACCCGGCACTGCTTGAACGTCCGATCGTCACCACCGACGACGCCGCCGCTATCGGTCGACCGCTCACCAATGTTATCGAGCTGATTGATGAGCTGTGACATCGTTGTGCTGTACTACAGCCGGGACGGCAATACCCGGCGCATGGCCAATCAAATTGCCAGAGCCATCAGCACGATTGACGGCTGCGAGGCAATATTGAGAACAGTGCCGGAAGTCACCTGTGTCGATGAAAAAAGATCACACACCGGGGACCATACGCAGAATGATATTCAGGCCCGATATATAAACAAATCCGACCTGAGAAACGCCAGTGGACTGATCGTAGGAAGCCCGACCCGTTTCGGGAATATGGCGGCACCGCTTAAATATTTTTTTGATACCACCAGTGATTTATGGCTAAGTGGGGCGCTCTGCGATAAGCCAGCTGCTGTTTTTACCTCAACATCAACCATGCACGGCGGGCAGGAAAGCACATTGTTTACGATGATGCTGCCTCTGCTTCACCACGGCATGGTGATTGCGGGCTTGCCATACAGCGAACCATCTCTGGGCCAAACCACCAGTGGAGGCACACCCTACGGCGCGAGTCATGTATCCGGCACCGATGCTAAAACCGCTATGACACAGGATGAAAAAACATTGTGCTCAGCGCTGGGCAGACGCGTTGCTACACTGGCACTAAAATTACAAAGCCCGACCACGGAAAAACTATGAACCCTGGGAATTCAATACCGTGGCGTGCTGTCGCTCTTGCCGGCTATTTCGGTACGATGACGTTTCTGTTCGCATGGATTATCTGGCTGGCACCACCTGATACACCCCGCAGCATAGCCCTTGCCATTGCACTGATACCCATGTTGCCGGCACTTCGCGGTATGTTACACGGCAAAATTTATACACATCAATGGGCAAGTTTCCTGGCACTGCCCTATTTTGCATTCGGTGTAGATGCCATTATTCACCGTGCAGCCGACAAATGGCTGGGCGTGGTACTGGTCATTCTAACCATCACCTGGTTTCTGGGCTGTGCCTACTATGCACGACAATACAAACTACTTAGTCAAATACAAAACACTGCTTCAGAAACGGAATAGTTATCCGCTCACGCCCGGCCGCCAATGATTCGCGATCAAGCGTTGCAATTGCCTGCAGCAGACTATTAACATCGCGACTATAGCGCCTTAATAAAAAGTCAGCGGCCTCCTTGTCCAGCTTCATTCCGCGTTGATCAGCAGCGGCCATCATTGCTGAATGTATCTCCAGCTCGTTAAGTGCCTGTAGCTTTAATACCGGACCCCATGACAAACGGGATACAAGATCTGCCAGTGTCCAGTCATCTGCCGACGGCGCCATTGACGCCGCGAATAAAATGATGCATTCACCTTCACGGCTAAAATTAATCAGATTAAACAAAGCTGTTTCCCAGGCTGGGTTTTTGGCTACTAAATCGATATCGTCCAAGGCAATAAAGTCATACCCATCTAACGATTCAAGTAACAGCGGTGACAGTGTTGAATCTTTCAGTGAGGCATAAAATGACCTGCGACCAGTGCCCAGCCACTGTTTGTGAGCAGCCAGCAGCAAATGTGATTTACCACTTTGCGTCCCCCCCCACAAATATACCTGCCTTACTCTGTCGCTGGTATTGCTGGCCAGGCTCTCAACAAGATCTACTACCAACCCGTTACCACCCCTGGCAAAATTACTGATACTGGGTTGGGCGGCACTGGCAATAGGTAACGGTAACTGTGGATGCATAATATTGCTGACGCTACGAGTTAGCGTGACTGAAACCTATAGCTCAATTCGGCACCAACAGCATCAACTGCTATCGGGCTAAACAACGGCTGCCGCGCCAGTCTTTGCTGCAGTGTAGTTGAGTCCATAGCAGTGGCTCGAAAAACAGTGGCGCCCGGCTCTAGCGATTCGGTGATTAGCGCAGGATCAATTGCCTGCAACAACGATAATGCCAGCTCGTACTGCGCAAGCGAATTTATATTTTCAACCCGCAACGCCACACCACTTCGTTGAAATCCGCTACCACCGGTTAAGTAGGAAGGACCTGACTGATTACCACTACTGGTCAATTCTGTGATTGCCGTAATCAAGGCTTCATCAAGGGACTGCGTGGTCAGATTAACCGAACGCGGTGGCTGACCTGCGCGCTCAAGGTTCCAGTCAGACTGCCAGGCATCTGCGGACAAACGCACCAATGCGCCGGTCAGGTAGCTTGAACTATTGTATTTCTCGCGAATTTGATCTAACTGTTCCGATTCGTTGTACAGAACATTAGACGGACTGAGTATCTGCTTATCCTGAGCATCCATAAGCGGAAATTCAAACGTGAGATAGTTTGCAGCACCCAGCTGTATCATTCGGGACTGGAATTTTTTGCCGCGCTCGCCGCCAATGAGAAACTGTTGCCCATCCTGTTCTACGGCAATTAAGGCCAGAGTACTGCCAGACCCTGCAACCACGGTTTCTTCGACAATTTCTACGGGCTGATTTTGCTGTTGAATAATACTTGCCAGTCTGGCTGGAAAAGTCACGGCAATTACGCTATCCGCTGGGGCTCCTTCGCGAACCTCGCGAGTTGACAATCGCCTGCCATCGAGCGCCACATCGAATTTGCGGTAACGATAAGACTGTACATAGCGCGACGGATCGCGGAGAATTTCCCTGCGCGTAGGACCATCTATGACGCCTTCCGGCACATTTCGGCTCAAAACCCTGTCGAGCGCCAGCCAATAAGCACTTGAACGCTGGCTATTACCCGGGTCGGCAACCACCACCTCAACGACAAAGTCGCTGACCTCCTGAGCGTGACTGTCGCGCGCGGTGAACCCGGCAGCCGCAATTACCCCGACCACGAAGACGACCACAGCCACCACCAGGGTCATCAGCTGAATGGTAAAATCAATATGTTTTGGTGCCTGTACCTGCTTCACACGATCGCTCTAACGAATTTCGACACAGAATTGTAACCCAGTCGCCCTCAGGCAAGGTAAAATCCCCGACTCTCCCCTCGTTACCGTGCGAAAAATATTCTGGTGGCGGGGTCAGACATTCCAACTGGATAACCATGAACAAGAAAACTAGCCTGAGCTATCGCGACGCCGGCGTAGATATTGACGCCGGAGCCGAACTAGTCGAGCAAATCAAACCCGATATCGCGCGAACCATGAGGCCGGGCGTACTTGGTGGTATCGGCGGGTTTGGAGGGTTATTTGAACTACCGGTTGACCGTTACCAGCAGCCAGTGCTGGTATCCGGTGCCGATGGTGTTGGCACAAAGCTGCTGCTGGCCAACATGCTCGACCACCATCACAGCATTGGCATTGACCTGGTTGCCATGTGTGTTAACGACATTCTGGTTTGCGGCGCAGAGCCATTATTCTTCCTGGACTACTACGCCACCGGAAAACTGGATATCGAAAAGTCCCGACGCATTATTTCCGGTATCGCTGACGGCTGTGAGCTCTCCGGTGCCGCGCTCATTGGTGGTGAAACGGCGGAAATGCCCGGCATGTACGATACCGACGACTACGATCTGGCAGGTTTTGCGGTGGGCGTAGTTGAAAAAAACAAAATTCTGGACAAGAAAAATGTCTCTGACGGGCATATTATTCTGGGCTTGGCTTCATCCGGTTGTCATTCCAACGGCTATTCTCTGGTGCGAAAAGTCCTTGAGGCCAGCGGCGATGATCCCGCAAAAATGCTGGCAAACCAAAGCCTCGCCGCTCACCTGATGGCGCCGACCAGAATATATGTGAAAGCTATTTTAGCCCTGCTTAACGCCGTACCAGTGGCATCACTTGCGCATATCACCGGCGGTGGTATCACTGAAAACATTCCTCGCTCTCTTGCCGACGGCACTTGTGCCAGCATTAATACCCAGGCGATTAACACGCCCGCCATTTTCGACTGGCTGCAGGATAACGGCAATATCACTGACGAAGAAATGCTGCGTACATTTAACTGCGGCATAGGCATGGCAATTATTGTTGCGCCTGAACACGAAGCTTCAGCCACCGCCATCCTTGAAGAATGCGGCGAACAGGTTTTCCGGATCGGCCAGGTGCACGCCAACCAGAGCGACTGCAAGCCGCACGTCAGCTTTCTCTAAAACAAATGTCAGATAACCGCTTGCCACACATCACCGTTCTATTTTCCGGACGAGGCTCAAATATGCAGGCCATTCACAAGGCCTGCGTCGAGGGGAAGCTTGCCGCATCATTAAGCGTAATATCCAACGAACCATCGGCCAAGGGTCTGGAATACGCACACCAAAACGGGCTGAAGGCGACTACACTTAACCATCGTGACTTCAAAAACCGGGCAGAATTCGATCATGCACTTGCCGAACTTATTGATCGACACCCACCGGATCTGATTCTGCTGGCTGGTTTTATGCGGCGACTTGGCGGTATATTTACTCAACGCTACGATTCACGCCTGATTAACATCCACCCGTCACTATTACCGCGGTACCCCGGGCTGAACACGCACCAAAGCGTATTGGATAATAAAGACGCCTGGCATGGCTGCAGTATTCACTTTGTGACAGAAGAGCTGGACGGTGGCCCGGTAATCGCACGCAGCGTAGTGCCGGTAAAACTACCAAGCGATACGCCAGAAACACTCGCCGCCAGAGTGTTGGAAAAAGAACACCAGGCCTACTGGCGTGTTGCACAAATGTGCCTCGAACGAACCATCGAGTGTCAGGATGGTCACGTACTTTACTACGGTAAAAAGCTGCAATACCCCATACTCTTATAAGCAAGTATGGACAAACAAATAACACACTCGGCAAAACCAGCACGGCAACTCAAAAACGGCCACGCTTAGTTAACGATAAAAATCTGTATGAATAAACTAAACACATACCGATACGTAAACCCGCCGGGCGAAATTTTTTCGGTCTGCGCTATCCTGGTGTTACTGACAGTTTCACTACTGAAACCAAACGTTGGTTTCGCTGAGTCAACTGACCCCTACACCCTTAAACCCTTTGTAGCAAAGTACACCGCAGAAAATGACTATGTCACCGGAGGCAAAGCCACTTTAAGTCTGACAAAAAATGAAAATGATAGCTTCGATTTTATACTGCAAACCAAACCTACCGGCATATTTAAATGGACTGGTAAAGGCAACATCACTGAACACGCAGTACTGCCCCGGCTGACAAAGCCATTCGAATCAATCAAATATAACTACGCAGACAAAGGCAATTCAGATCGAAGCTATCAAATTGACTTTGATCGCAACAACGCAAATTACACAGTCACTAGCGGTGGTAAAAGTGAAACACTGGCGCTGCCAGACAACACACTCGATCGCCTTTCAGTAACGCTGGCACTACTGAGCGAAGCACAATATAACAAAGGGTTTTCCACCGTAAATGTCGACGCGCTGGACAATAATACGGCTCAAAAAGTAATATTCAGTAATCAAGGCACTGAAAACCTTGTAACCCCGCTAGGTCAGTTCAATGCTCTGCGTATTCGTAAAGAACGGCAGTCCAGCAATCGCGAAACTATTATCTGGCTTGCGCAACTGGAAAAATCAATCGCATTCGTACCAGTCAAAATTGAGCAGTATAAACGCGGAAAGCTGACCCTGCGCCTGCGCATCACGAGTTTTACTGCGGTTGAATAATCGCCAATCTGTCCGCATATTGTTTCTCATTAACGACTGCATAAAGATATAATAATCTACAAAACCTGACTGGCTTGCTATGGCCATCGAATCGAAGAGGAGTAACTAGTGAAAGCGGCTCTCGGCATTGCTGCAACCGTGTCTCTGGCACTTGTAGCAGCGTTTTCCTGGTGGTTTCAAAGTGGCTGGCTGCCAACACTTGTTTACGCGCTGTTCTCGTTTGTGGCGCTCGCACTGATCCCCCTTTGTTACCGTTGGTTTGGTTTCCTCGACAACGACATCATTGACAAACTTCTGGCGCAGGAACAACGCGAGCACAGCGACATGATGCAGCAGCTCAAAAGTATGGAAACGGGACTGGCAAAACTCGATAACGACGAGGGCGCAAAACAGGCCAATACCCTAACGCAACTTCTAAACGATTTTCACGAGATTATAGCCAATCGATTTCGGGGCAAACAACTCAGTTCGAGCACCTATTTAAATGCAGCGCGCAGAGTACAAAACCAGGCACTGCAAAATTTATCAGATATGGTTGGAATCGGTCACAGTATCGAGAGCCTGAAGCGACACGAAAATTCTGACAACACCACGCAACTGGCAACCCAACAACAACGACTGCATCAGCTTCTGAGCGAAAACAGAAAACTGTTCACTGCACTGTCAGACACCTCGGTAGAAGTTGCCAATATCCAGGAGATTGCAGCATTCGAACGCACCGAAACACTAGCGCGACTCAACGACCTTGCCGATATCGCCAAACAACAAAGCTTGTGATTCAAATGGAGCCCTTCATGATCAATTTAGCAACACCCAAAAAATGGCTGCAGCTCTGTGTTGCCGCAGGCCTTTGCCTCACTGTTGTCGCCTGTGGACCCGCAAACGTTGACAGCAAAGAATCAGCTCTGGAAAGACTTGGCGAGATAGTCAGTGACACCATTAAACCCAGTCGCAGGGAAAACAACTATCGAGCAAACATTCAACTGACCCAGACCAACCTGCTCTCAATGTTGCCCAGCATCAATGAATACCCGATGACACTGGACGTCAATGACAGCAGCCGCGTTGAAGCGGTAGAAATATTTACCTCATCAGAAAAAGCCGGCAGCGGTCGTGACGGTCTTTATATCGAAATGGCGCAGGCGTTCAATAATCAAAACTTCAAAACCGCTAGCGGTAAAACTGCCCGGGTAGGTATTCGAAAAATTGCTTCCGGTCTGGGTGCTCAATTCATTCTCGCTCAACGAAATACCCCGGAGGCGTTTTCACCAAGCAACCATCTCTGGGGAGACATGCTCAGCGCACAGGGCATAGCGCTGAAAAAGATCGCCGATGTAACTGCACCTAACACGGCTGGCGTTATTGTCCGATCCTCAAAAAAAGACATGATTACAAGCAACGGCAGCCTCGACATACAAAAACTGCTAACCGCAGTTACCGGTGGCACTTTCTCTATGGGTTACACCAACCCCTATCAATCAAGTACCGGTTTGAATTTCCTGCTGACAGTACTCAACGCTTTTGCTGAAGGTGATGAGAGCCAATTCCTCGCACCCGATGTCTCCAGTGCCTTCGAAGCATTTCAGGCCGGTGTACCTTTCGTCGCACAAACGACTTTGCAAATGCGCGATGCCGCGGTAGAGAGCGGTGTTCTTGATGCACTGGTAATGGAACACCAGTCCTGGGTAAACGTAAAGGGCATGGGAGACTATGAATTCGTACCATTCGGTGTACGTCACGACAGCCCGCTCTACGCCACCGCCGAAGCAGACAACTCTGAAATAGAAGTGCTGGAATTATTCGCAGAATTCCTGAAGAAGAACCAGCGTGCAGTAAAAGATTATGGATTTGGCAGACAGGAAAACTATAGCAGCAGCTATAACCTGGACAACGGCGCTGTGATTCTCGGCGCGCAAAAAATCTGGAAAGAGAAGAAATCAGGCGGCAGACCCATCGCCGCTATGTTTGTGGCTGATGTGTCAGGCTCAATGGATGGCTCCCGAATAAAGAACTTAAAAAAGGCACTTATCGAATCTTCTGACCTCATTAGCTCGGTGAATTCTATCGGCCTGGTGAGTTATAACGAAAGAGTCAATGTAGATCTGAGTATCAGACCGTTCAACATCCAACAAAAATCCCTTTTTATTGGCGCTGTACAGCAGTTGCAAACCGGAGGCGGCACTGCCACCAACGATGCCGTACTGGTCGCTGCAAACGATCTGACTCAGTTCGCCGCTACAAACCCCGATCATAAACTGGTTATCTTTGTACTATCAGATGGTGAAACCAATAAGGGACTGGAGTTCGACGGGGTTTCCAAAATAATGGAGTGGACTGGTATACCTATTCACTCGATTGCCTATGAATTATCTTCTGATCATCTCAAGGCAATGGCAGGTTTGGCTGAAGGTGCCTATATTGAATCAAGCGCAGAGTCGGCGTCCTACCGTATTGGTAACCTGCTGAATTCAGAGATGTAGGAATGAAATTTCTGAAGATATTCGGTGCGCTTATTATCGTACAGTTGCTTGTATGGGCCGCTGCACATTTCTATTTTTCAGCTAACAAGTCTGTGCTACTGGTGGTAGCTGACACGTCTTTTTCAATGAAAAAAAACTTTCCTGAAGTCAAAAGCTGGATAAGCAACTTTGAAAGCAAACGACGATATTCTACCGTCTTGATAGGCACAGACAAAGCAGCACTCGGTGAGCTGGCTGACTTAAAATCAATGGATGTAATATTCAGAACGTCATTCGGCAAACTGACCAACGAAAACCTCACGCGTCTCTACAGCCACATTGCAGCAGACAAGCGCATCCTGCTTAGTGATGGCTCACTAACGCCGTCGGGTTGGGAAGTTATCAAATTCTAATGGCGTGTTGCCAATACAGCTTAAAAACGTTTCTGGATTTTTGCTCGAATCCGGTAGTCAGTTTCTTCTTCGTATTCACCGCTTTGTAAAAACGGCATAAGTACATCGGCGCTCATGCGAAAGCTATCGTGTTCCCAATGCAAGCCAGGTGACAAATACCACTGCTGGTTTTCTACAGCAACACTGTCGTCGGGTTTCTCGACCAGATTAAACTGACCTCGAAGTGATACCGTCCACATAGGATCTGTTGTTTCCAGGCCTGTCAGTGAAAATCTGCGACCGGTAGTCACACCAAGAGACCAGAGCTCTTTGTCGTCCTGTTCGTTCTCGATCGCCAGTGAGTTATCATTGAACTGTCGAAAGCTCAGATCAAGACCGCTGTAGTTCACCGTACCAAGCCTGCCAAAGTGAATCCCCAGCTGCCTGCTACTTATAAAATGCGACAGATTACTGATGTCTTCAATTTCGTTTGAGTCGGCTGCCGGGTGCTTAAAATCGACGCCTGCCGAGTAGGCAAAGCCTTTGTGAAGATCCTGCATTCGGGCCTCCCCCGGGCTCAGAAAATCGATACGTCGCAGGCTAAGATCGCTATTCCACGTCGGTGAATCCTGTGCTTTTTCATCCCCGCCATCCGAATTAGCAGACAACTTAAAGAGCATTTCCGAGCGAGGCCGGACAGCGTGTTCGCTTTCGTCTGTCTGCCAGCTGAATGAGGGTTCAGCACCGGGCAGTGTGATTTTGTAGTCTGTTCCACCGGAGTACGGCGCTGACCAACAAACCACCGGTACAGTCAACAGCGCAATGGCTACTGAAAAAGCTCCTGGTTTTCTAGTTACTGTATTCATGTTCGCTCTTACATCAACGCCAGTAGAGTGATCTAATAGCGCAAGGGGTAAATTATTTGTGTTGCGAAGGCCATCCAATAGCCCGCTTGTCCATGTTGTTGTTTTTTTGCAACCCAGTGACCCTAGCCTATCACCTCAGAGTCAGGATTCACTTACCGCACGTTAACTTTTATCCATATTAACTGTCAAGAAAATATGTTAACTTTTCGCAACATTTGCTTATGTACAACAAATAGCCCAGAGAAATATTGATGCTATCGCAACAACGCCAGGCTGAAGAGGACATTGATCAGTCAGAAAACCTGGAAAATCCTGAGCCCAGCAAATCGCAGCGCAAACGAGAAGCCGATGAAGTCCGCGATTTCGCCCGATTGCTCACTACTCTGTCGTCGAGAAAATTAAAAAAATTGTCGCTGCCGCCGGAAATCGTCGACGCCATTAACAGCTGCCCTCCGGCAAGCACGCGTGGCGCTCATAAGCGGCACCTGATGTTTATCAGCAAGCTGATGCGCAAGACAGAGCAGGTAGACGAATGGCGTGCGCAACTCGACAATCCGCAGGTCCGCGCCACGAAAAGCCCCGCGAGCAGACACGAGGTAATGCGAGACAACCTGATTGAAGCATTCTCAGATCACGTTGACACTCTTCGCGAGCAGTACCCGCAGGCGAATATGCAAAAGATCAGGCAGTTGATCAGACAGATCAACGCCACTGTTGAACTGCCCGACGAGGCCGGGGACGACGAACGGAAAGAGGCTCAGGCACTGAGCAACAAAGCGAAAAAGGCCAGCATGACACTGCTGCAACTGCTTCGCGACAGCGCAGGATCCAACCCGCAATAGAACAACCTATTGCGTGCTCTGAAGGTTAACCGTCTCCCAGCTCGGCGTATCCCAGGGACCACGCAATAAATAACGCCGGCGACCTATCTCGTCCAGATTGACACCCAGCCCTTTCAGGATGCCATCGGCGACCAGCGCCGTGACCCCCGCTGCGGGTCCACCGGACAGAACTCCTATCAAAGGCAATGCGCCACTGACTCGTGGAAGTACGTCGACGGTTTGATCGTAGGTGCGGTTGACAAAATCGGAGTCGCCGTGCACCAGAATCTCAGCAACCGGGCCTGTCAGCAGCAGCGTCTGCGTGGAAGCCCGCCCGTTCGCAATGGCAAAGTTTCCGTTAATCGTTGAATATTCAAGTCCGGTTCGGACAATATCGCGGAAATCCAGCGTCAGTCGTCTCGGCAGCGCCTGCAGCGCAAATAAGCCAAGAATTCTGCCCGCGCCAGGTTCAACTCCCAGAATTCGCCCGTTGCGCAAACTGAAAAACAGCTGCCCTGTCATCTCCTTCAGATCAGGCTTGTACGCAGCTCCCGGCCAGCCAAGCGACAACGCAACTTCACCCTGCCCGTCGGCGAACGACTCACCTCCACCGACAGCCTTGATACTTTGACCAACGTTATCGAAGGTCACATTAAGATCAAGTGTGGTCGCGTGTGACGCACTGCCACTGGCATCATAAATCTCCCAACGTCCGTTACCGCTGACACGCATCGACTTTTGACGGGCGGTCAGTCCGGTTATCCCCATGCCGCGATCTTCGGGTTCGGTTCTAAGCGCTACGCGGGAAAAACGCCAATTATCCCATTTCAATTCCTTTACAATCACGTCAAGAGGAGGAATTGTTCGAGGATCAAATGAACGCCCTGTCACCTTTGAATCACTGGAATTCGCTGTCGAAAGTACCTCTAACAACTTCTTATCCAGGTTATCCAGCCGCAGCACCAATGGCTCATCTGAGCTGGCGTCCTTGCGCAACAGCAGTTCACCATTAGCGTACGCGCTCTCAATTCGGTGCACCTGGTGGGTACCGTCACGATAGGCAATGTAGACGCCGTTACCTGTATCCTGGCCACCCACCAGCAACGACCTGGCAGACACTTTGGCAAACAACGGAAAAGGCTCCGTGCTTTTGCTGTTACTGGAATCACGCGCCGCAAAGGCAAAATCCAGCCAGCCAAGTGTATCGATGCGGGTCACATCCCCATGCACCGCCAGACCGCGCCAGGGAAGAACAGTGTTGTTCGAACTACCGAGCGCAACTGCCATACTCTCGAGCTTTTTATCCTTGCCTATTCTGATTCTGGTCTGTGCAAGACCCGGTATATCAATCCACCAGTCACTGTCTTTTTCAGAAAAATTGCGGTAAACCTGCGCTGCCATTAACGTATCTGAGGGCTTATCAAGAGGCACTGGCAAAGCGACAGCGGTACCGGACAGATCACTTGACGCGGTCAGCTCTACGGTGGCTTTTCTACCCGGCGCACTGCGTGTAACAAGCAACTCAACGCGCCAGTCTGAAATACCCTGAAACGCATCTGTCATCGGTACGCCGTAAGACTGCAGCACACTGGATACCGCCACCGGGCCATCAACAGTAATGGTATTTACGGTTTTATCACCTTTAACTTTTTGTACCGCATTTACCTCAAGTGGTATACCGAGGTAGCGAACCAACAACGAATCAAAGGACACACCCTGACGATTGAAATTAATTTTCCCGGTCACTGATTCGAAATCAAGACCAAATCTGGCAGCATTAATTTGTGCATTTTCAATATGCATAGATCCGTCTATTCGCAACAGCTTCAATTGCTCACGCTTCAACGGTATGGAAAGATCAAGTGCCATGCGTGACGCGCCGGAACCGGTGGCATCACCAAAAAAGCTACCAATCTTTTTTGCCAGCGGCCCACGCTGTACAAAGTCCAGCATATCGTTAAGAGGACCTATCGCATTGGTCTGAAGCTCTAGAACCGGTGACTTAAAGTCGGCAATATATAGACGGGCATCACTGAATCTGGCTTCCCGTATAGCTCCCTGATAAACACGCCCGCGCATAGCTTTACCGTCAAAGGTAATATTGCCATCCATTTCCGTTGCCGCAGGCCAGTCAGGCCTGAACTTCAACGTGCTGTCTACAATGTCTGCCTCGCCAAACAGCACACCGCGACCATCAGCCGGTGAAAAATCGGCAAGATCCCCGGCCATGGATACCTGACCGCGTACCACATCACCATTAACGATGGCACTATTCAACCACTTGAGAAACTTTGGCTTTATTACTTTGGTCGGATAATAGTCTTTGGCCTTTGCCAGATTAACATGACTAATCGAGGTCACTGCATCTATCAGTCGCTGGCCGTTTTGTTTTAACTGCAAACGAAAGCTATTGTCGGTTGCTATATCTATAGAACCCACCTTCAGCCCTTCAGTTGCAACGACAAAGCTGTCATCAACGCGGGCAAATTCAAGCGTTCCCTGAGCTGAAAGCGGCGGTAAGGGCTTTTCATACAACTTAGGCAACGAGATGTTGAGCTGTTGTGGCTTTATCACTGCACTGCCTGCACCATCTCTGTAAAAAACACTTGCAGTCAATCCACTTACCCCGGGCATGTCATCCTGGATTGGCAGCACATCCAGTTGATCCAGATCGGCCCTGACTGCAGAAAGCTGCCAGATCGAATTTCGTTTCTGAGTGGCCACAAGCCAGTTGCTGATGGTTCCCGCTGCCAGTGAATGCAGCGGCAAGCCAGACGGTGCGACTGCGTTCGCAAATTTAAGCAACGGCTGCAGATGTTCTACAGGCACATCAGGACCGGCAACTCGAACTTCACGAGTACCTGCCGCGTCTCTTTGGCTAAACACGCTCAGCCCGTCCAGATTTAATTGTTGTCCATCACCGGCCGTTGTGCCGGCAGCATCTATAGTGAACCTCGTAAACGTGGATTCCCAACCCTCTGCTGTACGGGTCCAGTCAAGATCGATATTGATATTATCTGCCGCAAGTGTTGCCACTTCGCTGGAATTTACAACGGGCAGGCCAAGCTCAAGATCAACACCATTGATGACGGCTCTGAGCTGATTGACACGAGTACCTCTCCAACGCCCCCACAACTGCATATCGGTACGTCCACTGTAGGTTTGCAGCTGTTCGCGCCAGATGTCAGATACACCGGCCAGATTAAGTTGTCTGGCATTAATATAAAACTGCCCGGTCCAGTCATTGACGTTATCCGCCTGACCGGTGAAATCGAAGGCAGCCACACTGGTTTCGCCCATCGCTCCGGGCAACGCACTGTTAATACGTATCTGATGCAGATCGCCACTGTTAAACGCTCTGATATCGACATTATCAACGCGGTAGGTTTTCTCGCGGGTGCTGTCTGTCAGGGTAATATCACTATCCAGAATGGCGATGCGTTCGGCATTAAATAGCCAGCTCAGGGCACTGTGTCCGCGACCACTGACTTCATCGGCCGGGCTTTCGATAGCCTCTGGTCCCAGGGACTGCGAATCGTTAAGCGTGGTTTTTTCGTCAACCTCCAGTGGCTGGTTTTCCGATTCATTTTTTCTGGAAATCTCGTAGCCGTGTATTTTTAATTCACCGTGCCCCTCATAGGCCGCCACCAGTGACAGGTTTTTTAGCTGCACTTTGCGCACAGACAGGTTTCGCTGCAAAAGCATATCGCGCAGGTTCAGTTCCAGCTCTATCGAGGGCAGCACCAACAATGTTTCTGCACTGTCTTCTGACAATATTCGAACATCCGACAAACTGGCACTGGCATCGAACCTGTTCCATACCAGATCAATATCGCGAATCTGAACCGGGCTGCCGATATAACGGCTCACCACCGATGCCAGTTGCTCACTGTAGTCTTCGCCATAGAACACAGCCAACCTTGCAAAGGTCGCCAGCATAGCGATCAGGATAAGCAGCCCTGCCAAAAGATACAGCAACCACTTACCTGTTTTTGTAAGAGCGCGGACAAACATTAGTAGTTTGCTTTAATTCCCGTGATGAAAGTTATGTAAAGTTGAGTCAAAGAGTCAGTACCTGCGGACGATGAGTCCATACCAGCATTAAACCGGCTTGCCAGCGGACCGGCATCTACGACAAGCGGGCGAGTCGTTGCTGCACAAAAGACCGGGTAAGGCTACATTAAACGTATGTGCTGAATCTTCCATGAACGAGCAATGCCACAAGTTATAAACCAGACGATTTTCCGATAAACCAGATCTGCCAGGGCATTGCCGAAAGCTACACGATGATCGTTTAGATTCGCTATACAATCACGACATCGTATTGATCACGATTGTACATGGTCTCTGCCTGCAATCGAATCGGCACGTCGACAAAAGTTTCCAGCTCGGCAAAATAGTGCGACTGTTCATCCAGGAAAATATCCACCACCTCCGGTGCTGCCACTACTGTTAACGATTTGACATCAAACTGACGCACCTGACGAATAATTTCACGTGAAATATCGTAACAAACCGTCTCAGCGGTTCTCAACAAGCCTCGACCGCTGCATGTGGGGCATTCTGAACATAAAGTCTGCTCTAAACTTTCACTGGTTCGCTTGCGTGTCATCTCTACCAGACCAAGAGAAGAAACCTCGCAGACCTGGGTTTTTGCATGGTCACGGTCCAGTGCTTTTTCCATCGCTCGCATTACCTGACGCTTGTGCTCGTCAACAGTCATATCGATATAGTCGATAATGATAATGCCACCCAGGTTTCGCAACCGCAGCTGCCGGCAAATAGCCTGCGCCGCTTCCAGGTTGGTCTTGAAGATAGTTTCTTCCAGATTTCTGTGACCTACGAAAGCACCGGTGTTTACATCGACGGTGGTCATGGATTCTGTCTGATCAAACACCAGATGTCCGCCCGATTTAAGCTGCACCTTACGATCAAGCGCTTTTTGAATTTCGTCTTCGACCCCGTAGAGATCGAATATAGGACGTTCACCGGGGTAGTGTTCAATACGCGGCAAAATCTCCGGGAGGTATTTTCTCGCAAAGTCGCACGATGATACAAACGACTCCCGCGAGTCGATTCTTATACGCTCAACTGATACCCCTACCAGATCCCTGAGCGTGCGCTTGACCAGCGGCAACTCTGCATAGACCAGATCACCCGGTTTCGCCTGCTGGATACTAGCGTCGATCGAATGCCAGAGTTTTTCCAGAAAAACGACCTCAGCAGCCAGCGATTCTTCGTCAATGCCCTCTGCCGCTGTGCGCACAATATAGCCGTTTTCGGAATTTTCATTTTCAAGCTGAAAACGTCGCACAATCTCACGCAGCCGTTCACGCTCGGCTTCGTCTTCAATCTTCGCGGAAACACCGACCGTCGGGTCACCAGGCATGTAAACCAGATATCGTGAGGGCGCTGTTAGATTAGTGGTTAATCGGGCGCCCTTGGTTCCCAACGGGTTTTTAATAACCTGCACCAGTATCTTTTGTTCTTCTCGCAGCAATTCCCGAATGTGCTTTTGCTGTTTGTCTCCATTGTCATCAACGCTGGTGTTACCGGTGATATTCGAGACATGCAGAAACGCTGCCCGATCCAGCCCGATATCAACAAAAGCGGCCTCCATTCCAGGGAGCACCCGAGCCACCTTTCCCATGTAGATATTACCAACCAGCGTCGTTTTCGCTTGACGCTCAATGCACATCTCGTTGAGCACGCCGTTTTCGACTGTCGCAACACGAGTTTCCTGCGGCGTGACATTTATTAAAATTTCTTCAAGCATACCCGACAATGTGGCCCTTCACGTATCAGTCCCGTGTGACGAATCGAGCAAACCAGCTCCATTGAGAATGCTCAACACAGATACACCAAACCGTGAGAGCAGATGTGCAGTTTCGTGCAACGGCAAGCCCACTACATTAAAATACGAGCCTTCGATTCGCTGAACAAGCATCGCGCCTAAACCCTGTATAGCATAACTACCGGCCTTACCTTGCGGTTCACCGCTTGCCCAGTAGGCGTCTATTTCGGTTTCTGTCATTGGCATAAGCTGCACAACGGTTTCGACAACACAGGTTTCTGTTCTGCCCTGTCCGGTAATCGCCACGCCGGTGTACACACAATGGGTCCTGCCCTGCATCATTTTCAGCATTCTGAGACAGTCACTCCGGTCAGTGGGTTTACCCAGTATCTGCCCGTCAATTTCGATCGCAGTATCCGCACCAACAACCAGATGGTTGGTGTAATCTGCTGCTACCGCTATTGATTTTTCAGCGCAGAGCCGGCCTACATATTCACTCCCGGTCTCGTTCCCGACAATACTTTCATCAATATTTGCCGGGCATACCTCAACCTCAAGGCCAAGCTGCTGCAACAAACTCAGCCTGCGCGGAGAGGCCGACGCTAAAACGATAGAAGGGAAGGTAGAATTCACGGAAAATTTAGTCGCCAGCCAGTGTAGTGTCTCAGCGGGTATTATGCCCTGTGGTACGGATGATTGTTCATTAAACTGTGGGCTCGATAAATCTGCTCAGCAATAATTACTCTGACCAGCGCATGTGGAAAGGTCATTGCGGACAACGACCAGCGCTCCCGGCAATGTGACAGACAATCCTCTGACAGGCCATCAGCGCCACCGACTAAAATAGCCACGCGGCGATGGGTTTCAAACCACTGACCCAGTCTGGCGGCAATAGCATCTGTACTATGACTTTTACCACGCTCATCCAACGCCACGGCATAGGCATCAGCCGGGATTGCCGCGATAAGCTGCGCACCTTCCAGTTGCTTTACTCTGGCTGCGTCTTCAGATTTACTTTTACGCGGAGAAGGGATTTCCTTGAGGATCAGCTTACAGTCGCGCCCCAGTCTTTTAGCATAATCGGCATAGCCATCATCCACCCACTTCGGCATACGGGTACCAATGGCCAGCAGATAAATTTCCACGAAGAGTTTAACCCCGGACAGTTACTGTCGTAGCCCGGAACTAGCGGGTAGCGGTGTCATCGGGGGCATCCGGATGCTCCGTGATTGCCACAGGATTGTCGGTCATTTCAGTGTCGTCAGTGACCACATCACCATCCTGTCGCTGCGCCTCGCGCTCCGACGGCTCCATGGTCCAGAGTTTTTCAAGCGCATAAAAATCTCGCGACTCTCTTGTCATTACGTGCACAATTACATCACCCAGATCAACCAGAATCCAGT
>CAKZVB010000114.1 GCA_937922015.1 uncultured Granulosicoccaceae bacterium
AACTGCCTCTGTCAGATCAAGCCTGCCATCGCCGTTGGCATCGAGTGCTATCCCTGCTGCGTCACCGCTTTCGTACAAGTCACTGATGCCATCGTTATCGCTGTCGAGATCACATTGGTCTGGTATGCCGTCGAAGTCGGAATCAACGTCTGCAAATGGTGGCTGAAGACTTCCGGGAGATGCTCCATCGTTACTACTGGTTTTTGTTCCCGTTGCAACGAGCACTGCTGTTGGTGTGGGTGTGTCATAACCGTCAATACGGTACACTTCGCCACTTTGATTTCTGGAAAAGTAGATCTCCGGACCATTCGGGCCTGTCGCCACGAATGATGCGCCATAAGAGCCAGACGCTGGCAGACCGGCAACACTCACTGAGTTTAGAGCTTGGGTCGAACCGTTAGTGGCTGACGCCGCATCCCAGTATTGAAGATTTGTGGTGTTTTTATCTATCTGATAGAACTTTCCGCCCGCTTGTGAAAAGTCAATGTCCACATCGGGAACACTGTAAGCCATAACAAGCGGATCAGCTGTCGATCCAATCGCTCCAGTTACATCATAAACGTGGATGCCACCGCTTGCCTTAATATGTAATTGATTATTGTAGACGTCAGCGGCTGATGGACCTTGAGGAGTGGTTGGTCTTCCAATCAGAAATATCTGACCATCCGCGTCGTACTTGATGAGGTCTCCCTGTTGTAGGACGTTCCCGGCCCCATCAGTAACTCCTGCCGCCGGCGCAACCTGAATAACTCCAACCGGTGCGTTGATGTTTTCGGCGTAACCAAGGCCGTTTACCTGGGCATAGGCAGGGTTGCCACCCGCATCAAGCGCCGGTGCTAACGGGAACGGAATGTAGGAAGAGTTATCGGCATCCAGCATATAAAGCTGGCCCTCACCGCCGCCGCCGTTCAAAGCGGTGCTAATGACCTGATAGAAGCCGCGGTGGCCGACCGGTATCGCGTCGTAAACACCAGCTGTACCGCTCGGTGGCAGCTCCGCAACACCTATTCCTTCATTAACATCAAGAATGCCATCGTTGTCTTTATCAAGATCATCAACATCGTCGACAAGATCGCCATCGGTATCCATCAGAATACCATCAAACGCAACAGCAGCTATAGCCTGTGTTTGCACCACGCCAACGGTGTGCTCAAGGTCCCAATCCCCCCCTTTTGTTACAGCGCCCGTATAGTCAACGGAAGCGGCTACATCAGCACCGGTTAATTGCGACAGCAAAGCGGTGGCGGCCTCACCTTCTGCATTCGAAGAAAAATCGCATCCGTAAAGAAGGATGTCTCCATGCTCAGACATTGCGGCACCGATAGCAGCAAGCTCTGCCATGTAGTCAGTTTGCATGCTGTCACTGTCCAAAATGCCGGAACCAAGTGTTAGCTGCCCTTGGTCGCCATGAGATATGATATGAATTGCGTCAATCTCAGAATAGGCAGCCAAAATAGAAGCAATCTGATCTATACCATCACTATCCGCATCGATTACGTAAACGGGTATAGAACTTTTGATACCGGAAAGTAAATCCTCAATGTCAGAGTTTTTAAGATCAACAACAGCGCGATCGATAAATACCAATTCAGCAGAAAAGCGATCTGCAAACGCACCGGTAAACTCCTCAACGGCATCTGATTGCAACGATGGCGCTAATGTGGGCAGAACATCAATGGCAGCATCCATGTCATCATTGATAATATCCGTAACAGCCGCGTCAACAAATGTGGCGCCTGCTGCACCATCAAGTAATATTCTTTGTTCCAGCGCCTGCAAAGACATTACTTTAGCTTGACTATTTTCAACCTGCTTTTTCCGCATTGCATCACTCAACAGTTTTTAAGGCTTTCAGACATCAATCGCGAGTAAAAGCAGAACATACAGTCACTAACAATCAACAGCGATCATCGTTGTTGTAACACCACAGTCAATATGGGTGCCAAAACATGAATCTGAAAAGTGGAGATATTGAGTAAATATCAAACTTTCCTACCGTAAACCTTAAATACGTTATACAGTACGACTACTTTAAAGCTGTAATAAATGTTGTTAGATACTCTCGATGGCACGGTTACATACACAGCAGATAAAAACCCATAGCTTGGTTAACACAGGTTTCTGCTATTTCCGAAACTTAGTAAATAGAATAATAATGAACAGGAAATTGACCATATCACAGCCCTATACAATACGATAAGCCACCAACGTGCTGGGTTTTCAAGTTCTCGTTAACTTAGTTAATAAGAGGAATCGCAACTGCAAATTAAACATATCGCAACCTTAAATAATCCGATAATCGCAGACATAACCAGAAGCACAGTTATCCGCGCAAGGAGAAACATACCCAGCACGAAGCTATCTGGTCCATGCGAACGTGTTACCTTAATCAGACAATTAACGCAATGTCGTACTAACACTACTATCGACAGCAGCTCTGACAAAGTTATACTTTAAGGCCACACGACCGTGCCAGCTGACGTCAAGCGGACGACTAATTTCCTGGTAATTGGCCAAGGACAGCATCGTTTTCACTGCGGCCTCATGATCTGGAGAAATTAAACAAGTGAGCACCATGGGTAATAACCTGCTGGACGACCCTGTGTTTAGTACAGAGTTGCGCAATGGTGAGAAAAAATCACTAGCACTACCAGAGGTATTGGCGATGCTCGCAACTGGACAGGTCGAGGACTTTTCAGCGCTACGCGCCCACCAGCAAATGTTTTGGCATATGTTTCTGGTGCAGCTGGCAGCCATCGCGATGCACCGCAATCAGCTGACGGCTATACCCACTGATCCCGAGCATTGGCAACACCTATTACGCTCTTTAACTATAAAGTACTTGACAGATGACCCTTGGCGCTTGGTTGTTGATGATTGGCAGCAACCGGCATTTATGCAGCCTGCCGTACCTGACGGTATCACGCTTAAAAAAGTGCTCGCTACACCAGATGACCTGGATCTTCTGATCACTTCAAAAAATCATGATCTGAAGCAATCGATTTGCAGCCAGAACACCGTGGAAGATTGGGTTTTTGCGCTGATTTCACTGCAAACTGGTGACGGGTACGCTGGCGGCGCGGGTGGCTATCAAGGCATTGCTCGAATGAACAAGGGTAGCGCCTCTCGAAGTCTGTTCAGTCTGTCACCACAAAATGTCCATGAACGACAAAATCTAGTGAACCCCAGCTGTTGGTTCCAAAGAGATTTATCAGTGTTAACACGAACACGGGATAACAGCCACAGTCTTGATTTTGCCAAGGAAGATGGCGTAGCGCTCGTATGGCTGTCTCCCTGGCCTGAGTCCACACAAATCCAGACGAAGCAACTCGATCAGTGGTTTATCGAGATTTGCAGGCGTGTACGATTAGAGAGCCACACTCAAAGATTAATTGCACTACAGGGTACCTCCAGAGATACCCGTCTTAAAACAAAACATCTCAATGGATCACTGGGTGACCCGTGGCAACCCATACATATTGCAGACAGAAAATGTTTTACGCTAGGCGAGAAGGGAGAATTAAACTATCGAAAAATCACTGAGCTATTCCTGAGTGGCGATTGGGAGACTCCATTACTGGCACGTCCAACTGCGAGTGATGTAGATAATATGATGTTGATCGCAATGGCTCTTGCGCGAGGCAATAGCAGAACCGGAGGCTTTAAGTCCAGACTTGTACCCGTAAGCGCAAAAACAATGAAAAAGATTGGCGGACGCCAAAAAGAAGTGTACGAACTTGCACAATTACTAATTCAAAGCATCGCAGCCTTCGACAGGGCTCTAACGGAATCACTGGTACTTGCGGTGGCGTCTGGGGATAGCAAGAAAAAGAGAAAAGAACAGTACAAGTACGCGAAATTGCATAGTGATCGACTTGATCGATACGCTGACTCAATTTTCTTTCGTCATCTATGGCTCTGCGTCAATTGCATAGATGACAGAGACACCGTTGTAGAACATTCACTCCAATTTAAAACCTTACTTTGGAAGAAAACACAAATAATATTCGAATCCGCACTCAGTGAAATCCCATCTACCAGCTTCTATCGACCACGCGCCGCGGCAAAGGCACACAGTTTTTTTATGCACACAATCCGCACAACGTTTCCGGATTTAACGGATACAGCTTCACAGCATGACTAGCGATAATTCAATCTGCGATCTGGTGCAACACGTTTCAAAAGAACTGCTAAAGATGCGTCCAGATCAGATTGCACGACTACGTCGTATGCAAAACAATGGACCCGGAGTCCTGGAGTATTGGCAGGTAATTGTGTCCACGGAGTCCGACTCTAGTGATCATGTTATACAGCTGGTAAAAACCATGGCAATTCTCACCCCTCAAGGTCCACCAAATGGAATCAATAAGCTGCACTTAAAGCAGAACACACTCGGCCGAATCTTGTGTCGGGTTAACTACCCGGAAACACAATTGATGCGCTTGATTGAAGTCCCACATCATGGTCGCTCAGAAGCCATCGAACGTGCTGCCCGTTGGATCTCCAATAGGCATACCGAAGGAATCAATTGCTTCGACATCGCTTGCCTACTGCTGAGTGAAGATGTCAAACATACCAGACGATTGGCTGAGGATTACTACAAACAGAAATATCAAAAACATTCCACAGAGGTATCACGGTGAACAACCCGCGTTTCCTGCAAGTACACACTCTGCACTCATATACGGCTGCGTTGTTAAATCGAGATGACACAGGTCAGGCCAAACGATTGCTTTACGGAGGTACGTCGCGAACCAGAATTTCCTCTCAGTGCCTCAAACGTCACTGGAGAATGGCAAAAAATGATCCGAATGCCATTCAAAACATCCCAGGCTTCGAGCCAGCGTTTCGCTCTCGTGAGCTTGTGACTGAGAAAGTAATACAGCCTCTGCGAGGAAATTATGACGATTCCATCGTCGATGCGATTGAACCCTTGTTCCAGCGTTTCGTTTACGGCGACAAGGCTGACAAAGGAAAAAAAAGTCGACAGACACTGCTTCTAGGTAAACCGGAAATCGACTGGCTAGCAGCACAAGCTGCATCGATTGCACGGAACGCCAAAAACGCTAATGAAGCGCAAACTAGAGCAAATGAGCTGAGGACTAGTGCGAACTACAAGACAATGACAAAGGGTGCGCAATTACCCGGAGGGCTAGTGGGTGCACTATTCGGTCGAATGGTAACGTCCGACCCTGCCGCAAATATTGACGCACCAGTGCATGTAGCACACGCGTTTACCGTTCACGCCGCCGAAACCGAAGGCGATTACTTCACTGCGGTAGACGATCTTAAAGTTGATAACGATTTTATTGGGGCAGACACAATACAAGAAACGGAACTAACTTGTGGGCTCTTCTATGGCTATGTCGTGATTGACTTACCAGGCTTGATACAGAACTGCGGATCGGACAAGCGTATCGCATCGGCGGCGACAAAAAGTTTGATTCACCTAATAGCCGAAGTCTCACCCGGGGCGAAACGTGGGTCTACAGCCCCTTATGGTCGCGCAGATCTCATGCTAATAGAAGCAGGAGATCGCCAACCGCGTTCTCTGTCACGGGCTTTTAGACAAGAGATTTCGAATAACTTCTCTATCGCTCGCGATGCTTTACGTGCTCAATTACAAGGCTTCGATTCGACTTATAATACGGGCGAGGAAAGACGATACATTTGTGTCGACGGCAACCTGAATGGTGTCGAGGCAAAAAAACTGAATCTTGGTGCATTAGCCGATTGGGCATCCGGTGTTGTCGAGCAAGCACCTGATGAGTAGATAGTATGCCTGATCGAAAGTGGTTAATAGTAAATCTTGAATCACCGTTAATGTCATTCGGCGGAGTGCTGATAGATCACATTGGTGAGACTCGGGATTTCCCTACCCAATCTGCTATCACCGGCCTGTTTGCCAACGCAATGGGTTGGCGACGAACGGACTTTCAATTGCATCAACTCTTGCAAGATCATCTGGTTTTTGGTGCACGTATCGAACGCACAACAGATAGACTGATCGAAACACAAAACGCCAAACTTGAAAGGAATGACAAGGGCTGGACCACACGTGGTGAGCCCGAGGGTCGTGACGGTGCAAGTTACAGCGCACCACATCGACGGCTCAGGCACTACTTGAGAGACGCTAGCGTACGAGCATTAGTGAGCTTGGACTACGAAGACGAGTCAATAAATATTGAAGCACTGAAACGCGCCCTGTTCTATCCAGCACGTCCCCTTTTTATAGGACGAAAATCATGTCTGCCATCAGTACCTTTGTATCAAGGGACGGTTTTTGCCAAAAATGCCCACCAGGCTTTACGTAAGGTGCCAGGTCAGAATAATTTAAGGGCGATCTGGCCGTTAGATAGCGGTCCAGATAACGGTCATGCGATACATCAAGTGACTAATATTTTAGATAAACGTCGCTGGCAACAAGGGTTGCATGGCGGTAGCCGTAAGATAGTGGAAGGCAGGATTAATCCAGAGGTGACCTTGTGACAAGCTTATACATGGTCAGTTTGCCAATAAATTTAGCAGCGTTAAGAAAGAATGCAGCAATACGCGGTTACAACGGCGATGAGGGATTAGCACTACATCATTTTTTATCTGAAGCGTTTGGTAAGTCCATGCTGCAACCATTTCGGCTCATGGCGGCGCATGGCGCTAATCTTTACGCGTATACATCGATTGATGAAAAAACACTGAGTGAAACGGCTAAAGATGTTGCTACACCGGAGATACTCACGGTGTTATCAGTAGATGAAATAAAACAAAAAACCATGCCTTCAGATTGGCCAGTTGGTAAGAAATTAGGTTTTGAATTGCGAACAAGGCCAATGAGGCGACTAAAAGAGACCACAGGAAAATTCAGGAAAGGTGCTGAGGTTGACGCGTATCTTTTACATAGGACACGACATGAGACTGATAGGCAGTCGAGAGCCAGTATTTATTCCGAATGGTTAGACAATAGAGTATCTGAGGCGTTTTCGATCGAGAATCTTCGCATCAAAAGTCTCACGCAAACCTCTATAAAACGAAATTCTCAGCAACAATTAGGACCCGATATTATCTATACCGGTGACCTAACTATTAACGGCGCCCAGAATTTTCAAAACAAACTAGTCGCTGGTGTCGGACGGCATCGTGCATATGGCTATGGCATGCTTTTGCTTAGACCATTGACGAAAATTTAGTTGCGTTACTCGGTCTAGTCGGATCGGGGAATAATTGAAGTCGATACCGGCGGCTTTGTCACCGCTGGTCATGGCAATCTGGCCCCAGTTAATAACCAGGAACTACGCCAGTCTCAGTTGATAATACCTGTGTCTCAGGTCGCCTGATCGAGCGACAAACATGGCTCGCCACTTGTCAAGCTTGATCATGCGAGATGTGCAACAATATTTTCCTCAGATGATACATAGACACACGGTTATTTTGAAAAAGACACCTGAATCAGTTTTCGGCGCTTTACACAAGCAATTCGTTCATCATCGATTTGTGAAAAATGCGGCCGGGAGAGTATTTTAAGGGAGTGATTGGGTAAAACTGCTCCTGGAAGGACTAGGGCTGCTAGCACAGCGCGAACCAGTGACGGATGTCATCAGTGATGGTGGCGTCTTATTGGTGACGCGCACAATCCGCGACTGCTAGTGGCTGTTTTTCATTTCACTTTTCAGTTAAATTCTTGTACTCTGCCGACCCCCAGCTTGCTTGGGGATAGACCCTTAGTCAATAAAGTTTGTCATGAAGAAAACTGAGGTTTCCCCACGGGCGTGGGGATTGAACCTAGATAGTGCTGTTTTACTGTATGGCTATCAAAATTTCCCCACACTTGTGGGGATAGTCCCGCAGCACTTTGGACGATCCTGGCCAATCTAAGGGCTTCCCCACAGGCGTGGGGACAACACTGAAGTGATTGACAAGTAGCTGACACTGTTTACTTGTCGTTATCTAAACCGGAAGGTTAGGAGGATGACCTTCAGCGAGGGACAAGGCAAAGTCAGTCGACCCTCAATGGCCAAGCAACCTCTCAGCTAGCACGCTTTTTGGATAATCCAAGAGCAAATATGCCGGCCGGTCTACCATTCCAACTGAAAGACTATTTGGAATTAGTAGACTGGACCTGGTAGACAGACCAAGAATTTTACTGCTCCCCACTCGTCGTCAAGTACCTCGTTGTTCCACTTCATGAGTTAAATGGCAGGTGTGGGCACGTCACCAAGAAGGCCGCCCGGCTTGTACCCGAACATTCACACAGAGAAGTGCGACAACAAACCTTTCGGAAATGGCTGAAAACTATCTACATGCCAAACCCTGACTCGGAAATTATCTCTTTCGTCAGAGAGGCCGCCCTCACCAACCTCACTAACCTGCATTTCACAATCCTGTAGTCTGCTCAATGAAGCATCATAGGCAAAGTCCGCCATAGGAACCACCGTAGGGTATCGAATCCGTTGGTGGCTGATAGGGAATCCAGGAAGGCGATGTACCCTCAGACCAGGACCAGCAGGTACCTGCCGTATTCCATAGGTAAGAACCGACGTACACATTATACTGTCCCCAAATCTGCCATCGCGGGGCTTCACCACGTTAAACATGCCGCTGCCTGAGTGCAGGAGCTGATGAGCCTGTCTACCCCGATTTCTGAAAATATTTTGCAGGGTGTCTGGCGACGTGACTGGATAGAAGCTAACGGTCAGCGCAGTGATACAACACAGGTGCTCTGGTCACAGGCAGGCAATCTGTTTGTCAACATACGCATACCACCCGACCGGCCTGATATCAGCCGGCACAGCTGTCTCGCAAACCTGAGTGAATCAGATCTTTATCTTTTAAGAACAGCCGAAGGTTTCGCCGGACATACAACACTTGAAGAGTCTGTCTGTACCTGGCACCGTGAAACCAACTGGCAGGGACCACCGACAGACATTGATGCCGGTACCTTGAGTTTTGATGATAAGGGGGCCTTGATAGAAACCGGCATACATGCGGACTATGCCGAGCGCTGGCAGAAAATTATCGACTCCCCCGTTACCGCCATTCGATTTACCGCGAACGATCTACAGGGAAATTTGATCGTTTCAGACAATCACTTTGCTATGGGAGTAGGCGTTCCGATATCTGGTGTAGACAATACACTCGGCAATAATGATTCTGCTACCCCACACGCGCAATTCTTCAGATCCGAATACGTTTACGGGCACTGGGAAGGCGGCAATGGAATTGCCGATCTGCATACCAATCCTTTTTGTGAAAATACTATTGTGCTGACTAAGTTATCTGGCCAGTACGTATGGCACTCAATCGATTTTCATGGCAACTCTGCAACCACTACACTGCAACCGTGATGCATTTTTTGCATCGGGGTGACAACTTATAACCAGCACCCCAGCCTGCCACTGTGCCGCATAATCCATGTCGTGACGTGTCGCCTCTTACGTAAACACGCCGCTTAACACTTGGAAAAATGATGCGAATGAACTCTCCCCTGCACGCCGCCCGAAAAATGGGCTTCGGCCTATTTCTTCTAACCGCACTACTCACCAGTTTCAGCAGCCGCGCTAACGCTGATCTTACTGTCGGCTATAGTGACTGGCCGGGCTGGGTTGCGTGGGAGGTGGCCATTGAAAAAGACTGGTTTGCCGAAGCCGGTATAGACGTCACCTTTGAATGGTTTGACTATGTCGCTTCTATGGATGCCTTTGCCGCCGGACAACTCGACGGTGTGTTAATGACAAACGGCGACACACTGGTGACCGGCGCCACCGGCGCGATTGGTAAGATGATTATCATCGGCGACTATAGCAACGGCAACGACATGCTGGTTGCCGGTCCGGATATAGAAACCGTTGCCGACCTCAAAGGCAAAAAGGTCGGGGTCGAAGTTGGTTTTGTCGGGCATTTGCTACTGCTGAACGCATTGGAAGATGCGGGCTTGACAGAAGATGACGTTGAACTGGTAAACGTACCCACTAACGAAACACCTCAGGTGCTCGCGTCGGGTGATGTTTCCGCTATCGTGGCATGGCAACCCAGTTCCGGCCAGGCATTATCGCTGGTGGCAGGCTCAAAGGCACTGTACACATCGGCAGATAAACCCGGCCTGATTTACGATGTGCTGGCTGTATCGCCACAGAGTCTTGCTGAAAACCGCGATGAATGGTCGACACTGGTCGACGTGTGGTACCGAGTTGTAGATTTCATTAATAGCGACGACACCAGAGACGAAGCATTATCGATTATGTCTGCGCGTGTTGGGCTTTCGCCAGGGGAGTATGCACCGTTCCTGGAAGGTACCAGGCTTCTTAATCTCGACGAGGCTAAAGCATTCTTCGCTGAAGCTGAAGGTTTTGATTCAATCTGGGGGTCTACCAAAATCTCTGATGACTTCAACCTGAAATACCAGGTATACACCGAGGCACAGGATCTGGAGAGTTATATCGATGCCAGCCTGACCGTTGAAAAGTAGGCCTGGCATTCGTGCGGCACACAATACGTAACACATGAGTCACTTAGACTCATTGGTGCCTCTCGAGCAAAGTGTTTCTACCCGGCCGGAATCAGACACCACCATTAAAAGTGATATGTCACGACGTAATGCCAACTCGTGGTTTACACCACGGGTTGGCTTGTCACCCGGTCGCAACCGTGCACTTGGTATCGCGTCTTTTTTACTGCCACTGATTCTATGGTCAGCAATCAGCTACCTGCCCTTCCTGTGGCACCCCAATATCAAGATCACTGACGCAGGCGATGTCAGTTACTTTAAAACGGGGATGCAGGTAGAACGCGAGCGCTTCGAAACAGAATATGGCAAGCTGGTCACCAGCGGAGGTGCACTGCCGCAGGGGGTACCAACCAACCCGGTGTATCTGCCTGCTCCACACGAAGTCGCAACAGCGCTTTATACATCGTTTACCACAGAACCCAGGCGTAAGAGTGAGCAATGGTTTCACGAGAGTCTGTGGCACAGCATCACGATTATCTTCTGGGGCTTCACGCTGTCGAGTTTAGTGGGTGTGCCACTTGGTGTCCTGTGCGGCACCTATGCGGCGATATCACGCCTGCAGGAACCTTTTATCGAATTTTTTCGCTATCTGCCAGCCCCCGCATTCGGTGCGCTGGCAGTCGCGATACTGGGGATTCATGATGCGCCGAAGATAGCCATTATATTTATCGGTACCTTTTTTCAACAGGTACTGGTGATTGCCAACACGACACGTAAACTCGATACCGCCCTAGTTGAAGCTGCGATGACACTGGGTTCCGGAAAACTCGCCTTGTTGTTCAAGGTGGTTATCCCCGGCATTCTGCCAGATCTTTATCGCGACTTGAGAATACTCCTTGGCTGGGCCTGGACATACCTGATTGTGGCAGAACTGATCGGCACCAGTTCGGGTATAACGTGGTTCATTACCCAACAGGCGCGGTATAAAAATTTCGATAATGTTTTCGCAGCGATCATTATTATCGGCATTATTGGACTGTTGACCGACATGTTACTGGCACGGCTCGCGAAGCGCTTTTTCCCGTGGGATAAAAGTGGTGATAAACAGTCGGCAGGTGCGTGAAGATGACACTTGAATATCAACAACAGACTATTGAGGTTCGCGATCGTTTCGACAAGCTTAAAGCGCGTGACATTACTCTGCAGGTACAAAGCCTCGGTAAAACGTTTTCCACCAATGGCAATACGGTTAATGCACTGACCGATGTCAGTTTCGACGTACACCGACGCGAGTTTATGACCATCATCGGTCCGTCGGGCTGTGGTAAATCCACACTGGTTCGCATACTGGCGGGGCTTGAGTTTGCCACCTCCGGTCAAGTGCTGCTAAACGGTGACAGAGTCACCGGGCCTGGGCCAGACACAGGCATGGTTTTTCAAACCTACACACTGTTTCCGTGGCTCACGGTAAAAAAGAATGTCATGTTCGGACTGCGCAATCGCGGCATTTCAGAATCAATGGCACTGCAGGAGGCCATGCAGTGGATAGATTTGGTTGGTCTTGAACGGTTTGCCAATCACTACCCGCATCAGTTATCGGGCGGCATGAAGCAGCGGGTGGCCATTGCCCGCGCTCTCGCCGCAAAGCCACGCATACTGCTGATGGACGAACCGTTTGGTGCACTCGATGCGCAAACGCGTGCAAAAATGCAATCTTATCTGTTAGAGATCTGGCGCAATATCGACATCACTATCGTTTTTATTACGCACGATCTTGATGAAGCCATCTTCCTTGCAGATCGTATTCTGGTGTTGAAAGCCAACCCCGGTGAAGTACAGGAACTGATCGAGGTGCCCGTGCCCCGCCCAAGGCTTGCCGGGCAAATGCTCGAAACACCGTTCATCAGCACGCGACAGCATATCGGTCAATTGATTCATTCACCTTCCTCAGAAGATGATGGTTTATCTGAAGTGATACGGATGACACCGGTAGGTGATGAAGTCGAGCCTCAGTGGTAATGCGCTGATACACTTGCACCAGAACAATCACAACACGAACCCTTGAATATGGCAGAGATTTTTCCAGACAAAGAACTGATGTACACCGATGAGTTACCCGGTGGTGCGCACTGGTCAATGATCATCCGCCGGGGCATTACCCTGAGGCTTACTGATCTTGAAGGGGGTGCCAACGTCGGGATGATTTTGTTTAACCCGGCCAATCC
>CAKZVB010000115.1 GCA_937922015.1 uncultured Granulosicoccaceae bacterium
AACAACACTGCACTAACCTGCGCACCTAACAGCAACACCAGTAGCGTATCGTCGATCAGGCCATGGCAAACACCGATAAAACTCCCCACCACTCTGGAGTTACGTGTTGAAATTGCGCCAGAGTCTCTTTGCCTGATGAGCAAGCCGGCACCAAATGTCAGGCCCAAAGTTGCTCCCACCATAGACATTTCCGACAGACTGCGACTGACTTCTCCACGGCGCACCCCGATAATCCGAAGTATCGGACTCATAAACCAGTGCATCCACTTATCTACACCGATATACCGTACCAGTCTCAATAAAGACACCAGAAACGCAATGATAAAAAACACCACCAGAATGGCTTTGAGCTGATCAAAAGCCCACGCTGGCAAGCTGCCATCAATTGTTTCCGGGCGCCACAGCATTGAAGCAGGCTGCTGACCCAAATTCAGACCGCTGTAGAAGCTATGTAACAGCCAGGCAAATACGTACGCACCGATGATCCGGGTGAGCAGTGTTATCCACCAGGCCACGCCGATACGCTTGGCCACCGCACCCTCAACAATAATCGAATGGCTTATTAACATTAATGCGCCAAGTGTGGTGGCTTGCGCTATAGAAAATGAGTCCGCTGATGCTACTGAAAAATACACCACCATACCGGTGTAGATGTTGGTGAGTAATGTTGTTGCCCAAACCACACTTGCCAGCGGTGGCAGGCCGACTGCACTCATCAGCGGTGCTAAAAGATCGCTTATGGTTTCTACCGCACCAAGTTCCTGCAATATTTTGACTGCAATAATTGCAGGAACAAGAATCTTTAACAGTGCCAGATAAACCCGGACAGACTCGCGTAAAACAGAAACACCTTCAGCATAAATCTTTTGCAATCCAACCTCCGGTTAATTAACGGGTCCCGTTCCTGTGGTTAGAAAAACCAATGCGAATAATCAGGCAACACATCATTGTAACGGCTAAAACCAAGTGGCGCTGCAATTGCTGCTTTAGCAAATAATGCGTGACAATCAATGGAGGATAAATACCACAAGTGGTGTTTACTTTACCCAGGAGTTTGCGCGGCAGAACCTCTGCTACTGCGAACGCGCCCAGACGGTGCGCCCAAGGCAGTGGTAATTATCGATCAGTTTCGGGACAACTGAATAACTATGCGCCTCAAATGATCGTACCATCGTGTAAGCAGACAAGGGCTCTCGCCATGGCACGCTCTCGCTACGCAGACTTCTAGTCCGTGGTATCCGGTTTATCGGAATCAGGATGTTTTACTATGGTGTTTGAGTGTACGTCCTGGCGCAGGTTGTCACCTCTGTCCCATGGCGGTGAGGTTATTGTGTTGGATCGTACTACTATATCCCGGGTTTCGCGAAATTCTATGGCGCCACGATAGTTACCTTTTAACAGGACAACATTATTTTCTACGATGGTGCCGGTGGCGCTTTGTAGTTCTATACCGGCATCTCCGGGCGTTGTCTGGACGATATGATTTTCCCTGATGATTCCACCTTCGTGACCACGCCCTAGTCCAAAGGCGATGTTGCGCGTGCTGTCGGTGATGGTGTTGCGCTCTACAGTAGTGTCTTTTGAATTGTTCCAGATCAGGATTGCAGGGCCGGTCAGATAACTGCCGCACTCCTTGTCTACATTGCAGCCTGAGCCATCGCCTGCAATGTTGTAGATGGTGTTGTCTCGTATGGTCCAGTTGGATGCCGTGTGCAAATCTATAGCACCGTTATAGTCGCCTTTGGCACCGTTTGGTTTGTAGCCAATGGCAGAGCAGGCAATCAGGCCGTTGCTTGTACCGGGGCTGCCTTTTATATGTTGCGTGCCGATGTTATAGAGATCCACGTTGTAGATATGCGGTGCATCGCCGCCGGCTATTTCCGGTTTTGCCGAAATGGCGTGATCTCGCATCCCTGTCATTGAAAGGTCAGCAATAGTGATGTTATTGCCAGTGATAATCAGGCCCTCGTTTGGTGTGTCATAACCGGGTCCGCGAATCAGTACTGCATCGCTATTGCCGCTTTCAGAGCGCAGCGTAATATCGTCTTTTAACAGCACAGAATATTGCAACAGATCATAGATCCCGTCTGCCAGTAGTATTTCGGTGTCCTGACTGGCGTGCTCTATTTCATGGACCCAGTTGTCGGCAGGCGTAAGTGTCAGGCTGTTGCTGCGTGGGCGATATAGTGTGGATGTTGAATACGGACTGCAATGTGTCGATGATTTTTTGCTTGCCTGATTCTGTGTAATGCCGGATGGCGCAGATGTAGCTTTGGTGTTGTCGCTGGATTGGAAAACCAGAAGCGAGGCAGCTGATAGCAGGGCGGCAGATACAAGGGCGGCTGCAAGTTTGCGATAGAGCGACATAGGTTGGTTAGCCGGGCTGCAATTAGATAATTGGTGGTGAAACTTCACAATGATCCGCATTTTTAAATAGCTGAACTATAACTATTAAAAAGTCGTTCTGTCACGCTCCAATCGGGAACGTGACTTATTTTAAATATCCGGACAAAATACTGATCCGTCGTTCGCGGTCTGTGGGGGATTGCAGCTTATATGCCCAGAAATTTATCTCTTACCGAGGTACTGGCGGAAAATTCCTGTGTGCTGCCCTGCCAGACTATTCTGCCCTTTTCGACAATGTAGTGCCGGTCGGCCAGACGGATCAGGTCATTGAGGTTTTTATCAACGATTAATATCGACTGCCCGTTGTTTTTTAATTCGGCCAGTGAAGCCCAGATATCCTGCCTGACCATGGGTGCGAGGCCTTCGGTGGCATCGTCAAGAAGAAGCAGATCGGGGTTAGTCATTAGTGCGCGACCAATGGCCAGCATTTGCTGTTCACCGCCGGACAGTAGATTGCCCATTGACGTGAGTCGGGTTTTGAGTGGCGGAAACATGTTTAGCACTGCATCCATTGTCCACGGATTTTGCTTTTGTCCATGATTGGCGGCTGTTGCAACTAAGTTTTCCCGTACATTCAGATTGGGAAATATCTGTCTGCCTTCCGGCACCAGTCCCAGTCCCAGTTTGGCGATTTTAAATGACGGCTTGCCAAAAATGACTTGTTGTTTGTAGCTTATGTTTCCCGATGCGGGTTTAACAATTCCCATGATCGAATTGATGGTGGTTGTTTTTCCCATACCGTTGCGGCCCAGCAGGGTAACTACCTCACCCTGATCAATACGCAGGTCAATACCGAACAGTGCCTGGCTGGATCCGTAGAATGTGCAAAGGTTGCTGACTTCAAGCATCAGGCGGCATCCTCTCCCAGATAGGCTTTTTGAACCGCCGTGTTAGTTTTGATTTCCGCGGAGGTGCCAGTTGCGATAATCTGCCCGTAAACAAGCACCGAGATGGTATCTGCAAGGGCGAATACCGCGTCCATATCGTGTTCCACCAGCAGGATGGATTTATCGCCACGAAGGTTTTTTAATATTTCGATGATCAGTGATGATTCATCCTGACCCATTCCAGCCATGGGTTCATCAAGCAATAGTAGCTTCGGACTGGTGGCCAGTGCCATGGCGATTTCAAGCTGGCGTCTCTCGCCGTGAGAAACTTCACTGGCTATTTGTTCGGCCTGATCGGACAGTTGTACTTGTTGCAGGTATTGCATTGCCGGTGTGCGCAGGCGTTGGTCTTTGCGTGCGTTGTGCCAGAACCTGAACGCGTGGCCGTCGTTTGCCTGCACGGCAAGCGCCACATTGTCCAGCAGGCTTAGATCCTGAAATACCGAGGTGATTTGAAATGATCTGGCCAGCCCCGCCTGCGAAAACTGATAAGCGGCGTAGCCGGTGATGTCCTTATTGTCGAACAGTATTTTTCCGCTATCCGGTCGAAGCAAACCGGAGAGCTGCGATATCAGGGTGGTTTTTCCGGCGCCGTTCGGGCCGATGAGCGCGTGAATTTCACCGTGCCTGACAGACAGGCTAACCTGATCCGTTGCGTGCACGCCCCCGAAGCTCTTACATAGATTGACCACTTGCAGTATGGACTCTGTCATTGCCCTTTACCTGCCTGGCTATGTGATCGCTGCAACACACTGGCGAGTCCGTTGCGTAAAAACAATACCGAAAATATTAACAACAAACCGAAGGGCAGATGCCAGTAAACGGTTACTTCGGAGAGTACGTATTCGAGAATAATAAATACGATAGCACCGATAACCGGACCCCAGAGGAAAGTCGCACCTCCGAGAATAACCATAATCATTATTTCACCGGAGCGCGTCCAGTCCATCATTTCGGGCGAGATAAAAGTGGTGAAATTGCCTAGTAGAAAACCGGCGTAGCCACAGATAACTCCTGACATTACAAATGCAGCCAGTTGATATTTATAACAGTTAACGCCGATCGCCAGCATGCGTTCTTCGTTGGAGCGCGCGCCCTGTAAGGTCAGGCCGAAGCGGGAATTACTGATGCGGTGTACTAAAAAAACAATAATGATTAATGATATAAAACTTACTGCATATAGCGTAAGCGGGTCATCCAGACTAATGATTGGAAATTCGGATCTTACATCTATTGTTAAGCCGTCGTCTCCTCCGTAGGTTTCCAGTGACACGATGGCGTAGTACATCATTTGCGCAAACGCCATCGTGATCATGATGAAATTAACGCCGCGGGTACGCAGGGAGATTATACCGGTGACCAGTGCGAATAAAGCACTTACCGTCAGCGCCAGAGCCAGGTGAAAAAAACCATTGTAGGTGGCGATGGCATCCATACCGCCGTAGGTCGAGTGATAGGCAGGTATTCCCACTGCATAAGCCCCCAGGCCTATATAGGCTGCGTGGCCAAACGATACCATCCCGCCCAGTCCCAGAATCAGGTTTAGTCCAACAGCGGCTATCGCCAGAATCACCAGTCGTGTAAATATATCTAACCAGAATGTATGGCCGGTTAAATACAGCACTGTCGGCAGTATCGCCAGAATCAACACGAGAAGGGCAGATACCAGCAACAACCTTGTGGTTTCTGTATTGCGGTTTTGCCTGTGATCAGGGCGGGCTGATGTTGTGGTGGTCATATTGACCCGTTATCTGCTCAGCGGAGGGAATAATCCCTGTGGGCGGAACGCCAGAATGATTGCCATCAGAATGTAGATAAGCATGGCCGATACAGCTGGTGCGGCGGTCTCGGCCGCCTCTGTTGACATCAGTAACTTAAAAAAATCATCGAGAAAAGAACGCCCGAAGGTGTCAATCAGACCGACCAGCAAAGCGGCCAGAAACGCGCCTTTCATGGACCCGATGCCACCAATAATGATGACTACAAACGTGGTGATAATGATATCGCTGCCCATACCGATGGAAGCTTCGGTGATCGGTGCGATCAGCATGCCGGCAAGGCCCGCCAGTGCGGCGCCCAGTGCAAATACACCGGAAAAAAGTGCGGTGATGTCTACTCCCAGGGCGCCGACCATCTTACGGTTGGAGGCTCCGGCCCTGATTAACATGCCCAGGCGGGTGTGATTAACCAGTACATACAGGCCGGCGGCGGCAAGCAAGCCAACGCCTATAATTAAAAGCCGGTAACTGGGTAGTACCACCCCGTCAAACAATTCTACCTGACCGCTAAGCCAGGCAGGCAACGGGATAGCGATGCCCTGCGGTCCCCAAATGATATGTACTATCGTATCGATGCAAAGAATTAGTCCGAAGGTTGCCAGTACATGATCAAGATGATTGCGATCATAAAGATGCTGTACCACCAGTTTCTCCAGCAGATAACCGGCAAGAGCCGTCAGTGGCAGGGCAAGTAAAATCGCAAGGATAAATGAGCCGGTATAAAGCGTGAGGGACGCGCAAAAGAAAGCCCCCAGCATATAAAGCGCTCCATGCGCCAGATTGACAAAGTCCATGATGCCGAAGGTCAGCGTGAGCCCTGCAGACAACAGGAACAACAGAATGCCAAGTTGCAGTCCGTTGAGCAGTTGAATAAGAAGTAGTGAGAATTCCACGCGGTTGTCTGCTTGGTATTTTTGGTTTTGTTTTGCTAAGTGATGTCTGGTAAGTCTGGTCTGGCAACTCAGACAGGGGGCCGTGCTGCCCCCTGTCATTATTAGCGATACAGCAGGGCGCTACATTGAACAGTTTGCAGCATAGATGTCCTGGTGATTTTCTAATACCGTTTCATCAATGGTAGTGGTCCAGTTGCCGTCTTTGTCTTCGACGACGGTGCGGGTATAGAAGTTTTGAATTGGCATATGGTTATTGCCGTAACTGAATTTTCCGCGTACGGACGGGAAATCAGCTGTTTTCATAGCGGCGCGCATGCCATCCATATCATCGAGGTTGCCGTCTACAGCATCAACCGCTGATTTAATCAGCATGATTGAATCGTACGCCTGCGCAGCGTAGAAAGATGGATAGCTGCCGTGTTTGGCGCGAAAATCTGCAACGAATCTGGTATTGGTTTCGTTATCGAGGTCAGGGCTCCAGAACTGAGTCATTTGCGATCCAAGTACGCCTTTCATGCCGCCTTCCTGCAGTTTAGGTAGTGACAGTGCATCGATGGTGAATACGGTGTACAGAGGTAATGTATCGCGCAGTCCGGCTTGTTCATATTGCTTGATGAATGCACCACCTGCTTTGCCCGGATAAAAAACAAATAAGCCTTCTGCACCGGACGCTTTGGCTTTGGCAAGTTCTGCGGAAAAATCAAGTTGTGCGTCTTTGCCCCATTTGGTTAAGTCTTTGCCGACAATTTCGCCGTTAAAAGTTCGTTCAACACCCGCAACCATATCCTTACCGGCCGCGTAGTTGGGTGCCATTACATAGATAGATTTAACACCCTGTTTGTTGAGGGTTTCTCCCATCGCCATCGGGGTCTGATCATTTTGCCACGAAGCTGAGAAAAAATTCTTGTGACAGAGTTTACCGGCAACCGCTGACGGGCCGGCGTTGGCGCTGATCAGAAACTTTCCGGAATCGAGTACAGATTTTCGCGACGCCAGCAGCACGTGTGACCAGAGGTAGCCTGCGACAAAATCGACGTCGTCCTGTTTTACCAGTTTGTCTGTTGCCTGCTTGCCGACCTCCGGTTTAAACCCATCGTCGGCCATAATGAGTTTGACTGGCTTGCCACCCATGGTATTGCCGATATGTTCAAGGGCCAGATTGACGGCGTTCTCCTGATCTTTGCCCATGGATGCTGCGCCGGTGGTGAGAGTGGTGACAAAGCCTATTTTGACTTCGTCAGCGGCAAACAAGGGTGAGCTGATCAGTGCAGTCAGTGTGGCGATGGAGAGTATTTTTTTCATTGGATGTCCTTTTGATTGTGCGTTGTCAGGGACTCACCAATAAGGCCGGTGAATTTTATCTTGGTAGGATTCTACACTGCAGCGGGTCGACGGTTAACTGAATACAGCGACTTCTTTGGGCTTTCAGACGCAAATCAGAACTATCTCATGTCAATTAAGATGATAAAACAACTTTGATGGGGCGTTTTGGTATTGAGTGCAGGCATTTACGGGTATTCTGAACGGCGTCTAACCACGGACGTCCTTGATATACATTGCCGTGTTTCTCATTTCAACATTAAACAGCTCGGTTGCGCGAATCAGATCTCCCAGCTTTTTATAACCGTAATTAATGGCAGAGAATGAACCGTTGTTGGAGATGTAGTGTGCCACTTTACTCATATGAGCCCATCCATCGTCTTCCGAGGTTTGCTCAACGGCTGTTCTGAGCAATTTGACCAGCGTTGTATCGCCTCTTAACTGGTTTTTTGTTTTGCTTTCCTTTTTCCCTGATGAGTTGGGCTTGGTTTCTTCGGTATCTTCTTCCGACACCAGGTTTTCCGTGTAGATAAAAGGAGAGCAGGCATCGACAAAGGGTTTGGGGGTTTTCTTCTCCCCAAAGCCGTACACTGGCAGGCCGCTTTCCAGTATTCGCAGTACCAGCGGTGTAAAGTCACTATCGCTGGTCATTAATGCAAATGCATCGACATTCTGGCTGTATAAAAGATCCATCGCATCTATGATCATTGCCGAGTCGGTGGCGTTTTTACCTTTTGTATAAGCAAACTGCTGCATCGGTCTAATAGCATGTGGGTGCAGCCGGTCTATCCAGCCTGACAATGAAGAGTTGTTCCAGTCGCCATGCGCATGACGCACGTTGACCATGCCGTACTTAGCCAGCTCTTCCAGAACACCTTCAATTGAGTTATGGCTGACATTGTCACAGTCAATTAGTAGCGCAATTCTTTTAGGTTCTGCCAATTTACTTCTCCGGGCGGTAGTGTAAGTCAGTGCTGTACAGCGCGTGCAATAAAGGTTTAAAAAGTAAAAAAGCGCGAGTGGAGCATCAGTCGCGTGGGCCATTTAAGCGCGTGACCACATGAGTCCTGGGTGTTGCCAGGGAAATGTTATGTTTTATTGAAGTGTCCAGAACTTGCTCGATCAGATGCTGTCTTGTGGCGAGCAGGCCGGCGATATCTTTGGTGTAATAGAACAATGCCCAGTCGACGGCGTGGTCGCCGGCATCTAATACGCGTATTTCCGGTGGGTGAGTATCGTCCAGTTTCCCGTTGCTGCTTTCACAGGCATTATTGAACGCTTCATTGAGCATTTTTTTGACCGCAGTTGAATCGGTGTCATAACCTATTTTAAATACCAGTCGCTCACGCAGGCCGCGTGCTGACGCGAATTTTGACAGACTGTGGATGGTGTAGCTGCGCAGAATAGAGTTACTGATCATAACGCGATGATTGTTGACCACGTCGATCAGCACAGTGTGAAAGATTTTGGTTTTAAACACTCTGCCTAACAGTGGCGGGTTGTCAATTTCAATTAAGTCTCCTTCGCTAACCATATCGCTGTTAAGTAATACCAGTCCACTGATGATATCGGGGGCCCAGGCGGCTTGTGTCAGGGCCAGAAACACTCCGATAAAGCCGATCACGCCGCCGGCTTCCAGTAAGCTGCTGTAGCCGGCGATTCGTATTGTCGCAATCAGTGCAACAATAGCGATGAAGGTGCTGATGACCAGAGTCAGCATTCGTGAGTGATAGGTATCTGAAACCTGAGTACCCTCTGCGTTCTTGTTGATCTTGCCGTATCGACGACGTGTCAGGTAGCTGGCAATATTGGAGGCCAGGTAGGCCAGATACATGATGGCGAGGATAGAAATCAGCTTTAGAACCAGGCTGTTGTCCTGGTTGTTGCTTGAATAGAAGGCGTAGTAGCAAACGGCAGTCAGCAGAGCGAGGTTGAGACCGCGCATCACATTGACCTGGAAGTCGAACTGGCGTTTTCCGGTTTTTAGTCCCAGTTTGATTAAAATAGGTCTGGCCAACAGCATTAACACCAGATTTACAGCAATAATCAGATAGTGGTAGGTGCTGAAGCGCGAGATCGCGAGGGAAAGTAAATCGTTCATAGCCTTAAGGATAATTCATATGGGCGATTTGTGCTTGGTGAATTGAAACGGCAAAGGGGTCGGGGGCTTGTATATCGGTCGCGTTTCCGGACGGGGCAGATGTAAAAACCGCTGATGTGGGTGTTGCTGGATTCGCGGTTGGCACATTTCGCTGTTAATATCTCACCTGCGCCAGGTAGATTAGCGGGCAGACTGTTTGTTTGTACCAACATACGGGTAACGCCGATTCAGGAGAAATCTGCAGGCTGGCAGTGAAGCATGAAGTAATAGTGTTGTATTAATTCGAGAGCATATTTTGGACGATTTCACACTGAATTTTTCTGATCAGGCCGCAGTTAAGAAGCTCATAGAAAGTCTTGATGAAGATGATTTACGCTTTCTTAACAAGACAGTGGTAAGCCGTCTGAAAGCACTGGACGCTGCCAGAGATATGGCAGATTTTTCAATGGGAGATACCGTAAGTTTTATCGGGGAATTCAAACTTCCGGTAGATGCTGTCATTGTTAAATTTAACAAGAAAACGGTCGGTGTTATTTCGGAAGCAGGGGATCGATACAATGTCTCACCGTCTTTGCTAAAGCTTGTTAAAGCCAGGGAAAAAACTGACACGCGGTCGCCGGCAGCTGTTGGCTCAATTCAGGATCAAAGAATAAAGAAGTCAAAAATTCCTGTGAGAGATACCGAATGGGTCGGTGGTGTTGTGCACCCGCCAACTTATGTAATGGATCAGGATGACCCGTATGTACCTGAAATTTTCAGTTGGCTGGATTCAGACGAATTTATTATTGGCTCTGCTTTGGGGGAGCCCACACTGACACCTCTGCAAATCAAAGAGTCGTTGCAGACAGCGATAAGCCGACCAATGGTAGGCTCTCCTGCTGTACCCTCCAGAATTCGTGTCGACAACGATGCACTGGTAGAAATTCTCGCTCCGCAATTTCCAATGATTACTTTTAGTAGCGGACCAACACCCGAGATTGACGGTTTTGAAGAAAAGATGCGTGAAGATATGCTCGAAGGTGTCGGGCCTCCATCTATGCTTGATACTGCTCTGCCGAGTGGCGCGATAGCATCGTTCTTTAAAGCAGCAGCAGAACTATATAAAGCAAAGCCGTGGGATTTCGTTCCACACGATGAGTGCCTTTTTAGTGTGACTATCGAGCACTTAGATATTTCGAACGGGGTGCTTTGCGTCATTGGTCAACAGGGTGAATCATTTGGCCTGATTTTCTTTGAAAATATAGCCCACTATGAGCAGTACCGGTTAATGATAGAGCAAATCCACACAACTGGTGTGCCCGATGTCGTACCGTTGCATACTGCGCTTTCATATGACAATGGTGCTGAATTGGATCCGGAACTTAGAAAGGAAATATCCACCAACGGCTGGGAAGTTGCGGGAGCTCAAGCCTATCCCTCGCTATTTTCACCCGGTCCGGACAAAATGCTGCGTCCACTGTTTCAGGCCGACTACACCTTGTTTGAATGCCTGTGCCGGGCACTGGTGCAGTGCAGTCGAAAAAAGCAGCCGTGGGTTAAAGCATGGAGCGGTCGTTCGACTCATTCAAAACTGATTAAGGCAGACACCTTTACAGGTGAAATAGAAATCAGCCTGGTTGCACCCTTTCCGTATCGTCTTGTATTGGCGGAACATCCAGATACCGTGATCGCCGATTTGACGCAAATAGCAAGGTTGAGTGGCGAGCCGGACGACTGGGATGAGCATCATGATCTGACAGATAGTCTGAAGCAGTGTTACGAGAATTCACCCGAAGGAAAACTGGTTGGCAAAGGGTTGCCTGCAAGCGAGTTAGTGGTAGATTTTGCGTACAACTATTTAGGTGTAACCATAGCAACGCTTCCGGCCAGTCTGCTGGAGGAAATACTTTTTGAAATTATTCCGCGCAAAGTGATGGTCGGTGCGGAAGACGCCGAATTTATAATCAAGGAATGCAGGCAGTTTTTTCTATTTCTAAAGCGTCGCTATGCATTGGCACAGGCAGATGCCTGCCTGGAAGTATTGTCGGACGATGCAATTGCCCGGCTGGCGTCTGCCTTATCGGATACCAACAATTTTGGTATCGGAAAATCCGCGTTGAGTCCGGGTTCTGATTTCGGGCTTGACACTGGCCTGCTGCCCGGAGGAATGCATGATTTATTTGACCCGGAATTTCCGGCGTTACCCAAATCAACGTCAAAGAAGACTGATCCGGCAGCGCGTAAGAAACAGCGCAAAGCAGCGCGTAAAGCACGCAAGAAAAATCGATAGTTCAAGTTGACATTCAACAAAAGCGTCGGCCGGGGTTTAAAAGTTAAGAACAAGTGAGAGTTGTTGTGAGCGACTATAGAAATGAAGACGGCGGACAGCGAGACATGGGATCACGCGGCGACGAGAGCGTATCAATCAAGACGATTACTACTGCGGTATATGCGCTGCAAGCTGTTTCTTTTTTACTTGGCGTGACTTTTATCGTTGCTGTGATAATAAATTATATAAAGAAGGACGACGTCAAAGGAACGTGGCTGGAATCGCACTTTCGCTGGCAGATACGTACCTTTTGGTACTGGTTGTTGTGGCTGGTAGTTGGTTTGCTTAGCGCTGTTGTCGGGGTGGGCTGGATAATATTGTTTGCCTCTTTTGTATGGACAATATACCGGGTCGTGAAGGGGTGGCTGCGGCTTAGCGAGGGCAAAGAGATGTATGTGCAGGGCTGACTGTTATTAATAGGTATATGTCGTAGCGTCGCATAAACCGTTTCACCGTAAGGACAGGGCTGCTGACGCGGCCCTCTCGTCAGCCTGGCTGCCTTACTGCTGTTGAAATTGCCACTGAGTCCGGGCCCGATCATTACCCGGATGGACAGTCCAGGGCTAGCCGCTACCGGCCAGCGGTCGGTCTGATTGCAGCAGCTTGTGCACTTCATTGACTGCAAGAGAAAGCATTGCGTAGTCCGCATTGCCCGCAGATTTTATTTCAGTGAGGCGCCGGGTGTAGTTTTCCAGTTGCTCGGCACTTTGTGCAGACCATTTTCTTACCATGGCGGCAGCGGTCTTTTGCTTTTCGATGGTATTGATTACCTCAGCGCACAGGTGTCTTTGCTGATAGTGCAAATCAGATCTGAGTGCTGATTTAGCCAGAGCATGCCAGTGATTGCTCACATCAATACAGCCGATTTGCTCGCGCAGCCATTGGATATCAAGGTATTCTCCCAACTCAAAATACACCCCTGCAGCGATTGACAGATCGCTGTCCGGCCCATGCGAGATATCAAGAATATCGAAACCGGAGGATAGCGGTACCACTGAGGCGACGGCGGCTGCTATGTCATCGGGCACGCCTGCCTTGCTGAAATGGCGGCAACGAGCGCGATAGCTTGCTTTGTTTGGTTTTGCCAGTACCTCGGGTATCGCAGATCTGAGTTCGTTCATGCCGCTGGCGAAGTTATCGACAAGCGGTTGAATACCATCGGCGGTGCGGCGATTTTTTACTAGCCAGTGCACGCCGCGTTCGACCCATCCGCGGACCATCAACAACATTTCCGTTTGCGTTTCGTTGCTGATGGTGTTGTCTAGTTGTTCAATCGAACTCCACAAGTCACGCATGCCGAAAAGGCTTCTAACCGCGACATAGGCCGCAGCGATTTCGGGAGTGTGTGCGCCGAGTTCATCCTGCAGCCGAAACAGGTAGGTGGGCCCCAGTCTGTTGACAAGGCTATTGGTTACCTGGGTAGCAACAATTTCTCTACGCAACTGGTGCTGTAATGTCTGCGTTTCGAATTTCCTACTTAGCAGATCTGGAAAGTAGCTCAACAGTTCTGTTTCGAAGAACGGGTCTTCTACCAGTTCTGAGTCCAGTAACTGTTCATAGATATCCATCTTGCTGTAGGCGACAATGACTGCCAGCTCAGGAGCGGTAAGCCCTTGCTTTTTTGCAGCGCGGTCGGCAATAGCTTCATTGTCGGGTAGAAATTCAATGGCGCGGTTCAGTTTGTCATTACTTTCCATGTGATTGACAAAGCGCGCGTGTTCTTCGAGCAATGACGGTGCCTGTGCGAGCGCCAGACTGATGCATTGTGTCTGCTGGTAGTTGTCACGTAGTACAAGGTCTGACACATCGTCAGTCATGTCCGCCAGCAGTTTGCTGCGTTTGGCGGCGGGCAGGCTGCCATCGGTAACCAGGCTGTCGACCAGAATCTTTATATTCACTTCATGGTCTGAACAGTCGACGCCGGCAGAGTTGTCAATAGCGTCGGTATAGATTTTTCCGCCCCGGGCGGCGAATTCAATTCTGCCAAGTTGCGTGCATCCCAGGTTGCCGCCTTCGCCAACCACCTTGCACTGCAGATCTCTGGCATCTACCCGCAGCGGGTCATTGGCTTTGTCCTGAGCATCGACGTGAGTCTCTGTGGATGCCTTGATATAAGTGCCGATGCCGCCATTCCATAGCAGATCGACTTTTGATGCTAGCAGTGTGCTGATTAATTCGTTTGGTGCCATGTCATCTTTTTTAATTCCAAACGCGACTTTGACTTCTGCGCTGATCGGTATGGATTTAAGCGTGCGACTGAATATCCCGCCGCCCTTCGATATCAGATCTGTGTTGTAGTCTTCCCAGCTTGAGCGTGGCAGCTTAAACAGCCGGTCGCGCTCTGCAAAACATTTTGCAGCATCGGGGTCCGGATCGAGAAAAATATGCATGTGATTAAACGCTGCAAGCAATTTGATTTGTTTGGACAACAACATGCCATTGCCGAATACATCACCGCTCATGTCGCCAATACCGACGACGGTGAATTCCTGCTTTTGTGTGTCGAAGTTGTATTCGCGAAAGTGACGTTTGACAGACTCCCATGCGCCTTTGGCGGTAATGCCCATGCCTTTGTGGTCGTAGCCAACTGATCCGCCAGAGGCGAAAGCATCTCCCAGCCAGAAGCCGAATTCGTCTGATATGCCGTTGGCGATATCTGAAAAGGTCGCTGTGCCTTTGTCGGCTGCCACCACCAGGTAGGGATCGTCGGCGTCGTGCCGCACTACATCAACAGGGGCGACTATTTCGCCGTTAATGTAGTTGTCGGTGATGTCCAGCATGCCGCGCAGAAACGTCTGGTAGCAGCTGACTACTTCTTTCATGAGGACATCCCGAGATGCGCCGACGGGAGGTTGCTTTACAACAAAGCCGCCTTTTGAACCGACCGGAACAATGACCGAGTTCTTCACCATCTGGGCTTTCATTAAGCCTAACACTTCGGTGCGGAAGTCCTCGCGTCTGTCTGACCAGCGCAATCCGCCACGTGCAACTTTACCGCCACGCAGATGCACTGCTTCTACTCGAGGTGAGCAGACGAATATTTCGAATTCCGGGCACGGCAGAGGCATACCGTCGATCTGTGATGGTATAAGTTTTATAGACAGATAGTCTTTTGTGTTGCCGTTGTCGTCAGTTTTATAAAAGTTCGACCGCACTGTGGCTGCAATGGCATTGTTAAAGGTGCGCAGAATTCGATCTTCATCAAGGCTGACCACCTCGTCAAGTTTAGTTGCGAATTCCCTGGTGATTTTTTCTAAATCAGCATTGGGCTGTGCCGGATCAAATCGTTGTTCAAAATGCTGCACTGCAAGTTTGACCAATGGTGCATTATTGATCAGGCAGCCTGTCATGTAATCCTGCGAATAAGGTACCTTGATTTGCAACAGGTATTTACAATAGCAACGCAGGATGGTGGTTTGCCGCCAAGTGAGACCGGCTGTCAGAACCAGTTGGTTTAAGCCGTCATCGTCAACTTCACCGTGCCATACCTTCAGGAAGGTTTGCTGAAAATCATCGGCTAATTCGGCGATCGGAAGATTTTCTGCGCCTGGATGGTGCAGCCTGAATACCCGGATGTTAAGGGTTTGATCGGTGCTTTTTATTTCGTACGGCTTTTCACCGTTAACCGGCACACCCATGTTCTCAAGGATGTGAATGGTTTTAGACAGAGGTACTTCTTCGCTGCCATGGTAAATGTTAAAACCAATCTCGGTTGCCGAGTGTGTGTTGTCCCGATAGAAAAGTACGTTAATCCTGCCTTTTTGTTGTACCTGGCGCAGGAGTTCGATATCACGTGTTGCGGTAGCTGTGTCGTATTGTTCTTTATAAGAAACCGGTATGCCGCGTGAGAGCTCCACGGTTAGCTCGCTTGCTGCCTGGTCCTGTTGATTGTCGCTCAGGTCGTTCAGCAGAGCATCACGCAATTTGTCGTCCCAGTCCTGCGCCGCCTCGATAATTTCCTGTTCGATGGTTGCAAAGTCGGCGTCGCTGTTTTGCGTTGCGTTGTTAGCAGGTGTTCTGAGAAAAAAGTGCAGTCTGGCCAAAGGGCCGTCTGATGACAGGGTTATGTCAAACTCTACGTTGTCAGCATTCAGTGAGTGGAACAGGATATCCTGAATTTTATGTCGTAATTCGCGAGTGTAAATTTCACTGGGTACATAGACAAAACAGGTTGCAAATCGATTAAAGCGACCCTGTATACCGAATAAGCGGACCCGCGGGTGATGCAACAGATTCATTATGCCGCGGGAAATTGCAGCGATGGTTGTATCTTCTGACTGAAGCAGCATATCGCGTGGAAAGCTCTCCAGAGTATTCAAAAGGATTTTACCGTCGTGGGCGCCCGGGTTAATGCCGGATTTTGCAACAATGTTTAGTGACTTGTGGCGCAGTAAAGGTATGGCGTCAAGGTCTGTGCTATCTGCCCGGCTGGTGAAAAAGCCGCTAACGACACAGCAACCATTTACGTTGCCCTGCTCATCAATCCTGCGAAAAGTGATGACATCCATTGGCTTTGGCCACATCACCGGTGCATTTTTAGTGGATTTGGTGATGTATAGCAGTTCGTTGGCAATGGCTTCTAATTCTTGTTGTGGAATGCATTGATACAACATGCCGTCTGCTTTGTCACTGCGGAAAAGTCCATGACTTTTCCCGTCAACAAGGCTTAAGTTACTACTGTTTTCTTCCAGCTCACAATAGCCGGTAAATGTGAAGTGAAATCGCTGCAGCCATTCGATGAAATCGCAGGACTCTGCGGTGTCGAAATCGTTCTTGACAGATGTTCTTAGTTTTTCGTTTGCTGTGGTGCAGGCGGCTTTCATTGGTTCCCAGTCATCGCAGACCAGGTTTACGTAGTTGATTGCCTGCAGAATTTCGTCCTTTAACTGGTCAAAGGCTGATTCATCGAAGATCCGGTCGATATGCAATTGCATAAAAGACTCAGCCACAGCGTCTTTTGCATCGGAGCCCGCCATGCCATCGAGCTCCCCGTTAGACTTGCGATGCACGCTGAGCACGGGATGGATAAACTGATTAATGCTATAACCGTGGTTTGTAATCGCCAATGCGACAGAGCGAACCAGAAATGGTTTGTCTGTGGTATTGATTTCGACAATGCTGTGGTTTGATTCCCAGCCGTGTTCGGCACTATTCGGATTGTAAATCCGGATCATGCATTCATTGTCTACGCGTTTTGCTGCGATGTTCCAATGCGAAAGGGCAGCGGCGTTTAACTCTATAAGATCACGGGAAGCGAGGTCTTCATAGGGAACGCTGGCGTAGTAATGACGAACCAGCTCGGATTGTCCGGCCAGGTAGTCTGATGTACGTGGTTCATCGCTCAATTCTGAATTCGCCATTGGTTTACGCTTAGTCACGGAATAGCTGGACATTATTCTCTCCACGGGAGGCTATTGCTAGCCTGGATTATTGCGGTGTGTCTATTCGACGCCAGTAGAAAATCCGGCGTCACATCTCGACCCATCCTCCTCGGCACGTGGCGGGCCACGTTTCTCAGACGATTGGCCGACCTGTTTAGCCAGATTTCCTCTGGACGCCGAA
>CAKZVB010000116.1 GCA_937922015.1 uncultured Granulosicoccaceae bacterium
GCTCAGCAGGTGCCCATCGATGAAAGGCAAACTATTATTGAGTGTGAGTTTCTTTCGGGTTATGAGGTAGGAGACGAAGGCATTCAATATTATCCGGTAGCGCTTCGGCGAGAGCTGTGTGGCGGCAGTCAACTTCATGACTCATCGGACTCCAGGTACGACCCCATCATTATGGATCAGGTTGTACGGTCATATGTGGGTGCTAAGAACGAATATATACTTGCAAAACTGAAACAAATCATTCCCGGGCTGATGTCGATCGAGGGTGAACCTGAGTTGTTGTTTGGGTGTCCTTGTTGTCATTACCTTACGCTATCGGAGCATGGGGGCTACGATATATGTACTGTATGTTTCTGGGAAGACGACGGTGCAACCCTAGATGAAGACTATAGTGGGCCAAATCATCAAACATTGAAGGAGGGGCGTGATAACTTCATTAAGTTCGGGGCGTGTGATGAAAAATCAAACGAGCATGTGGACCCTGATGGTATACACAAGTATCACAGAAAGAGCAGTTAACAAAACATTGCAGCTCGCAGTTCGACAGCGCACGCGTGTCCAATGGTGTGCATACATGTACCTCGTATTTTCGCACACAATGCGTCCCACATGCAGGGCGAGTGAAAGCGGCGTTCGGGCTGTAGAATAATTAGTAGGGTTGCGGGTGTACGGGAAAACTTTCAGACCCTAAAAAAAGCATAACAAGCGAGGCGATATGTTTGCAAAAACGTGCTGCCCGGGAATAGAGATCCGGGAAACCGTACTACATTTATAAATGCGTTTTGATCTGGTATAAGTAAGAGAAGGTAGTCTGATGTTTAGAAATTTGCTTGGTGCAATTTTGCTGGTTTCTGTTTTACTCCCCATACAGTCAGCGCTGGCGGAGACCCGTATTGGCCTGGGGTTGGGTGTACTCTATAACGGTATCGGGTTCAATTATTCAAAGAGTACTGAAAATGGCTTAGCGTTTGGCTCAGTCGGTTGTCTCAGAATTTCCACTGGTGGGGGCAGCATTGAAACAGATGGTGTTGTTACATCTGAGGCTGACACTACGGATACCAATTGTGGTGTTGGTTTTGGATTTTTTAGTACTGATCTGTTTACTGGTTCCAGGCATACTGTTGGTGCCAGTGTTGCGCTTAACTACAACCCCGACACTGTTAACAATTCCGGTATGGAGTGGAGCGTTATACCCGGCTACGTGTATTTCCCGAATGGGGTGGAGAGCCGTGGTTTAAATTTGGGGGTAGGTGGGGTTTTTACGTATAGTGATGATGATTCCGATAATCCGGGTATATTGTTTAATATTGGTTTTCATTTCTAGCTCGCATTTTAATGAACCTTTGTATTGTATTGCCAACTATTGGCCAATCAGTGGCCAGTTTAATCAAACAGGGATGAAAACAGGTCCCTTGTCCGAGCGAGAATCGTGGCTCACCAGCAGGTATAATTATTGAACTGCTATAAGTGTTGCAAACATGGGGAAAAAAATACAAGATTGAGATTCATATATATACCGGTAAAGATGCATTTGTAACGAACAAGTAAGCGCACAACAAGTCGAAGCGGTGCGACTCTTTGCAGGTTGCTCGTTTTTGTGTGTCGCGGTCGCGCAACTTTATGAAAAACGAGAACCTTTTATAAAGCGCCTATTCTGGGGCGTTGAATGAATATGTAGACATTTGGAAGACTATGCCTGTTCCACTTTCAGAGCTCAATTTTGCATTGGAGTATGTTTCGTTTGATTCTCCTATTGAGGATCATTTTGTCTATTTGAATAGAAAGAGCGGGGAGCTGTACTATGATTCTTACGATTCAGAAGATGAAATTCCTGAGGACATAGATGACACAGAAAAATATATATTGGTTCCAACCAGGCAGGATCTTGATCTGGGAAAGCCCTTAGTGTTGGAGTTTGTCTCGGTGTATCTGCCCGGGCAGGTAAATGAGGTTTATGAAATATTCAGAAGAAAAGGGGCGTATCAACGCTACAAAGCACTGCTTTCCAATCTCGGGAAGCTGGAAGACTGGTACAAGTATGAATCAGAGAAACAAAAAGAAGCACTAATCAATTGGTGCGAGGAAAACAAGATAGAGGTGAGCCTATAAAAAATGCTGTTCACTCTCGCTATTTACACGCTGCCCAAATTGCTGTTTTGCTTCGCTGCAACTCGTGGGGCATTATATTGATACGATCTCTGGTTCTGATAGTGATGCTGATTCAAGGGTGTGCGCAGTCTGAGGAAATGAAGAAACACAGAATAAAAATAACCTACGAGGTGCAAGAGTTTATATCAGAGGAGGTAGAGACTGAAATCGTAGTACCAGTTGAAACGATTGTTCAGGATCTTCAGGGCGTAGAGAGTATTAATTCTATTGTCATGGCTGGTCGTGCTGAAATAACTGTACATCTTTTGAGCTCAAAAAGTGGAGAGATGGTTTTGAAGTCTGTAAAAGATGCGCTTACCAGGAGTCAGGATAAACTGCCACAGAGCGTCAAGGCACTAGCCCGCATTATTCATGAGGATTCGCCAGTCAGCGGCCAAGTTGATTAAATAGTGCAAAACAGGTCGCTTGATCGAGTGAGAAGCGTGGCCCGCCACGGATGAGAGGATGATTTTACGATGGACGGATCTTTCAAGTGGAGACTCCCGGCACCCTGGACTTTTCAAAATCAAGTACGCGTGCTGCCCGGCGCGTGGCTTGTACTTCAGGGTCGGGGTCGAGGCTTGAAGCCAGTAGCTTGCGTGTGTAATCCTGAGTGGGTTCTGCAAATATTTTACGAACGCTTCCCTGTTCTACTATTTTCCCGCCTTGCATCACAATAACCCGATCTGCAAAGTCACGTACTACAGGAAGGTCGTGAGCAATAAACAGATAGGCAAGGTCCAGTTCGCTGCGCAGCCGCGATAATAGTTCGATTACCTGAGACTGCACCTGGACGTCGAGTGCACTGACCGCTTCATCGCAGATGATGACAGCTGGCTCTAGAGCCAGAGCCCGTGCTATTGCTATACGCTGGCGCTGTCCGCCTGAGAATTGATGCGGATATCGTTTAGCGTGTTCAGGTGATAGACCCACCTGACTCAGTAATTCCTGCACGCGATCCTGCCATTTCGAGCGAGGCAGAATATCCTTATGGATTACCCACGCTTCTGAAATCAATTGGTAGATAGACATACGTGGATTGAGACTTTGGGTGGGGTCCTGGAATACCATTTGAATGTCACGTCGGATGGCAAATAATTCTTTGGCGGACATTTCAAATAAGTCACGGCCTTTATAGAACGCCTGACCTGCGCTGGACTCGTCAAGACGTAAGAGTGTTCTGGCGAGTGTTGATTTGCCGGAGCCGCTCTCGCCGACAATAGCAACGCATTCACCCGCCATCAGATCGAAGGATACGTCTTTGAGTGCCTCAAACAAACCAAATGATTTACTGAGTCCCTGTACGCTTAACAGCGCGTCAGGGCGGCGGCTTATCTCTGGTGGCATGGTGCCCTGGCCGGGCGCGGCAGCGATCAGCTCACGTGTATATGGATGTGAGGGTGAGCGGTATATTTGATGTGTCGTGCCTTGTTCAACAACACGCCCGCTGTTCATGACTACCACGCGCTGGGCGATATCTGCAACTACCCCAAGATCATGGGTAATCAGCAACATGCCCATACCGGTTTCGGTTTGCAGATCACGAAGCAGGGTGAGTATTTGCGCCTGTACGGTTACATCCAAAGCCGTGGTGGGTTCATCAGCGATGAGAATATCGGGTCGCAACGCCAGTGCCATGGCGATCATCAGGCGTTGTCGCTGTCCACCGGAAAATTGATGCGGGTATTTTTTCGCAGCGTTTACCGGCTCGGGGATACCCACGCGGTCCAGCAGTTCGAGAGTCTGGCGCTTTGCCTGCTGACGTGCTGCACCATGGATGGTTAATGTTTCTTCGATCTGCCAGCCGGCGGTGTAGACGGGGTTCAGATGGCTTAGGGGATCCTGAAAGATCATGGCTATCTTTTTGCCATTGATGTTCCTGCGCTCAAGCGAAGACATCTGCAACAGG
>CAKZVB010000117.1 GCA_937922015.1 uncultured Granulosicoccaceae bacterium
TTTTTTATCGAATGCCGTATGTGTAGCGCAAAGCACGGTAAGCTATTGAATTCACTACCCACAATCAGCGCTTTAACGTAAGCCAGAGCGAGATTTCGGCAATAAGAAGAGCCGCAAATCAGGGCAAACTGAACAAAGCTCTCGCAACAACACTGCTCTTCCGGCAGGGTCTGTCCGACTTTGCAATATTTTCCGGGAGTTTTTGCGGAAAAACATTTAAGAATCGCTCACGGCCAACTACTGCGAAGTCGAACAAGAAGCCTTTAACTTTTGGTAACAGGCACGTTGTACGGGCACAAAACGCCACCGCCCCGGTGCAATGAGCAGGATTGCTGCACCACAACCGCTATTCGCCAAAAAAGATTTACTGGCACTGGAGTTCGGAATTGGAATTGGAACGATGACGATGCGCCTGGACGCAATGAACCGGAGTCTGCGAACGTTCTCCGCAGAGCTGGAATTTACCGCACCAACAGCATTCAACGCGAGCTTATCAGCCCGGAATGAAGACGACCAGACAACAAGAGCCCTTTCGCCGGCGCTCAATTAACTTGTACCCCTTATCTAAGCAGGTCCTATCGATTACCTGATATGTCGTCTTCCAGGTCATCTTCCAAATGGTCCTGTTCGTCTTCCTCACCTTCAGCAACTTCCACTTCAGCTGCTTGCCAGCCCTTCTCGCTTTTCACCTGAAGGTAACTTACGTTTTGCCCTTCCCGTAGGTTTTTGAAACCTTCCAGTAAAATGGCTCGGTAATGGACAAAGACATCCTCTCCTTCCGGGCTGAGGATAAATCCGTATCCCTTCTCAGTATTGAACCACTTAACGGTTCCATGTTTTCTGTTACTCAAAACTGACTACCTTGGTTGTTTGTCAATTATTCGACTTTCTGAAACACACATTGGTTCCGGAATCCCCGGTTTCCACGCTGTTTACACTTTAGTTAGCGACCAAAGACAACTGATTCGCAGTATTACCACAATTAGTACATATGGGTGTCCCGAAACTGGGGGCTTAGTACTGGAACTCAAGGTTCAAATAGCTTTTAGAACCTGTACAGGTCTCTACAGGATAAGCAAAACAATCATAGTAAGCAACTCCCGGTTCTACTGTTGTTTTAGCATCCGGATTCAGCCGATTCAGCAAAGCCATTGTAAAAGCATCCTCTTTCATGAACGACGAAACTTATATGAATCTAATTCCACTTTATCTGCGTTGAAAGCCCGCAAAATTCCAGCTAGCTATCGGTACCCGCTTTGTTAAAAGTACGCGAACACTCTATAAGAAAAATAACACTCGTATCACCGTAGTAACACGGCCTTCACTTCATCTGATTTTTGTACAACATGAAGATAGTAGTCAGCCAGAGTTTTAACCACAATATTTTTTAACGTGACGAGTATTTCATAAATATACCTCCGTAGACTTCGCCAATATGCCACATGCCTGGTACTAGTCCTGACAACACACAGGCAAAGGGGGCCAGCGCCACGATTCAGAAAACTCAATGAGCTGGTCTATGAACTCTTGCTTTAACTACCCTTTGCAGTCCGAATTGTTATACCTCGATAGTTTTACTTAACATCCTTTGCTCGCACCTGGACCGTATGCCTCTAGTAGAGCTTCAACCTAAAAAAAAAAGCAGCACCGGCATTATAATGTGTATCGAGTCATCAATAATTTAAGCCGAGCAAAGCATCATTTAAGTCAGGCTCTAAGGCCTTTCTTATAAACCGTTAATAACAACGTATAGATCGTTGCAGTGGGAAGGCTGTTGCACTGCATTGAACCTTCACAAGAATCAGGGTTTACCAGCCGACCTACAGGCTGAGAGCCGCAACAGTATCAAGATAATTTAAATTAGCGACGGTTGGACGCTCGCAGTTCAATGGACCGTATCGGCCCGCTATCTTCGGAATATGTTGCGTTCGCATATTTCCGGAGTTTTTACTTAGCTCGCGACTTATCTGTTTAAGTTGTCGCGCGCTATGCCTTAGCGTGAACTTGTTTCTACCTGTCCAATGGGTGCTATGAATGTAAATAAAGCCACCCTGTACTTCGCCATTACCAACCGAACGACACAGATTGCAACCAAAATTCCGGCGAAAGAGCAGACCCGGTTAATCTGCACCGGTATGACTGATGCGCAACAAAGAGGCACTAAACACACTACCATGTGCAGCCAGTCAGCAGCTTTGCGCTGTCTCTTTAAAAATAATCATGTTGTTATTTGCAAAGTGGCTTCGAATGTGCGAGAAAGAAGGTCCCTGGGGCAACGAAAAGGAGGTGATCTTGAAATCTTTACTCACTATGACAACGGGCATTTTGGTTTTTGTTGCAAGCGGTGTATCCGCTTGTCCATTTATGGATGCTGAGCAAAAAACCACCGAACTAAGTCAAGATCAGACTCTACAAACTCTGGTTGAAAACGATGTTGAAACTACGGATCCTGAGCTGCTAGCGAAACTTTTGCTACAACAGGAAAAAGAAGTCAACTAATTCGGCTGCTTGTTAACAGAGTGCATCCGGCCCCTGCGGGGGCCGGATGTTTTATCGCCATCCCCGGCTTAAACCCTGTTCCCTGAAATCAGCGTTACCTCACGATTCCATGCTCAGCAATTGCGTGACACTGAATTGACAACTCCCCTTCGCTGATTTTCCGTTAACTCTTCCCGCCTGGCGGTCATCAGGTATGCCGCTTGCATTGGTGTACTGTTCCCGTTCTAACCCGGCACCTTTTACGGCTGCCATGTTTTGTAACTTGTAGAACTACCAGAACTGCCGATAGCACAGATAACAACTTTGAATTCGCCTCCCGGAGACAATCTAATGCGCCAACTCAATCAAACATTTATGCCTGTATGCCTGGCCCTTTTTATCGCCGGTTGTGGCGGATCAAATGAAACGATGGACGCACCGTTAGCTGACAATAGTGAGTTAGTTCAAAGAGATGTCACAAGCCCTGATACCGACGGTGATGGTGTGTCAGACGAGGAAGAGGGCACCGGTGATATGGATGGTGACGGGATTCCAAACTATCTCGATCTGGATAGTGACGGTGACTCAATCTCAGATGCACACGAGTACAACCACCCTTGTGCCGATCACTTTGCTGAACAAATAGCGCTCAACGGCACGCCGGACCTGCAACGTGACTTTCCTGAATTCAGCGAGCGCATTCCTTTAGTAGTAACTGAATACTGGTACGAATCCACTGCAAAAATAATTCGTTTCACTTCCATGGAAACTGATGACTTCTGCACTGTCGTTACCGAGGAAAACACATCAGTCTGGAGCAACTAGCCAGAATTTATTATGGTCCCTGTGTTGTCAGCTATTGGCCGTACAGGGGCATTCAGATCAGACCACTAACTCGGTTCAATGTGATCTACAACATCCGAACGAATTCAATCGGCCACCTTAGAGTGGCCGTTTTTATTCTCAGGTCTTATCCCTGAAGACCACCAAATAACACTAACCGGCCCTTGAATCCTACGCCCTGGTCAACCTTACCACTGGCGTTCACGACCTCTATCCGGGTAAAAGTATACAAACATCTGATTATCGACTGGTCCTCGCCATAGTCATTGAATAAAAGCACAACAGAAAAACCTGTTCCACACACGACCATCACTGAATGCCTGCCACACTCAACACCACAATCTGCAAATACCTCAGCTGTTTCCCCCACGGTGAAATATTAGCGACAATCGTTGAAAATCACGGAAATTCAGTCAGCGATTTCTGATCCATTGAACTACCCAACACAATACCTGTCGATGGACTGATGAATACGGGAAATACAGACGTGATGGAATTGAAGCCACATGGTTGTGTACAATGATTTTCAGCCTGCAGAAGCCATGTCGCCGGCTCTGAGTTTTTTAACACTGTTAAAAATAACCAAACAAACGAACGCCCCCTTATGAAAAAGATATTGTTAGTCGTGTTATGCACCGCCGCTATCGGCATCGGTGCCTGGTTCGGGCTCAATCAAAATCAGACAAGTCCACTTGAAATTTCCGGGTTTGCTTTTCCCCAGCCAAAACCACTGAGCTCCATTGATCTTGTCAGCCACGACAACCAACCAGTTAATGAAGAGTCGTTCAAAGACAAATGGACCTTTATCTATGTCGGCTATACATTTTGTCCGGACGCTTGCCCGATGACCATGACGGTACTAAATCAAATACATGGTATTCTCGCAACAAAAAAGAAAAGCAGCGACGTGAACATGATGCTGGTGTCGGTCGACCCTGATCGAGACACACCGGAAAAACTGGCTGAGTACGTCAAATACTTCAATACATCGTTCAGTGCCGCCAGCGGCACACCCGAGAATATCAAAGAATTTGCCAACCAGGTAAGCTCTGTTTACGTGCTTCCGGAAGACAGAAGCGATCCAAATTATCTGGTCGATCATTCATCATCCATCATCCTTATAGATCCAAACGCATCAGTACATGCGATCTTCACCCCGCCACAAACGGCGACTGACCTTGCTGACGATTTTGTAAAATTATCCGACAGGTTTTATAACTAGCGGGGGGCGTGCGGAGACTTCAAAAACACTTTATATCCACAGCGGCAGCCATTGCCGCATTAGAAAACTCGACGCAGACGCACTTATGCCTGCGTTTTTCACCTTGCCATGACGACTGTCTGACTAAAAAGTTTGCACCGAAGTTCATCCCCACACCCCCACTAGCCTGCTTGTCACGACTGAACATAATCATAGACAGGGCGAGGGGCTATGCGGGCCGCACAGGTCTACAAGAGTGGCCATAACAGAGGGAAATGCTTACGATGTACGGAACAACCAACTGGCGCTTAATTGCTCGCTTTATTGGTACACTAAACTTTATGTAAAAAGTTCCACCACCAACTCGTGACACCACAATGATTATTAAAGATCTTGATACCTATATTGTCGGAAACCCTCCACCTCACAAAGGGGGACGCTACTTTATTTTTGTGAAGTTGACAACGGACAACGGTATTAGCGGATTTGGAGAGGTATACAACGCGACCTTCGCGCCGGGGGTTGTTAAACATATGATTGAGGATGTATTCACCTCACATGTTGAGAACACCGACCCCTTTAGAATTGAAACGCTCTGGCGCAACGTCTATGCCCGCGGATATTCCTCGAGGCCTGACATCTCACTCATCAGTGTACTCAGCGGTCTCGAAATCGCTCTATGGGATATCGTCGGCAAAGCCGTTGAAAAACCCATATATGAGCTACTGGGAGGGAAGGTTCACGAAAGACTGCGCTCGTACACCTACCTGTATCCCGCTAATGATGCGGACGCCAACAGTGCCGATCCGGTTTATTCAGACCCGGATACTGCAGCAGCACGTGCAGTGGAATATGTCGAACAGGGTTTTACCGCGGTAAAATTTGATCCGGCCGGCCCATACACAACTTTTGATCCCCACCAACCGGACCTTGAATCAATTAACAGAAGTAAAACATTTGTTGAAAAAATTCGCTCAGCAGTGGGGCCAAAGGCGGATCTGCTGTTCGGCACCCACGGGCAATTTACTACCGCCGGCGCTATACGGCTGGCGCGCGTTCTGGAGGACAGCGACCCACTTTGGTTTGAGGAACCGGTACCACCGGAAATGCCAGAGGAAATGGCAAGGGTCGCCAAACAAACCAGTATCCCTGTCGCAACGGGTGAACGACTGACCACAAAATACGAATTTTCCCGGGTACTGGCACTACAGGCGGCCTCAATTTTACAACCGGCTCTGGGCAGAGTCGGCGGCATACTTGAAGGCAAAAAGATCGCCAGCATGGCTGAATCCCACTACGCACAGATAGCACCCCATTTATATTGTGGACCTATCGAAGCGGCGGCCAATATTCAATTAGGTGCTTGCAGTCCCAATTTTCTCATTCTTGAGAGTATCGAGACGTGGTCCGGGTTTCATCGCCAATTATTAAATCAAGCAATAGAATGGCAGGATGGCTGCGTGATTCCACCCACCGCTCCGGGGCTTGGCTTTGAACTAAACGAGCAAGTTGCCAGAGACAATCCATACCTGGAAAACAAGCTTCATCTGGAACCACAGAACACACCTGTGAGTTACTGAGCAATGCACATACAGAAACAAATAACAGCACCGGTCTGCAATGACCGGCGCAACACAAACACTTAAAAAAGCTCTAGTCACAGCACTACCACGCTATAAAATCCTTCTTCAAATTCTCAGAACCGTGTCAAAAAACGCTGTTAAACCATGTGATTGACCACAAGGAATTCGGATAACTTCGTTCCACTCGTTAAAGGATCAAGCCAACTAACCTCTATATAGGCCGTACGAAATTGTACAGTCGCATTACGTGCGGACGTCGAGTCCAATCGCTACTAACGAGGATCAGCATGGTCAACCGTTTTTCTAACTTTCGTCGTTTTGGCAGCGTTCTATTTTTAACTCTTCTTGTTTGCAACCCTCTTTGGGCTGACGACATAGAGATCTTTTTTGGCAGAACTACCAATCAGGACATACAGCCAAACGTGCTGTTTATACTCGATGGATCAGGTTCGATGAATTGGTACGACTGCGCCAATGGCAAGGTATATTCCCGAAGTTGCGGTGACGGCACACCAGCTGGCACAACCACCCGCCTGACGAGACTAAAAGACTCGCTGAAAGATGTATTGAACAACACCAGCAACATTAATGTTGGACTGATGCGATTTAGCCACACTAACAGTGGTGGCAGAATCACCTACCCGATTCGAAACATCGATCAACAACTATGTAATGGTGAGCCGTGCGGGGCTGATACTATTTTCACCGCACAGTCTGCACCCGCTGACACTAGTGATGACGCAGCACAGCGACAAACCGGCACCATGATTCTCGATGAGCCAACTATGGCACTCATGACTGACCCTAACCTTCCTGAGGGAAATTCATTCATCGGATTTCGTTTCCCGGACTTACAGATTCCCCAGGGTGCAACTATTACAGACGCGCGCGTTTCGTTTACCTCTGCGACAGACAGCACAGCCACCACCAACATGGTTATACAGGCAGAAGATACTCACGATGCAGTAGCTTATACCGACAATTCCAATAACATAGGCAGCCGCAACAAAATTTATAACACCGTGGGCTGGAATTCTATTCCGGATTGGCAAAAGGAAGGCAGCTATGAATCTCCAAATATTGCCAGCCTGGTACAACCAATTATTTCAAAAGCCAGCTGGTGCGGCGGTAACGCGTTCGGTCTGGTTATTAATGGTATGGGTAGCCGGATGATATCGACATTCGATGCGGGCTCCAGCACAGCGCCAACACTCCGCGTGTCATACAAACTTGATGCAGTTCCCGACACCGGGGGTTGTACTAAATCCAGTATTGTTTCCCGGCTAAATTTTGGAACCGATGATGCTATCGAACAGGTCAAGGCAAATAATGGCGGCAAACACAAGGTAAAGAGATGGCATAAATTCAACATTGTCTCGCAGCCTTCTTCCAGCCGCACAGTTGGCTATGATGCTGCTGTTCGATTCAGGGAGGTAAATATACCGCAGGGCTCAACAATTATTTCTGCATCACTGTCACTTACCACTAAGAAGCTCAATTGGTATTCTAAATACCCCAACATCTCAATTAGTGCGCAGGACAGCGCCAATCCATCGGCTATTTCCGGCACTACAAGAAACATCAGCAACAGGCAGTTGACGTCCAGCGTTAACTGGTCAAATATATCATCCGCTCCGGATACCATAGTTACGTCTCCCGATTTAACCAGTCAGGTCCAGTACCTGGTGAACCTGGGTGGCTGGGAAAGCGGCAATTCAATGTTGTTTGTGCTTAAACCTCTCGGCAGCGGCGGACATGGTTTTTACAGCTATGATTCAAACCCTTCCCAGGCACCTCTGCTACGAATAGACTTCGAAACGCAGATCCGCACGGCACAGGATAAAATTAACGGACCTGTTACCGATGTACGCTCTGAAATCATTGCTGAAGTAGACGCGATGACAGCCGATCACGGAACACCTACAGTAGGCGCACTGCTGGAGGCAAAAAGGTATTTTGCCGGATCAGACGTTCACTACGGTCTAAATCGTTTTGCCGATCGCAATGCCGTGAAGTACCCCTACTATCGTGGTCGTTACTCAAGAGTATCAACTCCTGACTCTTACACCGGCGGAACCGTGGTTAGAAGCGCCAGCTGTTACGAAAATGCACTGGATGGACAGTATTGCTCCGAGGAGCATATTACCGGCAGCCCGGTATACGTTTCACCGTTTACACATGAGTGTCAAACCAATCACATTGTTTTGCTGACTGATGGTGATCCCACAGCCGACTCCGCAGCGGCCAACAGCGTGATAAGTCTTACGGGCAGCTCTTGTGATGAGCAAAGCGGTGGTCGTGGTACCTGTGGTGAAGAAATTGCAGAATACATGAACACTGTTGATCAACATTCCTTTGGAGGTGACCAGTTTATTACCACTCACACCATTGGTTTTAACTTTACTACTCAATGGCTAAAGGATGTAGCTAAAGCCGGGGGCGGTGGCTACTATACAGCTGACACGTCCCTGCAGCTAAGCTCAGCTCTCGCTAATATTATCGACTCAGTACAAGACGAAAGCTCCTCATTTGTCGCCCCGGGTGCTACCGTAGACAATTTTTCAAAAGTCTCGCATAGAAACGATATATATCTCGCGTTGTTCCAGCCACAATCAACACCGGGCTGGAAGGGAAATCTAAAACGCTATGACTTTTCCGGTAATCCGGCACAATTGCATGATGCTTCTACACCGAAGAAACAAGCAGTAGATCCTGAAACCGGTAAATTCCATGACGACTCCAAAAGTCATTGGTCTGCCACTGCCGATGGCAACACCATCGCTGCCGGTGGTGCCGCAAGTCGACTACTACCTAATGCGAGAAAAGTGTACACCTACACCGGTACGAACCCGAATCTGGCTCACGGTTCTAATGCATTTTCTATCGACAACGGTGCGATTACAGCGGCAGACTTAAGTCTTAACGATGGTGACACTGCAGCTCGCAAAAAAGTTATTCAGTGGGCTCTTGGCTATGACGTTCAGGACGAAGACAACGATAACAACACCGAAGAGGGCAGATACCATATAGGCGATCCACTGCATTCAAGGCCCGTTATTGTGACCTACGGCGGTACTACAGAAGACCCTGATTCGGTCATCTACTTTGGCACCAATGATGGTTTTGTTCACGGCATTGAAACTGATACTGGTGACGAAAGCTTCGCATTCATACCAACAGAGCTATTCCCCAACCTGGGACCGTTGTACGAAAGCAACCCGGCTTCAGACAAGATCTACGGTATGGACGGCGCAATGTCCTTGTTGACCAAGGATCTAAACCACAATGGAAGTATAGATCAGGGTGATAGTGTTTTTCTTTACATGGGTATGCGCAGAGGCGGTAACAGCTACTATGCGCTGGATGTTACCGATAAGGATCTGCCGCAATTTAAATGGCAGATAAGCAGTGGAGACACTGGCTTCGAAGAGCTTGGTCAAACCTGGTCTCAAGCAATTCCAGCAACTATCAAACACATGGGAGAAGTAAAAGATGTGGTGATCTTCGGTGGTGGTTATGACGAAGAACAAGACGACAAGGTCACCCGCTCACCAGACAGTATTGGCCGTGCCGTTTATATTGTTGATGCCAACGATAAAACCTTGATCTGGGCCGGCACCGCCGACGGCGGTGGCCAGAACCTGCAGGCATTTCCAGAAATGCAATACAGCTTTCCGGCCACGCCTAAAATTATCGATCGCGATGGTGATGGTTTGTCTGAACACATCTATATCGGCGATATGGGTGGCAGAATCTGGCGATTTGATCTGAACAGCGAAGCCACCGCCCAGGATGACTTTGTCAAGGGTGGTATCGTTGCTGACTTCGGGCAGGACGGTGTTCTGTCAGACGCTATCAGGTTCTACCATACACCAGACGTGTCTGTATCTAATATCGGTGGCGAGGAATACATCAACATTGCGATAGGTTCGGGTTATCAGGCACATCCCCTTGACACTACTATCGAGGATAAATTCTTCCTGGTTCGCTACCCGGATCGCTACACCCGCGCAGGCAAGTTCGGTATTCCTGATACCTCAGCAGCCAACGCAAGTGCTAACGAAGACCCGGACTACGTTGCGATCGAGCGAGGTGATCTGTTTGATGCAACCGATAACGTCATCGGTGAAGGCAATCCTGCAGAGGTTTACCCTGCCGAGCAAGAACTTGCTTCAAGCAATGGCTGGTTAATTGATATGGAGAGAAATGGCGAAAAAGTACTGGGGGCGTCTGTAACATTCGACAACAAAGTACTTTTCGCAAGCTATGTACCTGGCGGTGCACCTTCAGGGTGTGCTCCGGAAATAGGTCATGGCATTTTCTGGGCAGTTAACTTATGGGATGCCACCCCGGCTGCGAGTAGTGACGACGAACAGACCGGTAAGAAACTGGTTAAACTGGATCGGAACCGTGCGATTCCAGGCGGTGGTATACCAGCTCCGGTTCAAACACTTTTTATTGAATCAGGTAACAATGCAGATGGTTCAGACAAAAAGCTTCAAATTGTAGCCATATCCGGTGCCAACAACATGATGGTACTCGACAGTAAAGATCTGGTGCAAAGAGTCTTCTGGTCAGAGTATCCAAACTTCTAACGATAACTGCTGATCATCTAAATGATGCTGACATCGTCGCGCAATCAGCCAGTGTGAGCTGGTTGATTGTGCGGCTACCGGGCGACACGCACATACTTGAAAGAATCTCGGAATCCAGGCTTGCCAGGCCCTTGAAACGGGTTACCTGTCTATCGTGGATGTCCGCAGCATCCAGCGTGGCATTCAATTGAGCAAAATGTTTCGGTGTGTAGGCATATTGCGGAGCATCGAGCTGCGCTGACTTTATGCAAAACAGTGGTGCAATTACCATATGCAAAACACCTCGCTCTACAATTGATCGTATTTGCAGGTAAAAAAGTTTTGCCAGCAGTAATCTGGCATGTGCGCCATCCGCATCAGGATCGGTCAGAATGATTACTCTGTTATAGCGCAAGTTGTTGAGTTGGAAACCACCAACGCCATCGGCATCGAGACTCTGCAGTAACTGAGAAATTTGCACATTCTCGAGCAGCTTTGCCGGTGACCTGGCACGCGAGGCGTTCGGCAACTTTCCCTGCAATGCCAATACTGCCTGTGTACGCCTGTTACGTACCTGTTTTATTGCATAGGCGGCGTTTTTTCCTTCGACAATAAACAGCTCAGATTCAGGATGTTCGCCGCAATCTATTAACACCGCATGTTAACTCGCCAGGTCAACGTTCCTGTCGACGATCATCTTTCTCCTTGATTGTTTATAACGAATGACCGGCGCTGTAGTTCCAGTGGCTTTGTTGTCCAATGGAATTTCAATTGACCTTTCCCTGATTTTATTGCGAACCATAGATCGGGGCACCGCTGGTTTGCCTGCACATTGGGGTTTGCCTTTCAACTTCTGTTGAAGCTTCATTTCTTTGCGTACTTTCTGAGCCACTTTCTGCTTCGCACGAAGTGTGTTTCTGGCCCAGGCTCGATGCGCGGATGACACAGGTTCTACGGGAGTTCCGGACAGGTCATGGCGATGGTTGTTTTTCAACATACCGTAGAGGTAGCCGTAACTTGTCACATGCCGGTTTAATGCCTCGCTCAGCAGGCGACAGGATATTTGCGGATTTTCCTGACGGTATTTTAGTATCTCTTTATGAATGGACAACGACAGTGGCAATTGATCCGGCCCGGGGGTAAACACATCAGGCCAGCGCAACACCAGCCAGTCCTGCAATTCTTTTACTTTTTTTGATGACCACTTATTTTTCATTAACAATCCCGTAAACCAGGCGAACGTATGTTATCCCGCCTGAATTACCTTTAAGTCCTGATATTCTGTATAGTGAAGTCTGCATACGTATAGTATGGAATATTGATCCCACAACTATACGCGGCTTTTGCAACGAGGATTATAAATAGAGTTCAATCTGATACGTCGGTGTCACACGATGACCATTTTGTTAACAACATTGGCTAATAATCAGCAGTTCTCTATCAAAGGCAGCTTGAATATAGATCACTTAAGTGACTTTGCTGCGCAAAGAAGGGTCACACACAAATTTTTCTCCCCCGATTGTAATCTGATCCTGTTTATCAGCGAACCCGCTCGCACGAAAGCAAACCGGTTTCCTGGCAAAGGAATTTATTTTTCCATACTTGAGTATTGCACAACATATTTTGCTCGTGAATCAGGTTAGTGTTTGCGGCCGATCACCTACGCATCGGTTCCACACTCAAGGGTCGTTCGCCTATGCAATCACAGAAAAGCCAGCCCCGATTCAGCACGCAACGAAGGGCGGCGCTATTAAGCGTATTGGGTACTCTAACTGTGCCATTCGCTGGCTCAATCGCGGCAGCTTCGACCTACCCGGAACTACGCCTGCGTCTCTACAATTTGCATACGACCGAACACCTGGACACCGTTTTCTGGGCGGACGGAAAATATGACATGGCAGCACTCGATGCCATAAACAAGCACTTGAGAGATCATCGCACAGGAGAAATCAGGCAAATAGATCCAAGACTCATGTCTATTTTGTACCTGATCAACCAAAAGCTGGGCAACAATAAAGAAATCAGTGTGATATCAGGCTACCGATCCCCTGAAACAAACAGAAAGCTGGCGCTAAATAATGCTGGTGTTGCTAAAAACAGCTATCACGTAAAGGGCCGTGCAATCGATGTAAGAATACCGGGCCGCGACACCACTCTTCTGCGTGATGCCGCCATGAACCTCAGGGTAGGTGGTGTCGGCTACTACCAAAAATCGAATTTCACCCATATCGACACAGGACCACACCGCCACTGGGAAGGTTAACTGCGCCGGATTAAACCAGCGCGTCTACGATATGCAATATCGGGATAGCCACCAAAAACATCAATAACACAAACGGCCAGTTCCAGCTGGCGCCTTTCCAGCCAGGCACGCCGTACCTGCCCTGGAAAACCAAATGTGTACCGGACAGCGGACTGGCACAAGTACCAAGACTCCAGGCCAATAGATAAGCCACGGCAAGTAAATTGGCGTTCGGCTCCAGTGTCATAATCAGTGGCGTTGCACCAGAAACCGTCACCACCGGATGCACACCTATAATCGCCGCCAAAATCATGATGCCTAACAACACGACAGCTTCTGTCGCATGGAATTCAAAGGACGCAATAGACACCAGACCACTTGCCACCACACTTGCCAGTCCCGAGGCTAACAAGCCGGCAACAAGAAACAATATCAACTCATTTACCGTCCCCGGCAACACAAAAATGACCTGATTTCGCAATGTCTCTGCTGTAGCGGCGAGACCGATCCGTACAAGCAATACAACCAGCGTCAGCATCAAAGCAGCAGAAGAGATGCAAGTTAATATTGACCATTGCGGCGCCAGTCGCGATAAAACTATAACGATAAGCGCCAATGCCAGCGGTACCCACAAATTCGAATACTGCACCGGGTAACCACGAAATTTTTGCAGATCATTGTTATAACGCAGTCTGGCCTCTGCAGCGACGACAATAAATCCAATCACCGCAAACGGCAAACACGCCATCATCACAAAAGAAAGTCTCATCGCAGGAACATAGGTCAGCACAACTGCCATTCCTCCGAAAAAAGGTGACCACGCCGAACAACCGGAGAAGATGCGGGTAAACGATTGACTGGTCAGTCGGTCCAGCTTTGACTCGATAGCCAGCCTATCGGCAAAAATTATCGGTGCAGACAGATTGATCACCGAACCAAAAACGCTGACTCCCAATAGGGTTTTGAGATAGGCCTGTGGCCCAACCGGCAGGCGCTCATCATCACTATCGGTTGAAAGAGTAATCAGCCTCAGAAAGCCTACCGCTGCAATCATCGAGATCAGACTTGCATTATTTCCAATAGCGGCAGCAACATCAATTGAGGCGCCACGCCGGTCAGCCAGCAACATCAATCCCAGTCCGACAACGGCAATGGCAGCCGCCTGGTAGCGCTGTACAACACTTAAATTTTTAACCAGCAACGCGGCAGCTGCCCAACCCAGAAGACCCGCAAGCCAATGCGGCCAGCCCGGTACGGACTCTCCAAACACGTCATTAATAATGGTCATTAATACCATCATCAATATCAGCAGACCTGCTATTGCACTACTCACCAATCACCGGGCCAACCCTGGCATACCAGTCGGCAGACAGGCCGGATTGAGGACAGTCCTCAGCACAGATCAATTGACCGGGAGCAGATACTTATACAGCCTGATAATTGTTTTTTATCACGTTGTAGTCAGCAACCAGCTTATCCATCACGGACTGATCAAACGGCCTTAAGCCACCAAGTAACATGTTCTTTGCGCCGTCACCGATTTGCACATCCCCATCGAAAATATCGAAGTGCAGACCGACCTGGGCTTTTTTACCCTCAGCGGCCAGCGTGGCACCGGAAAATTTTAGTTCCACCCGCTCCGACTCAAGCTGAGTCAGTTTCAGCTCCATACTGTTGTAGATAACCAAAGGCCTGGCAGGGTTAATCATGACGTCGTGTTTTTTCATCAGATCAACAAGCAGATAAGGAAAGGTCTGACCAGAGAACTGCACATAAGCACTGGTTAATGCGGCAATGGCCGGGGCGTGGTTCTTTGCAACGCCCGCTACCTTCACACCGAGGTAATCGCGTTTTGCTGCATCCTGCAATACAACCCTATCACCCGCTGACTGCTCGTGCAGCTGCACTGAATCTGTGACCATGTTAAGGAAATTAAAAGTCATTTCGTTTGACAGCCCGTGCCGGTGGAGAAACACGGCAAACAGCAAATCACCGGGCACACAAAACCTGCGCGATTCGGGATCATGTATGGGATTAAAATCCCCGGCCACTTTTTTGGCAAAGTTACTGGCGCTTTCCCGGCTAAACGATATTGCGCCGTCATCAATCCCGTAATAATCTTCAATATTCAAACCAGCACACCATAAAAATCAGTTATCTCCAATACTACTGCGAGTCTGCGATGCGCGCACTGTAAATATTAAAAATTACCATGGCCGGTTACACAACATGCCTCGCCTGCCGACAGAACTTTTCACAGACTATCAATAATCACTACTCACAAATAACACCGAATTGTTAGAAAATTGTTACCTGCAAATCGCAATAAAAATCAACGGTATCCGCTATAATCTACCCTACTGGTTTTGTCACATAGACGAAAATCATAGCGAGGGCACTGCCATCTCACAACGAAGCATTCTACTGGTCGAAGACGACCCGGATCTGGCCGAACTGGTTAGCCTGCAGTTAAAAGATATTATGTGTGACTGCACGTGCATTGCCAATGGTCGAGAGGCGCTGGAGCGGGCCACCAGCGATAAATTCGACATGCTTATTCTGGATATTATGCTTCCGGAGGTAGACGGTCTGGAAATTTGCCGCACCGTACGCGGCACAAATCGCAACATCCCCATTTTAATGCTCACCGCAAAATCCTCAGAGCTTGACCGTGTACTGGGGCTGGAACTGGGCGCTGACGACTATATGACCAAACCGTTCAGCACACTTGAACTGGTCGCCCGAGTGAAAGCACTTTTGCGCAGAGCCCGGATCAGTGAAGAAACACCCACAGAGCAACCAGAGAAAAATATCGAGTTCAAATCCCTGTCGATTGATATTGAAAACCGCCGGCTATTTATCGCAGACAAGGAAGTGGAACTGACACCCAAAGAGTTTGATCTGTTACACCATTTTGTGATCAACCCGGGACGGGTTTTTTCACGCATGCAACTACTGGATAAAGTATGGGGCTACAGTTACGAAGGCTATCACCACACGGTCAATTCTCACATTAATCGACTGCGTACAAAGATCGAATCCGACCCGCATGAACCGGAGTATATTTTAACGCGCTGGGGTGTCGGCTACGAATTTGCAAAAAGGCCGGATGTTGGCTCTTAGATCTCTCTACGCAAAGCTTGCGCTGACTCTGATACTGCTGCTATTTGTTACCTCGATAATCTACTCAGCAATATCCTATTCCCTGACCCGACAACAACTCATCGGTGACCTGCAGCGCGAAAATGCAGAATTGGCGGTTAATCTTGCGGCAGAGATTCCACAAACACTGGCTGGTGCTATTGACCGGCAATACACTGCACAACTATTTCATCTTATGATGATCGTCAATCCAGACGTAGAGCTCTATATTCTGGACAACGCTGGAAAAATCACAGACAGCTCAGTTGAAAAAAAAGACATCGCGCTTGATACCGTAAACCTCGAGCCACTCATGAAACTGCTTGGTGGCAACAACAAATTTCCGCTGTTCGCAGACGACCCGAGAGCAGCCAACGAACCCGTGACATTTTCCGCTGCGAAATTGTCTGCCGGTGATAAACCACTGGGTTACCTTTATGTCACCCTGCGTGGCGCGGATCACGAAACCTATAAAAGCGGCAGGCCCACCGATCTGATCTCAAAGATCGGGTTATACGCGCTGATCGGCAGCCTGCTGGTGTCGCTTCTGGCAGGGCTGTATATTTTCAAACGCATCACCTCCCGACTGCAAATACTCAGTCATCTGATCGAAGATTTTCAACAATCGGGTTATAAGAAATCGCTGATCTACAGCGACGTTGCCAATGACAGCGGCAATGATGAAATATCCAGACTCGGAAAAAGTTACGATGCCATGGCACTACGCATTGCAGATCAATTCCAGTTGCTGCAGGCACAGGACCAGAACAGACGTTCTTTCATTGCCAATATTTCGCACGACCTGCGCACGCCATTAACGGCAACGCAGGGTTATCTGGAAATGCTGCAACAAAAATACAACTCCCTCGATGACGATCAACGCCAGAAATATCTAAACGTTTCTCTTAAACACAGCAAAAGATTACAGTCCCTGATCAGTGACTTATTTGAACTGGCAAAGCTGGATGACCGCTCTGAACAACTGAGCAATGAGATATTCTCATTTAACGATATCGTTAGTGACGTTGTACAGGGGTATCAGCCGCAGGCCAATTCAAAACAAATGGACCTGATCTACCACACCGGCAATTCCCGACTACTGATTCGCGGAGACCTTGCAATGATTGATCGCGCTGTAAGTAATCTTATCGGCAATGCGTTGCAATACACGCAGGACGGCGGGCGGGTAACGGTGACCGTAGCGGCGGTTTCCCGCCAGGACACAGAGTTTGTTAACTTCACCATCGAAGACAACGGCCCCGGCATTGATCCGGCCCAGATTGAAAATATTTTCAAGCGATTTCACCGCGCTGACAATGAGCACAACCAGAGCGCACATGCCGGACTGGGACTGACCATCACTGATCGAATAGTGGATTTACACGGCGGCCGCCTGACCGCTGAAAACACCGGCAAAGGAACTCGATTCAGCTTTTCACTACCGCGAATCTCCGCCTGACGTCGTGTTTAGAACCGACACTACTAAGAAACCTCTCGGCATTACATTCGCAACGGCTGGAGAGGTGGTTGAGCGTCGTGTTAAAAAACGAGGTACAACTTATTGCTCACAAAATATCAACTGTGCGAGACACCGCAGCCGACAGACAACAGATTGCCCCGGGACTGTGCTTGTGTAAACTATTGAAATTGCCAGACAATGGTGGCCAGGGACGGAATCGAACCGCCGACACGGGGATTTTCAGTCCCCTGCTCTACCGACTGAGCTACCTGGCCTTAAGTTTCTGAACGTAGCCTCGAACGAGACCACAATGGCGAGTAATTACCTGCCAAGCCGCCTATTAGACCTATTGCGCCGCCCTGAGTCAAGTGCATACGGCGATTAACCATCGAAAACTGAGCGCTGTAATCGTACGCGCCTCACGAAGTTTTGTCCGCTACTCTGCCGGGGGCACATAACCGTCGGGCATATCAGAGCCACCTTCAAAGAAAAATTTCTCCATTTCTTCTTCGAGAAATTTACGCGCTTTGGGGTCGACCGGTGTGAGCCGATATTCGTTGATTAGCATGGTTTGATGCCCCATCCAGGACTGCCATGCTTCCTTCGATACATTTTTGTAAATACGTTTGCCCAGATCACCCGGGTAGGTGGGTCGATCAAGACCTTCGGCTTCAGTACCTAATTTGACGCAGTTGACCATACGGGCCATAGTTTTCTTCTCAACAATTCTCTATGTTGCTGCCATCATAACAATTCGACAGCGTCAATTCATACAGTGTAGGTCGCACAGCCGCTTTACAAGCAATCGCTTTTTGCCAGCACTGCCAGCAACTGGCTGACCGGGGCCGCAAAGCCACCCAACTCGCTACCCGGACGATGCCATACCTGTTCTCTGTCCATCACTTTTTGAGCACTCGTTTTTAATCGAACGTGCAGCGGATTGATCTGTAAATGGAAATGCGAAAACGTGTGCTCAACAGTTGGCCATGATCGGTCATCGCTGTGAATAGTGCCCAGCTTCTTTGCATATTCCAGCGCCGCATCGCTGGATTCGAACTGCGGGAATCCCCATAGACCACCCCAGATGCCACTGGGCGGCCTTCGCTCCATTAACAAATCACCAGCAGGGTCTTCGACGATCAGCATCCAGGTCTTGCGCTGAGGCTTTTCTTTTTTGGGTTTCTTGTGAGGCCAGTTTGCCGGCACACCGGTGGCTGTCGCCAGACAGCTTTTTACCACAGGACAACGGTCGCATCGCGGTGAGCTGCGGGTACACAACGTAGCGCCCAGATCCATCATCGCCTGATTGTATTCACCGGTTCGCACAGACGGCGTCAACGCGTCGGTCAATTGCCACAGGTGCTTTTCAACCGCTGAATTGCCATACCAGCCATCCACCGTGAAGTGACGGCACAACACGCGCTTGACGTTGCCATCAAGAATAGAGGTGTCTTTTCCACAGGCCAGACTCAGAACCGCACCCGCTGTAGAACGACCGATACCGGGCAGTGCAATCAATCCTTCAAGGGTTTGAGGAAATCTTCCCTGATGCTGCTCAACAATCTGTTGAGCGGCCTTGTGCAAATTGCGTCCGCGAGCGTAATAGCCCAGCCCCGACCAGTGCTGCAATACCTGATCCTGAGTGGCCTGTGCCAGTGCCTCAACATCAGGAAAGCGCTGCATAAACTTGTCAAAATAGGGAATTACTGTGGTGACCTGGGTTTGCTGCAGCATGATCTCCGATACCCAAACGCGATAGGGATTTACATCCTGCTGCCAGGGCAAGTGTTTGCGACCATGCTGCTCAAACCACTTAAGCACTGCGCTGGAAAATTTTCGACACTCCTTGTCTGCCGGCACCGCTATAACACTATCACCGCTAGTAGTTTTGCGACTCGTCGCAGACGGTTTATTGGTTTTGCTGTTTTTTTTGGGGCCGGTAATTTCACGCATAACAAACGAACTACTCGCCCAGCAGGTTAGACAGTCCCTTTTTAAGATTTTTCTCAAGCTTGTTCTTCAACTGCTCTTTTTCCTGCTCAAGCTGTTGTTGCAGTTGTTGTTGTTGTTTTTCTTCTGCCTTTTGCACTGCCGCCTGCCGTTTTTCCTGCAGCTTTTGCTGCGCCGCTGCACGCTCTTTTTCTACTCTGGCTTTTACAGCCGCTTCTTCCTGCTTGAGTTTTGCTGCCACCGCCTCTTTTTGCTGATTTAACATTGCGTCCTTGCGGGAGCGCAGCTGATTCAGCAGATCAGATTTCAATCCATCAACCAGCATGCCGGTAAAATCAACAGACAAATCGGTAAATGAACCGCGTATCGGCACGGGCAATTGCAGCCCGTTTAACTCGGACAGTTCTTTTCCTCCCTGTCCCTCAGTGGTGGTGCTGATCAACACCTGTAACAGGTAATCGATAGTTTGTTCAGTCATATTCACGCCGCCGGCACCTGACAACCGCATTAGGGGCGATTTGAATGACAAGTCTTCACTGTGCAGCACACCATCAGCAATTTCGGCAGAGATACTCAACTCGGTAAAATCAGTTTTGACTTCAGGTTCGACGGCTGACAACTGCTGTCCGGTCAGCACCGCCTGTGCGCGACGCACTTCGCGACCAATGTTGACGCCATTCAATGCGCCATCGGTAAAACGCGTGGTGATAGCGCCACTTGCACGAGACAGCAGTCCATCCAGCGTTTCGCCACGTGACAGCAGATCGATGCTGATGATACCGGTACCGCTTAACGGCGCATCGCTTTTGAGATAGTCGGCCAGTAACGGCTCTGCCTGTACTCCATTGACATTGGTTGATATCGTGAGCAGTGGTTCCTGTGCTGTGGCGTCAAGCGACAGCGTCGAAAATAAAGTGCCGCTGTAGAGCCCGGCACGCGCCTCTTTTACTTCCAGCCGTCCATCGCGACCGATTACCGGCAGCACAATATTTTCCACCGTGATGCCGGACGCGGTTAGCTGCTCCAATGTCAGCTCACCCTCTATGTCCAGCTGACGTATAAGATCAACCGGTATCAATGCTGCAGCTGATGTGTCAGCCGGTGGCACTGGTGCAGCTTCACCCTCGGTAATTTCCGCCATTGGCAGATAGCGATCAATGTTTATCCGGCTGCCCTGCAGTGCGAACTTGATCGGCGGTATAGTTGCGTTTATATCGTTTATTTCAACATTGCCCTGAAGAGTAAAATCATCCAGGGTGAAGTTAAGGTCATTGAGAGCTAACAACTGCCCTGACTGTCGTATCGCTGTGGTGAATTGCGCATTCTGCAACACAAGCGGATCAGAAGCCTGCACCCCGAAGGTTTGCGCCCAGGCCAGCGGACTAAACGAATTACTCGATAGTGTTCCACTGACTACAGGTGATTGCGCCAGATTGGTTATTTGAAAATCGCCGTTGAGTTCAACACCGCCGGTGGACGCCAGTACATCGTTGAGCAACAGCTGATCTTCTGATTGTTGGAAGCGCACAGAAAAACCGGACTCTGACAACAGCGCTCTATTGAAGTCTTCGGGCAGCTCTACCCCGATCTGATCCAGAATTTCTGCGGCATCAAAAACGCCGCTTTTTAGATCACCGAACAGACTGGGTGCGTCCATGAGGCTGGTGCCATGGATTTCACCGGTCAGCGGCAAGCCTGCTATGTTGCCGCTGAAAGAAGTCAGATCAAAAGTTTGTGCATTGAGATCTGTAATCAGATCGCCGCCGATTGTGGCCTGCAAACGCTCAAGCGGTAACGCGCTACCGGCGGCTGTGGTGGTGAGTTCTAATTCACTCAGCGCATAGACATTGTCATTAAGGTTTAAATTGATTTCACCTGACGCGACTACTTCAGAGGCAATACCGATGCTGTCACTTGCCACTTTAAAGTCAGTGTCAAAATGAAAGGGCTTGGAGATCTGAATAACGCCGGTGGATAAATTAAACTCATCAAGCGCTACATCACTGCCTTCATTCAAGTCTTGCCAGGTCACTTTGGCATCGGTCACCACCAGACCGCCGACCGACAGCGCGGCCACTATCGGTGCCCCGGCTTCAACCTCGTGCACCACGTCATCGCCACCGCTGGTCTCTACCACTCCGGTGGTCGACATAAGATCTTCCCAGTTCGATCTGCCGTCAGCGTCTTTTTGTAAATTCAGCTCCAACCCGTGAAGCTCCACCAGATTGACATTGAGGTTACCGCCAATCAGCGGTAGGAGCTCGACTTTGACATCACTGGAATTGACGCGAGCAAAGACACTGTCACTAAAATTAGCTGCATTGGCCAGCGTGACATCATTCAGTGAAAGTCCGACCCAGGGGAAAATACTGGCGCTTATTTCACCGTTGATTTGCAATTCACGGCCCGTCTTGTCTAACACAACCTGCTGGATTTTATCTTTATGCAAATTGAGATCGAGGTTTTTAATCAGCAGTGCGCCAACCACACCGATGACGACCACCAACGCTATCAGCCCCAACAACAACCGTTTGATCATTTTTTTCAACTGGCAGAGCCCAACGCTGTGCCACTCAAATTGTGGCTATGTATAAGATGAATCATAGGGATTTTCGATAAACCTCCATATTGTGCATCAGCTTCGCCCGTGTTGATACCGGAATCGTCAAATCAACCTGCCTGCCGCCAACTGCTCGTTATTATTCTGCCGTCCAGCGACCGGATTTCCCACCTGCCTTTTCCACCAGCCTGATACCGTCCATGCGCATGCCACGATCCACGGCTTTACACATGTCATAGATCGTTAACAACGCCACCTGGACGGCGGTTAACGCCTCCATTTCAACGCCAGTTTGCGACCGGGTTTCAGTGCGGGCCGTGCAACTCACCGAGTTATCGGCCGTATTGACCGTAAAATCCACTTCCGCATGCGTCAATCCTATCGGATGGCACAGGGGCACCAGCTCACTGGTTCGTTTGCACGCCATGATTCCAGCGATTCTGGCGATTCCAAGCACATCACCCTTACGGTGATCACCCTGGACTATCATCGCCAGTGTATCGGCCTGCATGGATATCACACCGCTGGCCACAGCCACTCTGTGGGTGACATCTTTGCTCCCTACATCGACCATATGGGCATCGCCCTTTTTATTAAAGTGAGTCAGCTCAGACATTTACTTGTGATTACCTTCTAAATTTTCTTACCAAAGGGCATCTGATCATTGCACCATGGCCTGTGGCAGGCATAATGATCCCATGACCATTAACGTTAAATTTTTTGCCAGTATGCGCGAATACCTCGATCAAAGTGAAGTCGATATCGACACTGACGGCACTCAAACCGTTGGTGACGTGTGGCTGCAGGTCGCCGGCGACAAGCCAATGCCCGATAACACCGTGTGCGCGGTCAACCACACCCAGGCAAATTCCAGCTACCCGGTGAAAGATGGTGACGAAATCGCTTTCTTTCCACCGGTCACCGGAGGGTAAGCCGTGGCAGTCATCATCGTGGAAGATCAGTTTGACCCCTGGCAGGCACTGCAAGTTCATCAACAAAGCCATCTGGCGTCCGGACAATTCGGCGCCACTGCTACTTTTATCGGCACCATGCGAGATTTCAACGAAGGTGATGAGGTCTGCGCGATGACCCTTGAACACTACCCGGGCATGACGGAAAGCCAGCTACAGCTCATTATCGACGATGCGAACCAGCAATGGCCGTTGCAGGACGCGCTGATTATACATCGTGTCGGCGACATTCTGCCCGGACAGCCCATTGTACTGGTGGGCTGCTGGTCAGCGCATCGCGCTGCCGCCTTTGACGCCTGCCGTTTTTTAATGGAAGCATTAAAATCACGTGCACCGTTCTGGAAAAAAGAGACTCTGTCCGATCAAAGCCATCGATGGGTAGAGAAAAACACTGACGGTTATTCTCACTAGTCTGCATCGATAATTACCATCGCCCCGGGGCACCGTGATGGCGCGTTCGCAGTAGCAGAGATACGCCGCGTATACTCCTGCCACCATCGATTGAAAAAACCGCGCCCTATTGCACCAGGACGGTCTGGGCGTATTGACCACGCTGAATTTTTAGCAGGCTGGCATTTCGTCGTTCTGCCACCGCGGCGATCATCCCGTCTATGGTCTCAACCGGGATTCGATTTACCTCAAGCACGATATCACCCACCTCAATTCCAAATTGATCCATCGCACTTCGACGCTCTACCTTACCTACTCTGACGTAGCGCTGACCCCGCCGCGACACTGCGTTCTCAAAGACTGCACCTTTCAGATGATCGGCCATTTCGACACCACGCACGGATGTGTCTTCAGATTCCCCCACCTGTACATCAGTCTGGTAGAGCTCTTTGTCGCGATAAAATTGCACCGCTACTTTCTGACCCACTTTTAATAACCCGATGGCATTGCGCAGCTCACTGACCCGATGTACCTCACGCGATCCTATTTTTGTCAGCACATCACCACGCAATAAGCCCGCACGATCCGCAGGTGAGCCAGGCTCGACAGCGGAAACCACTACACCGCGCCTGACGCCGAACGCTCGTTGCAGCTCTTCGTCCAGCTCTTGAATAGAGATACCCAACTTCCCGCGACGAACTTCACCGCCGTCGACCAGTTGCTCCATCAGGCCTTTCGCCATATTGGACGGAATGGCAAAACCAATACCGACATTGCCGCCGGAAGGCCCGACAATCGCTGTGTTTATACCAACCAGCTCGCCACGCAAATTTACCAGTGCGCCACCAGAATTACCCGGGTTAATCGAGGCATCTGTCTGAATGAAGTCTTCGATTTCCTCAATGCCCAAACCACTTCTGCCCAGTGCAGACACAATACCTGACGTCACCGTTTGCCCGAGCCCGAACGGATTGCCAATTGCCACGACAAAGTCCCCCACTCGCAGCACATCAGAATTTGCCCAGGACAGCGCCGTCAGGTCAGGTGCTTCGATACGAATGACCGCTACATCTGCCTCCGGATCCTGACCGATAACGGCGGCTTCAAACTCACGCCCGTCAGTCAGAGTAACCAGTATTTCGCGGGCGTTATCGATCACATGATGATTGGTGATAACCAGCCCTTCATCAGCATCCACAATAACCCCGGAACCCAGACTTTGGGTGGGACGGCGCTGAGCGTATCGGGGCAGATTAAAAAATTGCCGGAAGAAGGGATCGTCAAGCAACGGATTATTATCGACAGGCGATGAACCACTGGTGGCTATGTTCACCACTGCAGGAGTGGTTTTTTCAAGCATCGGGGCCAGACTGGGCAATGGCTCACCATCGACAAACGCCGGCAAGCCACCGGCGCCGCCACTCAATGGCAAAATAAATAGCAATAAAACAACACAGCGACGAAGCCATCCCCGGGATCGCCACCGATGCAAATCAGACCTGCACATATTCAATAGCTTAGTTTCGCCGACCAGCACCGGTGATTACTCTACACCTAGCGCTACGTCGTATCGATTTCCAAAAAAAGACAATCATAACCCAGTGGACAATCTGTTCAAGCCACTTTGTCGCCGGCACAAAACGCCGGGTCTAACTGATCTCGGGAGAGGCGCTGTTCGGTTGCGCCAAATAGCGCTCCAGAACTTCCACTTCATCTGTGGACAGACCCAATCCCTTTTTCGATCGGCGCCATAAAATGTCCGCTGCAGTTTGCGCCCACTCATGTTTAGTCAAATAGTCGACCTCCAGCTGATATAGGTTTTCGCCGAATTTTTGCCCGAGTTGCCCGGTGGTTGTGCAACCCTCTAACAACAGCTGAACGCGAGTGCCGTAGTTGCGCACATAGTCGAACAACAGCGTTGAGTTCATCCATGGATACTGAGCCTGGACTTTTTTAAAGTAAGCGTCGAAATCGGCGTTCGGTATATCGCCGCCAGGCAGCGCGACGTTTTTAGTCCAGTCTTTTTTAGACAACGACAAATGATCTGACAGCATATTCATCGCATCATCGGCAAGCTTCCGGTAAGTGGTAATTTTGCCGCCATAGACAGATAAAACGGGCGCTTCTTTACGGACATCCAGATCAAGCTTGTAATCGCGAGTCACCTTTGATGCATTGGCCGACGCGTCATCATACAAAGGCCTGACACCGGAATAAGACCAGACTACATCTGCGGCTTCAACGCCCTGTTCAAAGTACTCACTTGCTGCTGCACAAATGTATTCTATTTCGGCGGGATCGATTTCCACACTGCCGGGCTCGCCATCGATTTCCATATCTGTGGTGCCCAGTAGGGTATATTTATTTTCATAGGGCACAGCAAATATAATTCGATTATCTGCATTCTGAAAAATATAGGTATACGGATGATCAAACAATTGCGGCACAACAATATGGCTGCCTTTGACCAGCCGTGTCGCATAACGCGCATCGTGTTCCTCGTCGAGATCGAGTGTTTTTTCCACCCACGGCCCGGACGCGTTGACCACCACTCTGGAGGTGACACTGGTTTTCTCTCCGGTGTTATTGTCCTGCAGGTGCACTGTCCAGTAACCATCCCGTCTGACCAGATCTGTCACTTCAGTGCGAACCCTGACATCGCAACCGCGATCAGCCGCATCTACTGTGTTAAGCACCACCAGTCGCGCATCCTGCACCCAGCAGTCCGAGTATTCAAAACCATGGGTAAATACTTTCTTTAACGCGGCCCCGGAAGGATGCGTTCGCAGATCGACAGAATGTGACTTCGGCAGCAACTTGCGACCCCCAATGTGATCGTACAAAAACAACCCGAGTCGAATCAGCCATCGCGGTCGCAACGACTTATGGTGGGGCAATATAAAACGCAATGGCCAGATGATATGTGGCGCAGCTCGCAGTAACACTTCACGCTCCTGCAACGCGTGGCGCACCAGCATGAAATCATAGTGTTCGAGATAACGCAATCCGCCATGAATAAGCTTGGTACTGGCCGACGAGGTGTGCTCTGCGAGATCATCTTTCTCACACAACAGCACCGACAAACCACGGCCACAGGCATCGCGCGCAATACCTGCACCATTGATCCCGCCGCCGATCACGACCATGTCAAAATCGAATGTCTCTGGCGTTTTAGTCATTAGGTGGCCCGCGGGTATAAAAGATACATAATTTAGTACTTTTTTAGACAATCTGTGACGGGTTATCTAATTGATAACCCGCACAATTACTACTTTAGATCAGATCAAAGCAAGGTCTGAGCCTCACTTTTGTGGCTACTGCGCCCACTGCTTGATCAACTCGTCATAGGCGATAGTTTCACCCTGTGGCTTTTCGTTGTCGAGCTTGGCTTTCGCACCACCCTTACCAAGCCATTCAGAAGCATCTTTAGGCTCGTTCAAGCGCGGGCCACAGCCACCGTAGACATTTGCCGCTTCATCAGCAGACTGCATTCGCGACATCACCAGATCCATTTCTTCTGCAAGTCGATCCATTGCCTGTTGTGGTGTGAACGCACCGGAATTAACATCTCCGATCTGCTGCCACCAGATTTGTGCAAGCTTTGGATAGTCAGGCACGTTAATACCGGTAGGTGACCAGCGTACCCGATCAGGAGAACGATAGAACTCTACCAGACCACCAAGCTTCGGCGCGCGCTCTGTAAATGACTCGTGCTGCACTGAAGAATCCCGTATGAAAGTCAGACCCACCTGGCTCTTTTTAACATCAACGGTTTTCGACACGGCGAATTGCGCATACAACCAGGCCGCTTTGGCACGATCGGTCGGAGTTGACTTAAGAATGGTCCACGACCCCACATCCTGATAGCCAACCTTTTGGCCTTCCTGCCAGTACGGACCATGAGGAGATGGTGCCATACGCCACAACGGATTGCCCTCGTCATCGACAGTGTTGTTACCTTCAGACTTAGGCGCAACCATTGATGCAGTAAACGCGGTGTACCAGAAAATTTGCTGTGCCACATTACCCTGACTTAGCGCAGGCAGTGATTGATAGAAATCATAGCTGGCAGCCCCGGGAGGTGCATAGCCACGCAACCACTCATCCCACTTTCGAATCGCATAAACTGCTGCCGGGCCATTTGCGCCACCACCACGTGACACTGATGCGCCTGATGGATTACAGGATCCGGCTTCCATGCGAATGCCCCACTCATCAATGGGAATACCATTCGGCTCACCCGGACTACCCGCCCCTGCCATTGACAACCAGGCATCAGTCATGCGCCAGCCAAGATCCGGTGCACGTTTGCCGTAGTCCATGTGACCATAGATATCGACACCATCAACTTGTTTTACGTCTTTTGAAAAGAACTCTGCGATGTCCTCGTAGGCAGACCAGTTCACAGGTACACCCAGATCATAGCCATACTTTTCTTTAAAGGCGGTTTTAAGATCTTCTCGATCAAACCAGTCTTTGCGAAACCAGTAGAGGTTAGCAAATTGCTGATCAGGCAATTGATAGAGATCACCATCAGGGCCTGTAGTGAATTGCGTTCCCATGAAATCTTCAAGATCCAGAGTAGGCAATGTCACATCCTTACCTTCACCTGCCATCCAATCAGTCAGATTCACTGCCAACTGAAGCCGTGAGTGCGTTCCAATTAAATCGGAATCATTCACGTAGGCATCGTAGAGATTACGGCCGGTCTGCATCTGTGTTTGCACAGCCTGCACCACTTCCCCTTCACCCAGAATTTGGTGGTTGACCTTAATGCCGGTAATTTCCTCAAAGGCCTTGGTTAGCACTTTGGATTCATAATCATGTGTAGGAATACCCTCTGAGAGCACATTCACTTCCATGCCTTTGAATGGTTCGGCGGCTTTAATAAACCACTCCATTTCTGTCATCTGTTCATCTTTACTGATCGCAGATGGCTGAAATTCGTCGTTGACCCACTTCTCTGCTGCAGCCATATCCGCCAACACCTGCCCCGTCGAGACAGTGAACGCGGCCGCTACAAACGTCGCTAATAATTGTTTTTTCATTGTATGAACACCCTCCATTTAAAGTTGCTTGTGTTACTGCTTACACCACAACGCTACAGCCAAGCTTAGCAGCGTTGTTTTTAATACCGAATGCATACGATACTGCCTTCTACACCCACCGGAAAACGGCAAGCGCAAAAATTGCGGACACAATAGACCCCCACCACAGTGGAAAGTCGGTCAGGCCGAGCCAGGCCACATGAATGTAGGCGCTGCCAAGCAATGACATAAATAAACGGTCACCACGCGTGGTATCAAGCCCCAGAATACCTACACGCGGATTGCCACCCGGCCTTAACAGTTCCCATATAAACATAGTGATCAAACACACTGCAATAAAACAAAAGAATGCAGCGGTATGCCAGGTCCACGCCATCCAGGCCAGAGATTTCATGCCGTTAATCCTCTATTCGCTTCGCTTATACAAACAATGCTATTGAGTGGCAACGCCATCGAGCCGGATGTCTGAAAATAAACGATTCTCATACCCGCCCCAGGGCAAAGCCTTTAGCGATATGTTTACGCACAAACCAAATAACAATGACGCCCGGAATCAATGTGAGCGCACCGGCGGCTGCCAACAAACCAAGCTCGTATCCTGCGGTAGACGCTGTCCGAGTCATTACCGCCACGATCGGTTTAGCCGCCACCGACGTTAGATTCTTGGCCAGCAGCATTTCAACCCAGCTGAACATAAAACAAAAGAACGCAGTGACACCGATCCCTGCAGCGATCAACGGCATAAATATTTTCACAAAGAAACGCGGAAAAGAGTAACCATCGATGTATGCGGTCTCGTCAATCTCCCGCGGCACGCCAGACATAAACCCTTCCAGAATCCACACCGCCAATGGAATATTAAACAGACAATGGGCTAATGCCACCGCCAGTGAGGTGTCGAACAAATTCATCGCTGAGTACAACTCAACAAATGGCAAAACGAAAATAGCCGGTGGCGCCATCCGGTTAGACAACAACCAGAAAAATAGATGCTTGTCGCCCATAAAACGGTAGCGGGAAAAGGCATAGGCCGCCGGCAGCGCTAATGACACGGAAATGACGGTATTCATCAACACATACTTCAGAGAGTTAATGTAACCGCTATACCAGGTCGGATCAGTAAAAATGGTTTTGTAGCTTTCCAGCGTAAACTCTTGCGGGTACCAGCTGAAGCCACCGAGAATTTCATTGGTGGTTTTAAAACTCATGTTAAGCAGCCAGTATATCGGCAGCATCAAAAACAGAATATAAATGCACACAACGAGAATTTTGGTCCCTCTCATGAGTCTTCTCCACGCATCATCACAGTGTAAAACACCCAACAAACCAGCAACGTCATCAAAAAGTACAGAATGCTCATTGCTGCCGCAATACCCAGATTAAACTCACCGATGGCCGCTTTGACGAGATCGATTGAAAGGAAAGTAGTAGAGTTACCCGGGCCACCACCAGTCAGGACAAACGGCTCCGTGTACACCATAAAGGAATCCATGAATCGCAATAGAAGCGCTATGATCAGCACCCGTTTCATTTTTGGCAGCTGAATATAACGAAACACCGCAAACGAACCCGCGCCGTCAATTTTGGCTGCCTGAAAATAGGCGTCAGGTATAGAAGACAACCCGGCGTAGGCAAGCAGCACCACTAAGGATGTCCAGTGCCACACGTCCATTAAAATTATAGTGAACCAGGCGGCCAGAGGCTGTTGCGTATAGTTATAGTCAAAGCCGAGCCAGTTTAATCCATAGCCCAGTAAGCCGATATCCGGCAACGCAAAAATATTCCACATGGCACCTACCACGTTCCATGGAATCAGCAGTGGCAATGCCATTAGCACCAGACATACTGACACCCAGGGGCCCTTTCTTGGCATGGCCAGCGCCACCGCCACGCCCAGAGGAATTTCAATAAGCAGTATGATTCCAGTGTAGAGAAGCTGGCGTCCCAGCGCGCTATGAAAACGGGGCGAGGAGAGCACTTCCTGATACCACTTGGTGCCTTCAAAAAAGAACACACCGGGACTAAAGGTATCCTGGATCGAGTAGTTAACCACTGTCATCAGCGGAATAATCGCGTTTAGTGAAACCACCAGCAATACCGGCAACACCAGCAGCCATGCTTTTTGATTGATCGTTTTAGTAATCATCACGATACCCCACGACCTGATTATCAAAATCTTCCGGCTCGAGCAGATGTGAGTTGGCATAGACACCGCAACGTTCGGCATCAAACACCACCGCGAGTTTGTCTGGCAACGCCCGTCCTTCAGGGACGATGACATTCATCTCGTGTTGTGCCAACCGGACTTTAACAATGCGATGACGACCCACATCATCCACGCTCACCAGCGAGACAGGAATACCTGCCTCAACACCTTCGGTAAAACGCACAAACTCAGGCCTGACACCAAGTTCTAGTCGGGCACCATCAACCGGCCCGTAGTTTGCGCCCAGGTCCACGGAATGACCAGCCACAAACGCTTTATTGCCTTCAATTTCACACGGCAGAATATTCATTCCGGGTGAACCGATAAAATAACCGACAAAGGTGTGCCTGGGTCGTTCAAACAATTCTGCCGGAGTGCCGATCTGCACCACTTCACCTTCGTACATCACCACTACTTTGTCTGCAAAAGTCAGCGCTTCGGTTTGATCGTGGGTGACGTAGATCATGGTGTGTTCGAAACGTTCATGCAATTCTTTGAGCTTGGTGCGCAGCTGCCATTTCATTTGCGGGTCGATAACTGTCAGCGGCTCATCAAATAAAATCGCGTTGACATCGTAGCGAACCAGACCCCGGCCGAGGGAGATCTTTTGTTTTTCATCTGCTGTTAAACCCCGGGCTTTGTGATTTGCCTTGGCAGAGAGCTCAAGTGTCTCCAGCATATCTTTTACCCGCCTGCCAACTTCAGAGCGATCTATACCGCGATTTACCAGCGGGAAGGCCAGATTCTCGGCAACGCTCATCGTGTCGTAGATCACCGGGAACTGAAACACCTGGGCAATATTTCGCTCCTCGGGTGTCTTGGTGGTGACATCAACATTGTCAAAAATTATTCGACCTCGTGACGGTACCAACAGCCCGGAGATAATATTCAGCAAGGTAGTTTTGCCACAGCCTGACGGACCAAGCAGCGCATAAGCACCACCATCGTCCCACAGGTAATCCATTTCCTTAAGCGCAAAATCTTCCTCGGTTTCCGGTTTCGCGTAATACGAATGCGCCAGCCTGTCTATTTTAATTTGCGCCATGGTCAGCCCCCGATCCCTGCAAACTCAGGCGCCTGCACCAGCATTCCCTGTTCAGTAAATAAATACAAAGTAGCGGGGTCCATGTATACGGTAATAACCTCCCCGGAGTTAACACGATGCACACCCTGAGTTAACACTACCCACCGGTTGCCGCCTACACTGACATGGATAAAAGTCTCTGACCCGGTGATTTCACTGGTACCGACTGTGGCTGTCACAGCCACAGAATGACGACCGCCCGGCACCAGCGACAGGTGATGTGGTCGAACTGCCGCAACATAGCGATCATCTGTGAGAGAGGTATCGCTTGCCTGCCCCAGTGAAATCTCGCCAAAAGTGAGCTCACGACCGCGCTTGGTGACGTTTACAACATTCAAAGGGGGATCTGAAAAGATTTGCGCCGTTGACAGGTCTGCAGGACGGTTATACACATCGATGGTATTTCCAAACTGCGTAATTCGCCCCTCGGACATGGTCGCCGTGTGCCCACCCAACAGCAGCGCCTCCTGGGGCTCAGTGGTGGCATACACGAAAACAGCACCGGTTTCAGCAAAGATCCTCGGTAACTCTACCCTGAGCTCTTCACGAAGCTTGTAGTCGAGATTAGCCAGTGGCTCATCGAGTAAAACCAGCTCTGCCCCTTTCACCAGCGCTCTCGCGATGGCAGTGCGTTGCTGTTGACCACCGGATAACTCCAACGGCATGCGATCGAGGTAGGGCTCCAACTTTAAAATTCTGGCGGCTTCTTTAACTTTACGATCGAGTGTTGCCCGATCTACTTTTGCCAGCCGCATGGGCGAGGCTATATTTTCGTAAACCGTGAAACCCGGATAATTGATGAACTGCTGATACACCATCGCCACATTGCGTTTGCGCACCGGAAGGCCGACGACACTTTTACCATCAATGCGGATCTCACCGCCGGTTGGCTTATCTAAGCCGGCCATCAATCGCATCAGTGTGGTTTTACCGGCCAGTGTCGGGCCCAGTAGAACGTTTATTGATCCACGCTCAAAGGTGAGTGAAACATCGCTGATGTGATTGTCGCGGCCAACCCGCTTACTCACCCCGGAGAGTTCAAGCATTTGTACCGCCGCTGTCGGCGTAATGCCGCCCTGGTGTCTTTGCAAGTGCAGTTAACGACCGAACGATAATCATCGGGCTTGTGGGTCCATGGCTGGCAATTATCTTTCCTCCGAGGCATAAAGCTTTCCCTAAAACACTAAATTCAGAGAAAACGAAAGTCAATTGAATATTTCAGTTGAATGATCGGGTTGCACTAACAATCAGTTTCGATCGTGCGGATATCGAAACCCTCTAACAACGCCTGAAAATCATGGTTGGGACAACGATCAGTGACAAAGGAATTAATCTGCGAGATATGACCGATTCGCACTGGAGCGGATCGCTCATGCTTGGTGGAGTCCGCCGCCAGTATGACATGCCGGGCGTTGGCTATTATTGCCTGAGACACTTTGACTTCCCGATAGTCAAAATCCAGCAAAGCGCCATCAGCATCAATCGCCGATGAGCCAATGACTGCAAAGTCCACTTTAAATTGACTGATGAAATCTACCGCTGCCTCCCCCACGATACCACCGTCACTCGATCGGACTTCACCAGAGGCGATGATCACCTGATTGTGGCTATAAGGCCTCATTAACGATGCGACATTGATATTGTTGGTGATAACCATCAATCGCTGATGATGTAAAAGCGCCTGCGCCACCGCCTCGGTGGTGGTACCTATATTCACGAATAACGAAGCATTGTCGGGGATGATCTCTGCGACCGCCTGGCCAATAGCCTGCTTGTGGTCGCTGGCCAGCATACGGCGCGCCTCGTAGCTCATATTCTCGATGCTCGAGGCCAGCACCGCACCGCCATGCGTGCGAGCCAGCAAACGCTCCTCGCACAATCGATTCAAATCCTTGCGGATCGACTGCGGAGTCACACTAAACCGCCGCACCAGATCATCAACAGAAACCACACCGGTCTGACGCGCCAGATCGAGAATTTGCTGCTGCCGGTTTGACGTCATTAACCCAAGCCTTCTGTTTCGTTTTGGAATATTTTCACACAAACGAAACCATAAGCGAAATAATTTGATTTCAATGTAAATCCGGCCACAGGATAAATTTCCTGCAGAGGCACGCCACCGCCATACCTGAAATTTAATAAAAACCTGACGATCAACTATCCAATCGAACAAGCTTGCTAGGCAAGTCTGGCCCTTGGGTTTGTCAGCTCAGGCGCAATCGCCAACCAACATACGCGCAACGCGTGGTAAAATGCCCCTGCTAATTTCGTGGTTGAAAACTACTGTCGCACGGACACATGCCCGGCGGCATATTGACAATGTTTTAACAACAATCGAACAACACGCGACCCAATAAAACACCAGCGGATAAAAGATGGCCGACCAATTAATACTCAGTATCGATCAGGGCACCACCAGCTCGCGCGCCATTTTGTTCGCCAAAGATGGCAGCTCTGTGTTTACCTCTCAGCGCGAATTTAAACAGCACTTCCCACAATCGGGCTGGGTGGAACACGACCCCGAAGAAATCTGGCAAACCACTCTGCAGGTCTGTCGCGAAGCAATGACAGCGGCCAGCGACAAGGGTGCAAGCGTGGCGGCAGCCGGCATTACCAATCAACGCGAAACAACCGTGGTATGGAATAAAAAAACCGGTAAAGCGGTCTACAACGCGATTGTCTGGCAGGATCGTCGCACTGCCGCACATTGCTCAGAACTGAAAGAGTCAGGTTACGAACCTACTTTTACCGCTAAAACCGGCTTGCTGCTCGACCCGTATTTTTCGGCAACAAAAATCCGCTGGATTCTGGAAAACGTTGAAGGCGCACGTTCACAGGCGGAGCAAGGTGAACTTCTTTTCGGCACTATAGACAGCTTCTTGTTGTGGCGCTTCACCAACGGCAAGGTCCACGCCACGGACGCCACAAATGCATCACGCACAATGGCCTATAACATTCATACCAGCGAATGGGATGACGAACTTTTAAATATTCTAAACATCCCTCGAAACATGCTGCCTGAGGTCAAAGACAGCAGTGGTGAGTTCGGCATTATTGATCAGGAACTGTTTGGCAACGGATTGGCTATCTGCGGTATTGCCGGTGATCAGCAGGCGGCTACATTCGGCCAGGTTTGCCTTGAACCCGGGACCATAAAAAGCACATACGGTACCGGCTGCTTTGTGTTGCTAAACACCGGTCACGAAGCACTGGCTTCAAACAATAAACTGCTGACAACTATTGGCTACCAGCTGGATGGCAAGCCGACTTATGCCATTGAGGGTTCTATCTTTGTCGCCGGTGCCGCCGTGCAATGGCTGCGTGATGGATTGGGCATTATAAAAAGCGCCGAAGAAACCGAAGCGATGGCCAATGGACTTGAATCAAACGAGGGCATCTATCTGGTGCCAGCCTTTACCGGACTTGGCGCTCCCTACTGGGACCCGGATGCAAGAGGCGCACTGTTTGGTTTGACCAGAGATACCGGCATACAACAAATAGTACGCGCCACACTGGAGTCCGTGGCGTTTCAAACCAACGATCTGTTCAAAGCAATGGCAGAGGACGGCGTTACACCGACAAGAGTCCGTGTCGATGGCGGCATGGTTAAAAACAATTGGTTGTGTCAGTTTCTAGCCGACATCCTGAATATTCCGGTCGAAAGGCCGGTACAAACAGAAACCACAGCGCTGGGTGCAGCTTACTTAGCCGGACTACATGCAGGCATTTACAAAAGCTTCGACGATCTCTCAGCCAACTGGCAACTGGACAAAGAATTCAGGCCTTCAATGGATGCGGCTACACGAGACAGTCTGCTGGCCAACTGGAAAAAAGCCGTGGAAGGAGTGAAACACCAGACGGTTTAACTTTCTACATCTATGCTGAAAGTCATTGCCTATCGGGTGTATTTGCACTGACTTGCATATTTCGCCTTGCTCTGACGACTGTGGCTGTGAAAAGTTTGTTACCGAACCTCCCGCTCAGCCCACTAGTGACGCCAGATCAGAATACGATTGTTCGCAGGCATCTCGATGTCCTGCTCGAATTCCAACCCCTCTTCAAACGCCATTGCATCAAGCTCTGCTCTATCCCGGATACCCATATGGGCCGCTTGCTGCCTCAACATGGCATCGAAGTTTTCATTACTTTCAGAGGTATGCCTGCCGCCATAAGTAAATGGCCCATATAAAGCGAAGCTCGCACCGGTTTTTAATCTTGAACTGACAAGACGAAACATATCAGCTACTTCAGCAATGCTCATTATATGGGCCGTATTTGCCGAAAATGCAAAGCTGTACAATGTGTTGTGATCATTTTCCACCGACACATCAATTTCTACCGGCAGTGCGATATTTCCTGCCGCCGATTGTTCTATCCTTTGACCGATAGCCTGTAGATTTTCAGAACGATCACTGGGTTGCCAGTAGAGATTGGGAAAACGCTCAGCAAAATACACCGCGTGCTGACCGGTACCACTACCCAGCTCAAGTACAGTATCCGCGGCATTAAACCATCTCTCTAACGCATCACCTATCGCTTCTTTATTCCGATCACTCGCTGCTGAGAAAGGTAAACTCAATTTCAATTCCTTATATTTTTCTGACAGTCTTTATGCTCTCATCTTTCGTCAAGCCATAGACCAGGAGTCTGCGCGGTAGAAGTCTGCGTAGCGAGAACGTGCCATGGCGAGGGCCCTTGTCTTAGTAAATGATGGTACGATCATTTGAGGCGCATAGTTGTTCATACGTAACGAAAATGATCGATAAAAACGCACCGTCAGGGCGCGTTCGCAGTAGCAGAGGTTCTGCCGCGCAGGCTCCTAGCCTGGATAATTCATGAGGATTCGATGCCAGAGGAAATCTGGCTAAACAGGTCGGCCAATCGTCTGAGAAACGTGGCCCGCCACGTGCCGAGGAGGATTGGCCGAGATGTGACGCCAGATTTTTTTCTGACGTCGAATAGACACACTGCTATTTTGCACAAGGCGACCAAATAATGGTTTGGAGCGCTGTATACATAGCATTTCGCTAAAATTTACTTGTCGCCTTATGAATAATCCAGGCTGATAGTACAGCTAGAGGTTAACAATGGCGAAGATTGCGACGATAGGCTGTGGGTTTATTAGCCAGAGTTGGGCAACCGTATTTGCACAGTTCGGATACGAAGTGTCACTGTACGATCCGGTTCCTGCGGTGGATAAAAGAGATTGAAAATTGATGGCGCTTTTACGCCTTAAGATGAGAGCCATTGGTGACAACTGATGATCTCTGCTTGAAGTACGAGCTGGATTAAATTAAAGGCACACATCTTTTACCCCACAACTCCTTTCTAACCTTAAATCGAGGCAAGCTAGTGCAATTGAGCGCTCGTTCGATACCGATAAGCGTCGCGACACAATCACAGCGCCCTTCATCAATCCGCATCCTCCCTCGGTGCAGCGCAAGATAAATAGCCTCGATATATTGTCCTCTTGGGAGACCTGATATTACACTTGGGTGTAAAAAGAGATCTAGGGACCAAGCCACTACTCCATTATCTAGCAGAGCTATAGCTCTGGACCGGCCCTTTCGCTCATCAATTATTGGAATGGACTGTTTGACTACAGCAAAAGCAATAGTGGCGGCCTCACCGTCATCAATAGAGCCATCACCGCAGATAAGCTGCTCGTAAACTTGATACCCTTTTTCGTCAAGCTCTACGACGTTTACGACATCATGCGAAACAAGCCCACTAATGAATTCATTGTCACCTT
>CAKZVB010000118.1 GCA_937922015.1 uncultured Granulosicoccaceae bacterium
AGACAAGGGCCCTCGCCATGGCACATTCTCGCTACGCAGACTTCTACCGCGCAGACTCCTAGGACAGATAATCGTCCCGATTTATTGAGTACTTGGTTATTTTGTCAGAAAGAGTTTTACGCGGGATATCCAGATCGAGCATGGTGCATTTTATCGAACCGTTGTTGTGCGCCAGCGTCGCTTCGATCAGACCTTTTTCAAACTCTGCTACCCTCGAAGATAAACTGTCAGTCCGGGTTCTGCCGGAATCGTCTTCACCAAATATGGATAAACCGGATGCATAGCGATCGGCGGCGTTTTTTAGTTCACGAACATTGCCCGGCCAGTCGTGGCTGAGTAGATCGCTCATCAGACTCGGGGAGACCTTGAGAGCCGATCCATTCTCGTGTTGTAGTAGAAAACGTTCAAACAGTATTACCGGGTCTGCGCTCCTCTCTCTTAACGGAGGTATAGAAACTGTCGCACCATTCAACCGATACAACAGATCTTCACGGAATAATCCCTCGGCAACTCTGGTTTGCAGACTTACCTTCGTGGCAGCAATAATGCGCACGTCTATCGAAATCTCCTGGCTGCCGTTAATTCGTTCTATGGTACGTTCCTGCAGCACCCGAAGCAGTTGCACCTGAACATCCAGAGGCATACTTTCAATTTCATCCAGAAGAATAGTACCGCCGTTTGCCTGTTCGAATCTGCCTGGCTGTACGATTTTTTCTCCCTTGTGAGTTAGAGTTTCAGAACCAAATAACTCCCCGAAACGCCTTTCATCGGTAAAACTACCACAGTTGACGGCGATAAAAGGACCATCGCAGCGGGCTGAAACATTTACCACCGCACGTGACACAAGCTCTTTACCCGATCCGGTTTCACCCTGAACCAATACATCTACAGCTGAGGATCCAATTTTCAAAATCAGCTGGCGTAACGCAACCATATTAGCCGACGTACCCACCACGACGTCCACCAGTCCATCCCGCATTTCGAGCTGACGAGCCAGCTTACGCCGTTCAATTTCGATTCCACGGGATGCCATCGCACGGCGGATATCTCGCAACAGTTCATCGATAGCCAGAGGCTTGGTATAGAAACCGTAGGCACCGTCTTTCAACGCTCGTACGGCCATTGGTATATCGCCATGACCGGTAATGTGAATAACCGGCAACTCAGGGTCCAGATCCATAAGCATTTTCAGTACGTCTTCACCCGACAAGCGTGGCATTTGCACATCGAGTAATACAACGCCTTTATAGTCTTTTTTTATGCTCAATAGTGCTTTTTGCGGGTCCCGAAAAGCAATAGCATGTAAGCCATCCACCGCCAGCAATTGCAGTAACGATTCCGAAAAATCTTCATCATCGTCTATAACGATTACACTGGTTTCAGTCTTCAACGAATACAGGCCTGTCTGGTTTTTGCAGGGTAACAAGTATAGCCGCACCACCATTTGAAGCAGATTCTATTGTCATACTCCCTCCCATACTATCAATAAAGGACCGGGAAATTGTTAAGCCCAGTCCTAAACCACCACCCTCATGCCGGGATGATACAAACGCCTCAAATACGGTTTCGCCCTCTCTGGAATTAATACCCGGCCCGTTATCAGTAACAACGATAGTAATGTGGGACTGCAGTTCACGCAGCGAAATCACTATCGATGGTTGCGACATGTCCCTGCAGGCAAACCAGGCGTTGGTCAATAAATTGATCAACACTTGTAATAATCTGGTACGACCGGCGGACGCAAAAACGGATTGTTTTTCACAAGCAGCTACAAAGTCGCAATGCGCAGCCAATACCGGAAATCGATCATACAATTCGCCAAGCGCCTCCTCAATGACAGGCACCACATCAATAACCCTAATTGCCGGAGAAGGTTCATTGGTGGCAAAGCTGCGCAGATTCACCACAATACGCGAGATACGATCCGTCAATTTCTCCATCAGTCTAAGATTATTCCGCGCGCCCTCAGTATTTCCTTTGTCCAGCATTCGATCAGCCACTACCGTGTAGTTTTTCAATGCCGCCAGTGGCTGGTTAATCTCGTGACTAATCGATGCTGACATTTGCCCAAGCAAGGCCAGTTTCTCAGAGACAACCAGCTGATCCTGAACCGCCTTTAATTCACGTGTACGCTCAGCCACTTCCTTCTCAAGCCTGGTTGCCTCACCTGCACGCTGTTGCGCAAGCTCGGTCATTAATTGTCGGCGTTCCAGCTGTCGAGACACCAGCAATATTGCTATCAATAACATCAGGCCGGTTATCAATGAACGCAACAACCAACTGCCAACTAACGCCGGCGGAGCACCGGAAACAAGCAGGGTGGCTCCCAGCCTGGCATGCTCCCGGGCAACCTGCACAGGGTTCGCGGGTACCACTACGTTATTACTTATCATCAGGCTGTTTTCGTTACTGACCAGCTCTACTTTATTTTTCGAGACCTGCCATATATCGCGCAGCGAACCCAGATCAACACTGACCACAATGACAGCAGCCGGCAGTTCACCCTCCTTGAAATAAGGTACAAAAAACACATAGATAGGGCGATTGAATTCACTGGTATAAAAGCCACGGCCCAGGTTACCGTGAAACGCTTGTGAGATCGCAGCTTGCCAGGTTCCATCCCGCAGCATTCTTTCAGGGACCGGGTGTTCCGGGTACCGTTTATTAGTTCCCCTCTGCACCACCATGATGGATTGAACCCCGGATAATGCCTGAAGATAACCGAGCCGATCGACAACTTCGGAACCGGGCTGTTCGCTGTCCAGCGTTTTCTCAACAATTCCTGTACGAACCAACAGCACAGAGGCAAGTCGATATTTCTCCAATACATCAGCGAGTGCCTGACTTCTCAAGTCCGCTTCAAAGGAGAGCTGTTGGGTAATTGCCTGTATTTCGGCATCGCGATCAGGTTTGGCTAGAAGAAACCAGACCAGAATTATGGCCAGTACAAAGAGTACAGCTGCCTTCATTGGTTAAGCCAGGCTCCGGGGACCCGCGAAAGATAGCACAACCCCTGGAGTCTGCGCGGTAGAAATCAGCCTGGCGAGAAGCACCATGGCGAGTGAGTTTTTACCGATCACTTGCCGGCGCGTTCACAGTTGCTAAGGTTCTGCCGCGCGGGCGCCCGGCTGCTTTTAACAGTCCAGCTCTACTACAACGCATGAGTGGTCGGAGTGTTTTTGTGTCCGCACTGAGTGATCATACTCTATGTTTAATATCAGCTCGTCCAGAGCTTCTGACGTCAGCACGTGATCATATCGAAAACCATTGGATTTACGGGTACTGATCCAGGTGTACTCACGTGCCTGCGGGTTGCGCCGCCGCCAGCTGTCACGCCAGCCACTATGCAATAACTGTTGAAACAGATGCGTCGCATAAAAGGTTTTCGTTTGTGAATCTTCCAGCGGAATACCGCAGTTAAAATCGCCAATCAGCATCGAGTATTCATCGAGCCAGCTATCAGGCAAATCCAGCAGCGCATTGAATAAAGGTATCTGCGCTTTTTTTTGAGGGAAATGTACCGAAATAAAATTGAGGGATATCTGCGGCGATACCTCGATCACCGCCTTGATCGCATGCAATGGACTGCTGGTCTGATCTGGTGGGAATTTTTCCGCGTGCATTGGCAGCCGGGTAGCGATAATTAAACTATTTTCACGGGCATTATTCGTTTCAGGCGCATAGATTGTATTGAGCCCCATCTCCTTCAGCCCCCCCAGCAACACCGCCTTACTGCTGCCGTGGCGGAATTCCTGAAGTGTAACAATATCGGCCCCGGAGTCTTTGATGGACTCTAGAATTCCTTCACAACGGGTGCCGCCACCATGGAGAATATTCCAGCTAAATATTTTCAGTGGAGTCATTGATTAGCCGGGTTGTTCAAACAGTATTCCAACCGGATACAAAGTATTTCTTTTCCCACTCTTCGAAATATTGCTCTATTTGTTCATTCGAACTGCTGACGCGTACTTCGTGTTTAAGAGGATCTTTTCGATTGGGACTGAAATCCGTCAGATGCAAAACAAACGCCGGATAATCCCTGGATTGCTCCTCTTTATTGGTTTTCCACATCATTAGCTTGCGAACCATAGTGGCACCGCGCAATTCCTTAGTCGCCACAGATCTTTTAAGCAGTTCACTTTGCGGGAGTTTTAACTCCTCACTGACGACATTTGCAGAAGGTATTTCAACAATATCGGTCAATTGACTAAAGCGAATATCATCACCGTTAGCCTTTTTATCATCGCGAATTCTTACAAACTGCGGGGAAATTATACTGCACAGCGGCAAACGCCTGATACCTTCCCAGGTTTTCTCTTCCTGATTCCATTCCAACACCATTTTATCGATGGTGTTGCCACGAGAGGTTCTGGCGATAATGTCCAGACAGGATATTTCGAAAACAATACCCGGTGCTATCATGCGATACGCTACGCGATCCGAATTTACTTCAGCGTATTCACTTTCAACTACGTGTTCCTCCAACATCCTGAGCATAGTAGTTCTGTCTTCGTCAGAAAAACCACCACCCACCCGGCCGATAATATGAAACGTGCCATCAGCTCTAATGGCCGCCAGCATCACATCGTGCAACATGCCGGACCGATCATCCAGCCCTTCAGTAAAGCCTATTGCCACTAAATCAATACTATGCCTTGGCTTGACTTTAAAAACTCCTGCGGTATCACTACGTGCCACTACACCTTCGGCATTTTCATCATCAACCCATTTCTTAAATTGCTTCAATACCCCTTTACTTCCATCACCCACAACCGTTTCCACCGGGTGAATTCTCTCGCCCTCACCGAATAGTTCAGTAATCCGTTCAAATCGATCGGCGTAGCGCCCCGTACGCTGTTCATCATTCCACTCATAGATATTAAACACCGCATAACTGAGGCTGGCTACATCATCGTCGGACTTCGGAGCACGAGCGACTCGAACCACATCGTGTACACGCGGGCGATTACCGTCCTGACGGTTCACGTAAAGTTCGCCACCGAAAATGGCAAATGTAACGCCGGCTGCATCAAGAATTTCTTTGGCTTCTTTATGAAACGACGCACCCACTCGGATAGTACCACCCGGGTTTATCGTAAAGACCTCACCCTCACTATAAACAAGACAAGTGTATTCACCATCAATTTTGCGACTGATATGATAGTCGCCAGCAGGTATCCGGCGCTTAGCCAGCTCTCTGTCCAGCGCCATCGTCATCTGCCCCAATTGACGCCTTCGCATTCTTACCCGTTGCAGAATGGAATTATCGCTCAGAGCATCTGCCTTACCGCTGTAGTAATCACCTATATGGCGCTTTAGCGCATCATGATTGATAAGTGTCATCTCAATGCCCTGTTAATCTTTGCTGGGTGCTTTAGTACCAGACATAGTCTGTACAGCCATCACTACTTCAGCCCGCAGGTTATCCGCCTCCGATACTGCTTTTAATAATCGACGCCTTGAGCCCAGCGGAATTTCAAGTTCTTTCAAATCGGCGTCAGTCAGTTCTGATAAAACATCAACATCAATTTCATTTTCAATAAACACCTGCAGGTATTTCCCCATCCTTATGCTCTTCAGCCAGACCCCCAGGTCCTGACTGCTTACTGCCGATTCAGCGTCTGTCGATTGATTTGCCTTTCCAACTATTTTAGTTTCTTTAGTATCCGCGCTGTCTGATTTAGATTTCTCCCCATCCCCGTTCTCAGCAGGATTTTTGGTTTCAGATTTTTCTTTTTTATTTTTATTAGTTTTTTCATCTGATTTTTTTGCCTTTGTTTTTTTAGTTTTGGATTTCTTCAGCTTTTTTTCAGTTGCTTCGGTCTGCGTCTCTTCATCTGTTGTCGCTTCCGTGCCGGCATCGGCAGGTTTGGCCTCTGGCATCTCACTCCTGGTTTTCACCTCTGGTTTCGCTTCCGCTAACGGCTCGGCTACCGGTTGTGCTTCCTTCTTTGTATTTGACCCGGCTTGGGACGACGGTTCGGTTTCCAGCTTCGCTGCTTCATCTTCATCCGGAGCGTCGGCGAATTGTTTTAATTCCATATTAGACAGATGCAGCAACAGAATATACTTGTCACCGTCCACCCGGCCCTCCAGAAAACCGCGATAGGGAATACTGCCGCTACGAAAAATCAGCGGATCGCGTCCTTTCCTGCCACCACCAATCATCATTAATGAATTTGATTCCGCCAATTCCGTTGCCATGCCAAATAAAAAGTCGTAGGTCAATCCATTGATATGGACGATCTGCATCTTGGACGAAAATACAAATCGTCTGACTGCCTCACCTTTATCTATCTTGCGACCAGTCCAGGTTAACGGGATTTCCATATCAACATTGGCTTCGGATCTTTGCCTTGATCTTTTTTCGCGAAGCTTGCCGTTCGGGTCTCTGACAATTTCAGTTTGTTCAATGCGATAAACGATGCCATCTTCGGAATCGACATAGACCTTCGACACACCCCATAAATACAGACCGCACTTTTCCATATCGACTTCGGGATCACCCTCAACCAGGGCCTGAGCCAGTTTGTCTTTGTCGTCTTCGTATTTTTCTACCAGCGTATTGTAATCATGGTCGACCGTTGCTTTCAGGATCTTGCGGGTATAGGCATTATTGCCACCACTGTCTACGTAGCGCAGATCTTCTGCGACACCGGTAGACTCTGCTTTTACAACAGCATCTCTTTGTCTACTATCAGTCAGATTTACATTTGGCATCGTAATTCACCCACTAATCAATTCAGTTAATCACTATTAACTTCTTAGAGCATTTCGAAGTCGAACTCGTCGACTTCCTCTTCCTCGTCATCCTGATCACTGTTAAAACAAACTGCTGCCTGATCAAGACCTACAAATTCGATTTTTGATTGCTTGCCGACCATCATCCAGACATTTCCGTCTTCAGTGGCCATAATAAATGCCGGATCGGCAGTCACGCCTTCTCTGTATAGAAAGTCAAAACTATAGATAGCACCTGCGATCAGTTCTTTTAATAATGAATCTTCGAAATTGGCGTCTTTGCCAAGTGAATAACAAAGTCTGGCACCATGATCCAGAAATACCTCAAGGCTGACTTTTTCTTTAAGCTCGATGGTTAAATCAAAACTGGACGGCAACACAGACAGTTTCTCGCCGCTCATATTTACCGGTGATAACTCTGCTCTTTCTATCCACAGACCGTCATCATTGATATAACCAAATGCCGTACCGCCATAGGGAATCAGTGTTTTACCATCATTTGCCAGTGTCGCCAGCCCACATCGGTTACCGTCGATATCACGAGTTTCAACATCGACAGAACCATACAATTTTGAGCGATCTATTTTATTTAGCTCACATTCAAATTCATTGTTATTGAAACTGAACTTTAACGCCCTTGGCATGGCGACCTCCGATCTAGTTGCACAACTGTTCTACTAATTCTATGGCGCTGGCAAATGCTCCGACACCATTATCCTGCGGTCTGCACGAGACCCCACGATCATCTATATAGGCACTGGCTGGTGGTTTTCCCTGACCAGTATATACACTGGAAAACGCAAAACCGTGATCTTCCAGCCAATCTTCTATCCGGGTTACCGCCTTACGGTATTCTGCGGTGGCTGTTTTTTCCTCAGCCTGTGACAACCTGGAAGTCAGTACCACCACATCGGCAAATTCGGCAAGGCTACGGGTAAACTCTATAGCCCCGTCAATCGGCTCACCTATTTCCGTCAGGCTTGAACGACCAATATTCTCTGCCAGTACGCCGTCCAGATCGACGCACACCGTGGGCCTGCTGGTGCGGCTGAAACTGCGCTTACGGTCGGCTGCGCGTTTGGGTTTAGGCTCAGCCCTCAGCGTCTCACCGCGTTTACCTTCAACCCCGCGAATTGTGATACGACTATGATCCTCTGGGGCAAGCTCCGCCGGAGGAGGCGGACCTCCCATACACTGCAACATGGCATCCATCGCTGCATGTCCTGATAACCACGGATCATCCAGCCATTCATCACCGCTCCAAACCTTGCAATAGTGATCACGTGTATGATGCAGACCGGGCAACCTGAACCAGGCACCAAGACTGTCTTCTTTTAATTTTTTCGGAAAAGTCTCCGGCTCCTCACTGAGATTATTTTCTTCCCAGGTCGAGACGATAGAATAGGCCATTGCAAATACATGTTCGGTTGGCGCCGGCTCTTCAAACAAGACCCAAATGTGATAGCCCCCATTGTTATTTGAATCAAACAGCAATGGGTCATACCCCATGGTTTGCAATTTACGCCACCAGTTAATCGCACCAACAAGGTTACGCCGCGCGTGCTCCTCGGCATCGGCTTTATCGCTATCGTGCATATCAATATCGATACCAAACCAGCGACTGGTGTTTTCTTTGCTCTTGGCGTGTAACCCGATAATCTGCGGACGCTGACGGTGGGCACTGGCGAAATGTCTGGTCAGCTTATCCAGTGTGACCATATCGGGACCGCGTTTACTGGCGACAGGCAGCGTCATTGCCTTATAGGTACGCCCGAGCTTTTTTTGTTCGCCCTGAGTCAGGGACGCATACTGACCCCAGACATCTTTGCGGTTGACCAGTCGTTCCATCGCCCACTCTGCCATCTCACGTGAACGCGATTGCCATTCTTTTACGACGATTTCGTGTTGACTAGCCATGCCTTACCGGAGCTCTTGTGAACTCTCTTAATATTATTCACAACATGTTGTGTTTTTAGTTATTAGTACATGTTGTGGCTGCTTGCTTTTAGTCACCATACCTTAGAACGAGTGGTTTTTGTGTTAACTCTGTTTATGGAAACCTTTGCAAGATCCGGGGACCCGGACTGTGGGCTGGAGACCGGGGACGCAAGCATGCGGCCCCGTCTGCGGGGCATAACCCCGGCCTTTCTGTATCACGGGCGCACACCGGGACTGGTGGCCACTTGAGTTACTTCCTGGCTATCATCTTCACTACAAAGATTTAATCCGGTGAAGAAAACAACTCCAGAATATCATCCGCTGCCAGGCCGCGAACAACCTGCTCACGATTCTCCACAACAATATCGGCCAGTTGTTTCTTGCGCTCCTGCAGTTCGATAATTTTCTCTTCAACCGTTTGCTCGGTAATCATCCGGTAAACAAAAACAGGCTTGTCCTGACCGATACGATGGGCGCGGTCAATCGCCTGGTTTTCGACGGCGGGGTTCCACCACGGGTCGTACAGGATAACGGTGTCCGCCTTGGTTAAGTTGAGACCTGTGCCACCGGCTTTGAGGGAGATAAGAAAGACGTCCACGTTGCCAGACTGGAATTCATCCACCGCTTCATCACGCTTTTTGGTTTTTCCGGTTAGTTTGGTGTAGCTAATACCCGCCGCTTTAATTTCAGCTTCGATCAGACCGAGCATCTCGGTGAACTGTGAAAACAACAGCACCCGTCGGCCCTCTTCAACAAAAGTCGGCAGCATTTCCATGAGCGCATCCAGCTTGGCTGACTTGGTAACACTGCGTGCCTGACTCATCTTTACAAGCCTTGGGTCCAGACAGGTTTGACGCATGCGCAACAGTGCATCCAGCACCGTGATATGACTCTGTCCAAGACCGCTTTCTGCCAGTGCACGTCGTACACGTGACTCCATCGAGGCACGAATACCTTCGTAGAGTACAGCTTGTTCCGGGTAGAGCGCTACGCGATGTACGATTTCAGTTTTAGACGGTAACTCTGAGGCCACCGCGTCTTTGCTGCGGCGCAGGATAAAAGGTTTCAGCCTTTTAGTCAGCGCAATTGCAGGCAGCGTTTCAGAGGTTTTTTCAATCGGGTTTCGGAACGTTTTATTAAAGTGCTTTTGATCACCGAAAAAGCCTGGCATTAAAAATCTGAATTGTGACCAGACCTCACCCAGATGATTTTCCACCGGCGTACCTGTCAGGCAGAGTTTATGTAGCGCCTTTATTTCACAAACTGCTTTAGCCTGTTTGGTAGACGGGTTTTTTATTGCCTGAGCTTCATCAAGAATCAGATAGTGATACTGTCGTTTCTGATGCTCTTCGAGATCACGAGATAACAATGCATAGGTGGTGAGCAACAGATCATAGTCATCAAGACGGTCAAAGTAATCGTTGCGTTCAGTACCATGTAGCACCTTGACTCGCAGGCCCGGTGCGAATTTTTCAGCCTCACGACGCCAGTTACCCATCAAGCTGGTGGGCGCCACAACCAATGTTGGTGTGGTCGCACGGCCGGTTTGTTTTTCTACCAGCACAGTTGCCAGTGCCTGGACTGTTTTTCCCAACCCCATGTCGTCAGCAAGAATACCGCTGAAGCCGAATTCGCGTAAAAACTGCAGCCAGTTCAGACCATCACGCTGATAGTCTCGCAGTTCTGCGGTAAGTGTTGCAGGTACTTCTATGGGTTCTATTCCGGCAAACGACTTTATTCGTTTTAGAATTTCCGCAAGCCTTCCCGGCACTTCCCATTCCAGCTCAATTTCACCAGTGGCATTAATACCATCTGCAATGTCACTGATGACGGTTGACTGTAAATCTGAAAAGCGCAGCTTGCCGTCTTCGTGTTCATGCATTTCAACCAGAACTTCCAGTACCGGTCGAATATGTTTAATCGGGAATTCAATCAGTGTTTCTTCATCAAGCCACACCGTCGCCGATGCTTCCGGGTCATCAAGGTAACGCGGCAGATCAGCGCCCACACGTTCAAGAAAACTGGCCAACACCGGGATCAACGCGATGGGTTGCCCGTCAATGATAAAGTTCAGATCCAGATCGAACCAATGATTTTCAATCGAGTGGTCGACATTCATCTGCCACTCTTTGGACGTGATGATTCTGAATTCGAATTCCGGGGTACGCTCAATTATCCAGCCATTGCGTCGCAGGTCTGCCAGCTTGCCATCGATCAGATCCTGCCACAGCACCATGTCTCTGGACGTCTTGGCCTGCACGTTTAGCTGGATGGAGCCGTTAACGTGAAGGGTATCAACCCACTCCGGCAGGTTCGAACCTGTCAGTTCGTTTATCAGGGCAAGCTCTGCATCTGCCATTCGGATTACCCGAACGAAGTCGCCATCCGGCTGGCGATGCAAAAATTCTTTTTGATCGGCGATCGCCATCATGTGGGGAAGTCGCGCCCCATCATAGTCGACCATAATCTCGGCGTAGCGATTGGTGCCTCCACTGTCTTTGCGCGCTGTTAGCACCACCACCCCACGCGGCTTTATACCGGCAATCTGGCGAATATCGATCGTTGCCGGTAGTGGCAGGTCCACAGACTCCAGTGTCTCTACCATCAATTCCGAAATTCGCATGGCGTCTGCTTCGGCTATCGGTGGCAAATACGGCACACCGGCTAAAAACTTAGGCGGAACATCTGTTTCCACAACACCGCATTTGGCGGTTCGTTGTTGTATGTACCAGGGCGGCTGAGTAGGCAGACAAACAAACGGTTCATCGCTGCCAATCAGTTTAATATTCAGAGTACGGTTGCCATCTTCCGTGTCGATCCAATCAGCCTCAATGGGACGATTGCTGTCTATTTTCAGTGGTTCGCTGTCAAATGCTTCAAAGTAGCAGGAGCCGGTTTCAACCATCCATCTAAACACCATATAGCCATGCTCACCGGTTAAATTTAACCCGGTCGGGCTGTCTTTAAGGCCAATCAGTGCGTTGCAAATTCTGGCATCATGACTGCTGAGATCAGTGGCATCAAAATGGCGGCGATCAAGCGTCAGGGGGGATGATTTGCCCAGCCCGCCACTGCGCAACTTGCGTGCAGAATATGCCGCCACTTCATAACGCACATCCTGCCGCAGACGTATCTGGCGTATTCGATAGAGGACAACAATCGCGTCTACCGCAATCGAGGTATCATCCTGATCCGCCTGGTTCTTAAGTGCATCGCGCCAGATCTCGATAGAGTCTGCGACATTACTGCTGTCGTCCTCGGCATCAAGCCAGCTTAGAATTACTGCAGCTACGTGCTTGCAATTGAGTCGAACCGGGCAACTGCAGGTACCGCGCAAACTCAGGTTTTCGCGACCTCGAGTAATGACGATGCGCAATTCATACGGACTTTCAGCAGAACCCTGCACTGTCGCCGTCACCGTTTTGTTGCCATCGAAAAGGAAGTTTCTCACCTTTTGGCCAGCTGCATATTCCCGGGAACGATTTAAAGTTGATTCATCGAACTCAATGGCACACGCACGCAGCACCGCACCCTTATCAAAGGGATTGACTATCTCCTGAGGACCCGAAGGTAGATTTGCCGTGTTCATTTACCAGCCATATATTTTATCAACCGTCCATTTCAACAAGAGGAGCGCTGCGAAGCAAGCTTTCATAGTGAGAACTTACCTGCGCGAGATTAATTGTGTTTAAAAAACCCGAATAAGCCAGATAACTTAACAGAAATCGCATGTCACTAGCCCAGGCCGGTAAGTATTTAGGCGCGATGCACATTCCGATTCGGGAAAGCTCACAAAGCACCGGAATGTCTTCCAGATCCATTTTTCCGCAGAACAACAACAACATGCAGTCGGCGCGACCGTTAGCCACCAGAGCACGTAAAAAGTTGTGAACCCTGATCAGCCCATCAAGATAAACTATATCTTTAGTGAACGGAGCGCCGCCGCTGAGCACTCCACCGCGAAATACGCGGCGCGAACTCTCAAATGCCTGTAACTCGGAACCGCAGCGCTGCAGAAAATACTGATAAACCTCAATAAAATCCGCACCATCTATTGCCATCTGAATGGCCAGCGTTCGATCAGACAGCCGCCTCAACCGATCGAGATCCATCGAACCGGTAATAAACTCTGAAAAAACAGCAAGGCCTTCCTGAGTTCTTGTGGTACCCGCATGACCGCTGGACAGTATGGGCAAATCGGACTGATAGCCGCCATTTAAAGAGGTTGCCACGTGGATGCCGGCTTCATGATGAATTAACTGGCCAATATCTTTGTCGGTAAACTGCGCATCGCGCCGAATCCTTATGCGTGTGCGACCAGCCAGTGCATTTGCCGACAATTCATCAACCACTGATACCTCTGGTGCGTCAGCACCGAACAAATCCTGTACCGCAACCTCGATTTTCGACGCCAGATGTTCGCTGCTGACTTCTGATTGCTGCAGATACTTCGGGTTAAAGCCATCAAGCTGACCCAGCGCATCGTCAAAATCGCTGGCGAGTGACAGCGCGGTGCTTGATTGATCAATAAGCACATCTCCCGGCGCACCGTATAGTGCCCTTGAGTAGGTCAGAAACTCACCGGTGCCGCAGGCCAGTAACATTCTGGCGCTGTTTTCTATCGCCGTCGCCTGACGCTCCAGCCAGTCATCAATCGACGATGTCTGCATGAGTCGCCTGGCTTCTGCTACAGCATCGAGTACCGGCTGTGCGTTGTATTCGGGATAGCGGACACGCGGCAGCTCCCAGCCGCCATTGGCAAAAAACTCATCGCGCACGCTGCTGTGCCAACCCAGATGACTCAGTATCCTGGTTTGCTGCGCAGCTGACTGTAGAATTTCGCAGATTGTTGTTATTCGGTTTTTGACAACGTCTCTCATTGAGCGTTCCGCCAACGACTGACAGCCAGCCCGGCTTAAAAATTTACGAGTTATTGCCGTCTGCGATTTAATTTATAAACTGCGCAGTAACGGCGACTGAAGAACTATCCAAGGAACGTACCCAACGGCTGAATATCCGGTTTATTTATTAGACATCCCGCTCAATACCGGAACTGATCCTTGCTTTGATTTTAAATTCAGCCAACACAGCAATTCTCTAACGCAGACCGGAGAAAACAACCAGCAACAGGTGCCTGACCAGCTCTTCCTTCATCTCCGCACGTAGTATTTGTTCTTCGTCATCTTTGGCCAGTACGTCGGTTTCGTCGTAGGTGTAGTCGCGTGCCACGGAGACCGTTTGTATTTTCGGCTGGCTGCCGGTGTCAACAACCAGCTCACCAGCCTTAACACCTGCCTCTGAACGAATTGTTCTTAAACCGACCGAATGCAGAAGCTCATATTCACTCACCTTCCCCGAGCCACTCACCGACGCCACCCGACGTGACAAAACCTCGTCACTGAGGGTCACTACGGTGTCTGCATTTTCGCGCAAGGCGGCGAATTGAACCTGCTGCGCCTTCAACGCATTGCGCAGAGGCTGCAACACACTGACGCTGCCCTGTTCTTCGAGGAACAGCTGCCCGACCATCTGGCTCCCGGACTGCTGGCTGCCGCGCATAGTAAACCCGCATCCGGTTATCGCGGCAACACACAACAGTACGATTACAGATCGCAGATTGAAGTTCCGGTAGAAATTCTGGCAGAACTTCATGAGACCACGATGTTGACGAGTTTTTCTGGCACCACTATCACCTTGCGAATTGTTTTATCCTCCGTATGCCGGCGGACGTGTTCATCTGCCAGCGCCGCTGCCTCACAATCTTCCTTTGATGTACCACTGGCCACAGTAATCCGACTACGTAGTTTACCATTGACCTGAACCACCATTTCAAGTTCATTGCGCTGCAAAGCAGATTCATCAAGCACTGGCCAGTCTGACTCTACTACAGCTTTTTCGTTTCCGAGCACCTGCCACAATTTATGACAAACGTGGGGTATCACAGGCGCCAACATGAGCACTGCAGATTCTATCGCCTCCTGAACTACTGCCCTGTCTGCAGGTAATTCCTGTGGATAACGATTGACGTCGTTCAACAATTCCATCACCGCTGCAAGGGCCGTATTAAACGTGTAACGCCGCTGCATGTCATCGGTAACTTTTTTGATGGTCTCGTGCGTCTTGCGGCGCAACACCCGCTGTTCTTCAGTAAGAGAATCTGTCCAGCCTTGCGTATTAGCCGCGGTGTTGCATACGCCATCAGCGGCATACTCGTGGACAATTTTCCATAGTCGTTTAATAAATCGATTGGCGCCTTCCACGCCAGCATCATTCCATTCAAGCGAAGCATCCGGCGGCGAAGCAAACATCGAGAAAAAACGCACAGTATCAGCGCCATAGCGATCAATCAGCTCTTGCGGATCAACACCGTTGCCCTTGGACTTGGACATTTTCTCCATACCGCCCACAGTAACATCGCCACCATCTGTCAGACGTTTTGCGGCGACGACTTTGCCCTTGTCATTTTTTTCGACGCTGACTTCCGCAGGGGTTACATATTCTTTGCGACCTCGTTCGTCTTCGGTGAAATAGGTCTCTGCTACTACCATTCCCTGGGTAAGCAGCCTGGTAAAAGGCTCGTCTGACTTTACCAGCCCGATGTCACGCATAAGTTTGTGAAAGAATCTCGCATACAACAAATGCAACACCGCATGCTCTATACCGCCAATGTATTGATCAACCGGCAACCAGTAGTTTGCCCGCTCATCAAGCATTGAATCTGCGTCAACACAACAATAGCGAGCGTAATACCATGAAGACTCAAAAAAGGTATCAAACGTATCTGTTTCACGGATAGCCGCCTCGCCAGACCCGGGCAGCGTGGTTTCGTAG
>CAKZVB010000119.1 GCA_937922015.1 uncultured Granulosicoccaceae bacterium
GTGTGTCTATTCGACGCCAGAAGAAAATCTGGCGTCACATCTCGACCCATCCTCCTCGGCACGTGGCGGGCCACGTTTCTCAGACGATTGGCCGACCTGTTTAGCCAGATTTCCTCTGGACGCCGAATCCTCATGAATAATCCAGCCTAGCTGTAAACCTGATTGGCGCGTACTACGAAGGCATCGACCATCCGTGCGCAGATCTCGTTAAAGATCGGGCTCAGGGTTTTTTGCAGAATCAGGCCTGAAAAAGCAAATTCGATATCGAAGCTGACCCTGCATCCGTGTTCGCCAATGTCTTTGAAATTCCATTGGCCCTGTAGTTGTTTAAAGGGACCTTCGATCAGCGTCATGTTGATTTCACTGCCGTTTGTCAGATCGTTGCGGGTAGTAAAGTGTTGAGACAACGGGCCTTTTTTTATATCGACTCTGGCAATGTTATAGCCATCTCCTTTTTCCAGCGTGGCAGCGTCATTGCACCAGGGTAGAAAATCGGGGTAGCTGTCCACATCATTGACCAGATCAAACATTTTTTGTGCGCTGTGCGGGACCAGTGCCGATCTTTGTATCGTAGGCATTAATATTATCCGGCGGTTGGGGGTATACTGGGAAACATATGGCTAAACCAAAGAAAAAGAAAGGCGATAATTCTGCGCGAATAGCGAGTAACAAGCGTGCGCGCCACGACTATCTTATCGAAGACACATTCGAGGGTGGTCTGGTGCTCGAAGGCTGGGAAGTGAAAAGCCTGCGCGCCGGCCGTGTGCAGTTGACAGAAAGTTACGTAATGATACGCGATGGCGAGGTGTGGTTATACGGATGTCACATTACTCCATTGTTGTCTGCGTCTACCCATGTTGTGGCCAAGCCTCTGCGGGACAGAAAAATTCTGCTTAACCGCGCTGAGATAAACAAGCTGATCGGACAGGTTGAGCGCAAGGGTTATACCCTGGTGCCATTGAGTCTGTTCTGGAAAAGGTCGAATGTGAAAATTGATATTGGCTTAGCCAAGGGTAAGAAAACTCACGACAAACGTGCCACTGAGAAAGATCGGGACTGGAATCGTGAGAAGGCTCGAATCATGAAACACGGCTGATGACTGCGTGCATTGGAAAACCAGACCTCGCAGAGCGAGTGCAGTGGTGACCAGAAAGTGTACTTTGAATGTCACACTCCACTAGGATTTCAGTCGGTTTACGGGTTTGGTTTTATTTGCGGGTTTTTGCGCCTGCGCTCTGGCGCGTCTTGCCTGCATGGGGTCAATCTGCAACGGCCGGTAGACTTCCACCCGATCGCCATCCCGAAGCAGCTCCTGATAAGTTACTTTTTCACCGAAGATACCAACCGGTGTTTGGCCGGGTATGATATTCAGGCTGCTGTCTGAGTAGCTTTTGTCCAGCAGACCGCAAGCCTGCAGGGCGTCTTGTACTGTAGCGCCTTCGGTCATGGTTAATTCGAATACGGTTTGATCATCCTGTAGTGCATAGACCACCTCGATATCCATGAGTCGGGTCAGGACAGCCCGTCTTTCTCGATTGAGACGATGCGATCATTCTCAAAAATCAGTGTGAGCCGCTTTGCTTCGGGTGTGTCACCGGAGCGGTTCAGGCTATAGATGTAGTCCCATCGCTGACGATCAAACATATTGGTCACCACTGGTTCACCAAGCAGCGAGACGACCTCGTTTTTAGACATGCCTTCAGCAATTTTTGCAACAGTTTCAGGAGGTAACAGATTGCCTTGCTGGATCTCGATCTTGTGTGCTCGTGGCAACCACCAGGCTCCGCAGCCGGTAGTTGTGACCAGGGTAAATGCGGCTAGCAGAGATGACAATAGTAGTGGTTTTGCATTCAAGGTCATTATTCCGTGTGCCCGACTGAGCTTTTGAAGTGAGCGCTAGTTTACCAACAGATGTGCCCGATAGACTGCGTTTTGCTGTACGGTAATCGCCACCGGGTGAGCGACGCTACTCAGACTAGTGTTGGGTTTCCTCGTCGCGATTGGCAGCATCCAGCATTTCACGGGCGTGTTCTCTGGTGCGCTTGGTGATTTTCACACCACCCAGCATGCGGGCAATTTCTTCCAGTGATTCGTCTTCGTTCAGCGTTTTCGATTCCGCCAGTGTTTTGTTGTCACTGGATTTTTTCAGCACTTTAATGTGGTGATGGCCCTGGGCTGCAACCTGTGGCAGGTGGGTGACACAAAGCACCTGACAGCGTGTCCCCAGTTGTCGCAGTTGCTGACCCACCGTCTCTGCCACCCCGCCACCGACGCCGGTGTCTACTTCATCGAATATCAGGGTCGGCACGCGATTGCGTGAAGAGGCGATTAACTGCACGGCCAGGCTTAGTCGTGAAAGCTCGCCACCGGAGGCAACTTCACTCATGGCTCGCAGCGCTGCTCCCGGGTTGGCACTTACTTTAAAAACCACCAGATCAAATCCGGTGGGCGTGGGGTGATCGAGTTTTTTACGGGTGATTTCTATATCAAAAATGCCGCCCTGCATACCCAGTGTTTGCATGGCGCTGGTCAGATGTTTTGACAGTTGCAGGGCAGATTTTTTTCGCTTGGCGCTTAACTTTGTTGCGGCTTTTTCATAAGCCTTTATTATTTCTGACAGATCTTTTTCAAGCGCTTCGACTGATTCGTCTATAGAGCCAAGCTCTTCGAATTCCTGTTGCAGCTGCTGGGCAAATTCAGCCAGATCGGCAACGTCTGTCCGGTGTTTTTTGGCAAGCTGGTGGGCGCTGGATAATATGGTATCCAGTTCCTGCAGTCGTTCGGGATGTGGTTCTATGCTGTGGCTGTAGTGACGCAAACTGTCGGCGGCCTCGTCGATCTGAATGCGAGCAGATGACAATAGCTCGCCAATGTCTTCCATGGATTTGTCCTGCCGGCACAGTTCTTTAATGGCGCGCTCCGCCTCTGATAACTGGCTTATGACCGCACTGTTGTTATTTTGCAGTAAGTCCATGGCTTTGGTGCAATGTTCCTGTAGCTCAGTAGCATTGGCCAGGCGCTTGTGTTCCAGATCAACGGCTGCAAAATCAATCGAGTCTAAAGATAGTTTTGAAAATTCCTGTAGTTGATAGCGCAGGGTGTCCAGTCGATCACCGCGTGCGGCCAGCCTTTCTTTTATCGTGCTTAGCTGCTGATTTTTTTCGCTCCACTTGTTGCAGACATCACGTACTTTTTCCATCAGCGTGTTGCACTGACCAAAGTCATCAAGGATTGCCCGCTGGGTGTCGGGCAGGGTGATTAGCTGATGGTCGTGCTGGCCATGAATGTTGACCAGTAACTGGCCAAGTTCACGAAGGTTGCGAACAGTGACGGGAGTATCGTTGACGTAGGCGCGTGACTTTCCATCGCGTGTGACGACACGTCGTAAAATACATTCGTCATCTCGATCCATTGAGTGATCGGCCAGCCATTGCGTTGCTGCATCACTGCCTGTTATGTCGAAAAGGGCTGTTATTTCAGCTCTTTTAGCGGTATCTCTTACCGCTGTTGGCGACGCTCTGTCGCCCAGCACCAGGCCCAGCGCGCCAAGTAAGATAGATTTACCTGCACCGGTCTCTCCGGTTAACGTGGTCATGCCGGAGTTAAACTCCAGGGCGCTGCTGGTAATGATTGCGAAGTCTTTAACTTGAAGAGCCGTTAACATGTACTCTGAAACCCTGCTGCAGTGACTGGAAAATTCAGTTACTGGAAATTCAGTTGCTGGAAATTGTTATGTAAATATGTTGTTGTCAGATAATGCACGCACTAACCCCAGTTGAGTTTCTCACGCAGTATATGATGATAATCGTAGTTGGCCGGATGCAATATTCGAATACTGCGGTCGTGTTTGCGTACTTCGATAATATCGTCGTTTTGCAGATCGATGTACACCTGCCCGTCACAAACCATTTGTGCGTGTACCGGTTTTTTCTCAGTCACCATTACCCTGACTATAGATTCTGCGGTTACTACCAGCGATCGACTGCTTAGTGTGTGTGGACAAATAGGTTGCAGTACCAGTGCGTTCAGGTTCGGGTTTACAATGGGGCCGCCACTCGATAGTGAATATGCAGTCGAGCCGGACGGTGTGGCCACAATGATGCCGTCGGCACGCTGGCCAAGCACAAAGCTGCCGTTGATAGATATTTCAAACGTTATAATCTGCAGCACATCTTTGGTGCGCATCACCATATCGTTAAACGCCAGTGACTGATGAATGCTCTCGTCGTGCCGTATAAGGCTGGTGCTCAGCATCAGGCGATGTTCTTCTATGTATTCGCCATTAATGATTTCGGTTAGCTCGTGCAGTTTGTCTTCCGGCGATACATCGACCAGAAAGCCGAGTCGGCCGCGGTTAACGCCCACCAGCGGAACATTGTAGTTGACCAGCTCCCGGGCAGCATTGAGCAAAGTGCCGTCACCACCAATGACAATGGCCAGATCGCATTCCCTGCCAATGGTTTCCATATCCACAGTCACAGGTCCGCCCAGCAGCCCGCGAGTGCTGGAGTCCAGCAGGACTTGCATTCCGGACTTCTGCATTAACAGCAGTACTTCGTTTAAGGTTTTAGAAACACTGAGGTCGCCGCTTTTTGCTATCAGACCTACTTTTGAGAATTTTGCCATCCCCCTAAGGTATCACGGTGGAGATTATTTTTCTCCAGGATTGCTGGTTCAAAGCGCTTCTAACGGGCTCAATTGCCGCTTTCCCTCAAGCGGCGCAAATCCGCTGCGTAGTACTCCTGATCTGAGGAAGCTGAATTGCGATCAACCCGGTTCGAACGGCGTTTTCCGGACGCACAAACTGGTAAAACAGCCACTAGCGCAAGAATGCGTTCGAAAGTGAGTCGGACGATGCGGTAGTATTTTTCTTATGACGACAAAAACAGCCGGTAACAAAGATTATTTGCGCATAGAGCAGGCGCTGCACTACGTTGCAATGCACTTTCGCAGTCAGCCCTCGCTGGCGGAAATTGCCGAATCTGTGCACCTGAGTGAATACCATTTCCAGCGTTTGTTTAACCGCTGGGCCGGGGTTTCACCGAAACAGTTTCTGCAGTACATGACCTTGCAATACGCCCGTGATTGTCTGCTCAACGGGCAGTCGGTTCTCGACACCACCTACGCCAGCGGGTTGTCCGCACCGGCGCGCCTGGGTGAACTGTTTGTGCGACTGGAGGCGATGACCCCGGCGGAGGTTCGCGCGGGCGGCAGTGGATTACAAGTCGACTTTGGCTATCATCAGACCCCATTTGGCGAGGCGTTGATAGCGGCAACCGCAAGAGGGCTTACCGGGCTGCAGTTTTGTGAGCCCGGCAACCGTGATCCGGCGTTCCAGGACATGAAATCCAGACTGCCTGCGGCGCAATTCCGGCTAAATCAAAGCGGCACCCTGGGATTGGCAAATCAAATATTTCACAATCGCACTGGCGGCACCCTGTCAGTGCTGGTTTCCGGCACAGCTTTTCAGATCAAGGTCTGGGAGGCGTTGCTGAAAGTCCCCGTTGGCGGCCGTGTGAGTTATCAGCAACTGGCGCTTGAGTCAGGAAGTCCGAACGCTGTGCGAGCGATTGGCACGGCCGTCGGCCGCAACCCGGTGGCCATGCTGATACCTTGTCATCGGGTGATTCGCAGTGACGGTATGTTGGGTGGTTATCACTGGGGGCTGGGACGAAAGTTAGCGCTTCAAGGCTGGGAAAACGTGCATTTGAGCCACGCAAGCCGGAACACTGCATAGGCCTGCAAGTCACTTGACGTTGACGTAAACGTCAACCATGATAATAATGCGGGCGAATATCTGATCCAGCGCCTCTTCTGGCACTGCTGTTGCCGCATATTCAGTAAGACCTAACACGGGTGGAAAAATGTTTAATGCATCGATGAATTTCGCTTTGGGTGACGAAGTCGAGGCACTGCGTGAAACGGTGCACCGCTGGGCGCAGGATCGTTTGGCGCCAATGGCTGCTGAAATCGACAAAAACAATTGCTTTCCGGCGCAGCTGTGGCCGGAGATGGGTGAGCTTGGTCTGCTTGGGATCACCGTTGAGGACGAATTCGGCGGAGCCGGTATGGGATATCTGGCGCACACAGTGGCAGTCGAAGAAATCGCCCGCGCCAGTGCGTCGGTTTCTTTGTCCTACGGTGCGCACTCCAACCTGTGTGTCAATCAAATACGTTTGAATGGCACGCCACAGCAGCGCGAGAAATATTTGCCAAAGCTGGTCAGTGGCGAGCACGTCGGCGCGCTGGCAATGTCAGAATCCGGTGCCGGTTCCGATGTCGTCTCGATGCAATTGAAGGCGGAAAAAAAGAACGGCTGCTATGTGTTGAATGGCAGTAAGTACTGGATAACTAATGGCCCCGATGCCAATACTCTGGTGGTCTATGCAAAGACCGATGCCGGTGCTGGCTCACGCGGTATCACGGCTTTTATTATCGAAAAACAATTCGAGGGGTTCAGCACTTCAGAGCACTTCGACAAGCTTGGTATGCGCGGTTCGAATACCGCAGAACTTATTTTTGAAAACTGTGAGGTCCCTGAAGAGAATATCCTTGGTGTAGAAGGTAAAGGGGTCAATGTGCTGATGTCAGGGCTGGACTATGAACGTGTGGTGTTGTCCGGTATAGGTATCGGTATTATGCACGCCTGTCTTGATCACATTATGCCTTACATGCATGAGCGTAAGCAGTTTGATCAGCCGATCGGTAATTTCCAGCTGATGCAGGCAAAGATTGCCGACATCTATACCATCATGAATTCGTCACGTGCTTATGTATACGCCGTAGCTGCGGCCTGTGATCGTGGTGAAGTTACCCGACAGGATGCCGCAGGCTGTGTGTTGATCGCCAGTGAAAAAGCCATGGAGCAATCGGTTCAGGCGGTGCAGGCCATGGGTGGTGCGGGATACATGAATGATTCGCCGTTAAGTCGGATTATGCGTGATGCAAAACTAATGGAAATCGGCGCCGGTACCAGTGAGATCCGTCGCATGTTGTGTGGCCGTGAGTTAATGCGGGTGACCAGTTGAGTTCAATAAAGTCAGCGCTGCCAGCGTCCGCCGCCGCTTTTAAAAATAATCTCGACGCCCATAAAAAATTGCTGGACGTTGTGCAACAGGCCGCTGTTGCTGCAGCCGCTGGTGGTGGCGAACGTTCACGCGAACGACATGTATCACGCGGTAAAATGTTGCCGCGTGACCGGGTCGCAAACCTGCTTGATGCGAATTCTGCCTTTTTAGAAATTGGTGCCACTGTTGCCCACGATATGTACGACGGTGCAGCCCCCTGCGGCGGCCTGATCTGTGGCGTTGGCACTGTGCACGGACAGCAGGTGATGGTGGTGTGCAACGATGCAACTGTCAAAGGTGGCACCTATTTCCCGCTGACGGTAAAAAAGCATTTGCGGGCACAGGAAATAGCGCAGGAAAATCATCTGCCATGCATTTATCTGGTGGACAGCGGCGGGGCTAATCTGCCCAATCAGGACGAAGTGTTTCCCGATCGCGATCATTTCGGTCGTATTTTTTTTAATCAGGCCAATATGTCTGCAGCGGGCATACCGCAGATCGCTGTGGTGATGGGATCCTGCACTGCCGGGGGTGCCTATGTGCCGGCAATGTCTGATGTCACTATTATCGTTAAAGAGCAGGGCACTATTTTTTTGGCAGGGCCTCCTCTGGTAAAGGCGGCGACCGGCGAAATAGTCAGTGCAGAAGATCTGGGTGGTGGTGATGTGCACACCAGACTATCTGGCGTAGCAGACACGCTGGCAAACGACGACGCACATGCCCTGGCGCTTGCCAGGCTGGCGGTGTTGAATCTCAATTTAAAAAAATCGCACACTACAGGCCTGCAGTCTGTCGAACCGCCGCTTTATGATCCGGCACAGATCACAGGTGTGGTGCCAGCCGATTTAAAAACACCCTATGACATCAGAGAGGTAATAGCACGCATTGTTGATGGTTCGCGATTTGATGAATTCAAAGCGCGCTACGGAACCACACTGGTCTGCGGCTTTGCACATGTCTTTGGTATGCCCATAGGCATAGTGGCCAATAATGGTGTGTTGTTTTCAGAGTCTGCGGTTAAAGGGGCGCACTTTGTCCAACTCTGTTCGCAACGAAAAATCCCGTTGGTGTTTCTGCAGAACATCACTGGATTCATGGTCGGGCAAAAATATGAAAGTGAAGGAATCGCGCGCCATGGTGCCAAACTGGTCACAGCGGTTGCATCAACCAGGGTGCCGAAAATTACTTTTATAGTCGGCGGCTCTTTTGGTGCCGGCAACTATGGCATGGCAGGTCGTGCGTACAGTCCGCGCTTTCTCTGGAGTTGGCCGAACTCAAGAATTTCGGTGATGGGTGGTGAACAGGCTGCCGGTGTGCTGGCGACCGTCAAACGCGATGCACTGGAACGCAAAGGCGAAAGCTGGTCTGTGGACGAAGAAGCAAAATTTAAACAGCCCACCATTGATATGTTCGAACGGCAATCGCATCCGCTGTATGCCTCTGCAAGGCTTTGGGATGACGGCATCATTGACCCGGCTAAGACACGTGATGTGTTAGCGCTGAGTTTAATGGCCAGCCTCAATGCCCCGATAGAAGACACACGTTTCGGCGTGTTCCGAATGTAGGTACGCGGATGAAAAGCGCTAATGTTTAAAAAAATACTGATCGCCAACAGAGGTGAAATCGCCTGCAGGATCATGCGCACGGCGCGCCAGCTTGGCATCAAAACCGTTGCTGTGTATTCAGATGCAGATGTCAATGCTATGCATGTGACAATGGCAGACGAGGCAGTGCGTATCGGCCCGGCGCCGGTCTCTGACAGCTACCTGCAAGGGCACACGATTGTTGAAGCCGCATTATCCACAGGTGCTCAGGCGATTCATCCAGGGTATGGGTTTCTGTCTGAAAACCCGCAATTTGTTGATAGCGTCACGGCGGCAGGCCTGCGATTTATAGGGCCTTCGTCAGAGGCGATCAGAGCCATGGGTTTGAAAGACGCCGCAAAAAATTTGATGCAGCAGGCTGGTGTGCCCGTGGTGCCCGGTTATCACGGCGAAGAGCAAAATGCAGAGTTACTGGCCAGAGAGGCTGCCAGCATTGGCTATCCGGTGCTGATAAAGGCGCGTGCCGGTGGTGGTGGCAAGGGTATGCGCAAGGTAGACAGTCCGGATGAGTTTGCCGCCTCACTGGAGGGGGCGATGAGGGAGGGGCTTGCCAGCTTCGGCGATGCCGCCTGCCTGATCGAAAAATACATAACCTCACCCAGACACATTGAAATTCAGGTGTTTGGCGATGATCATGGCAACGTTGTGCATCTCTTTGAACGCGACTGTTCATTGCAGCGACGGCATCAGAAAGTGATAGAGGAAGCACCTGCCCCCGGTATGACCGCGGAAATGCGTGAAGCGATGGGGCAGGCGGCGGTCACCGCTTGTAAGGCGATCAGCTACTCCGGTGCCGGCACGATTGAATTTATTGTCGACAGTTCCGAGGGTTTAAGACCTGATCGCTTCTGGTTTATGGAAATGAACACGCGGTTGCAGGTAGAACACCCGGTAACGGAGGCGATCACCGGTCAGGATCTGGTGGCATGGCAATTACATGTGGCAGCCGGTGGCAGTTTACCGCTGACGCAGGAGCAGTTATCAATTGATGGCTGGGCATTTGAGTCACGGGTCTATGCCGAAGATGTCGAGAGCGGTTTTTTACCGGCAACCGGTACTCTCGATCATCTGCGCTTTCCTGACAGCGCCAGAGTGGATACCGGTATTCGTGAAGGTGATACGATCACACCGTTTTATGATCCGATGATTGCCAAGCTTATTGTTCATGGCAACAATCGTGAAAGTGCCCTTAACAAAATGACCCGTGCGCTCGAGTCTACGCAGGCGGCGGGTTCAACAACCAATATTAATTTTCTTGCCTCGTTGTGCGCGCATGGTGAATTTGCTTCGGGTAAGGTTGATACTGGTCTGATTGAACGCAGTTTGGAACAGTTGACAGCGGCAGAGTCTCCGTCTTCGCAAGTAGTGGCGCTGGCGACGCTCGGCGCTTTGCGGTTGATCGGTGAAAACTCACCGCTGTGTGGTTTTAGTTTGTGGCAGCCTTTAAGGCATACGGTGTTATTAGAGGACACTATTAATAATACCGATGAAAATTCCAGCTACACGGCGCAGGTTGAGGCACTCAGTCAAAGTGCGTTTAATGTCACCGTTGATGACATCAGCCATCTCATTGAGTTACCTGATGGCGAAGGCAAGCTAATGATCGACGGACATCCGCTGAGCGCTGATGTCGTTGTAACCGATGGCGGTGTCAGTGTCTTTGCAGAACGAAGTTATCACTTTACAGTGTCTGATCCGCTGGCGACCAATGACTCGGCCTTCGCGGGCGGCGACGGGATCAATGCACCAATGCCGGGGCAGATCAAGGTGATAAGCGTGATTGCCGGTGATCAGGTAGTTGCAGGTGATGCACTGGTGGTTATGGAGGCGATGAAAATGGAACATACTCTTACCGCCCCGCGTGACGGCAAAGTGGCAGAGTTACTTGTTGCGCTGGAAGATCAGGTTGAAGCCGGCGCGTTGTTACTGACGCTTGCTGAGGAATAGAAGTTAGGGTGCTGCAACAGTAACGGTGACCGCCAGGCGCCAGGGTCTGGCTAGTGGACCGCTTGATAAATAGGCTGACAAATTTTTCACAGCGACAGTCGTC
>CAKZVB010000120.1 GCA_937922015.1 uncultured Granulosicoccaceae bacterium
CGGCGATCACATGAAGCTCGATGATCAGAACTGGCACGTGCTTACGGTATCGCGCCGCGATCCTGAAACCGGTGAATACACGATGGAAAAAGCACCGTGCTATCACCTGGTCGATGTCGACAAAAACAAGGAAAACGCGGCTTAATTCGTTACTTTACTTTGGCTGCCGGACTTGCCGGCGGCCTGAAAAGGTAATTCCTGATTTTGGCAGTTTAAAATTTGCTATGGGTTGGCATCAGCTGTTTTTTTGGTTTTACCCCGCCAACTCTTCTGGGTAGAATTTCGTATCCCCTCGTAGAATCTACCAATGAATATTATTGAAAAGACTGACGACGAAATCTTCGCTGCTGCTCACCCGATGTGGGAAGACCTGATCCGCTACTCCAATGAAGGGGAGTATGGGAAATTCATTCGGAATTTTTCCTATGAACTTTTGTTTGGTCTAAACGAGGTTGAAATCGGTAAGCAGTTTGCAAAGAGCGAGTTAACCAGAAGTCTGGATCCGCAATACGATTGTCTGGGTATTATCCGTCGCAATAAACATGTGTCTGTATTGTACCGGATGCGTAGTACCAAGATTAGTGGTGAGTGGTTGGGCCGATTGGTGCTGGGGTATGAGAAGGATGATACAGAGGGGGTTATTAAAATTTTCGGGGCATCAATTTTTTAGCAAGGGCGGCCAGGCGTTCAGGTTTGACGTTCTGCTCTTGCGGCTATTCCGGCAGCTAATCAGGCGTGCCCATCCATGGCGTTTTTTCGAAGCCAGTCCGCAAGCTGCCCGAGTCACTTTTCAGGCGCCAGGCGCACATCCATGTGCTACTGGCGCTCACGCGCCATACATGGCGCTTTGACTCGACTCCGGAAGATTTCAAAAACTAAGCAGACGCTGTATCGGGGAGGTTTGTCGGGGTGTTGGCTTTGTTTGTGTGCGCTTGTGCCTCACGGCACATTGGTAAACTGATGTTAATGGTTTAATTTAGAGTCTTTGTATGAATGACATGACGATGGAAGATCCGGTTGCTGATGGCAAGTTGGTTGAGCTTACTTATAAGGTGATTGATGCTAAGTCTAAAAGTGTCCTGACCGAGGTTGAGTTTCCAATTGGTTATGTGCACGGGGTTAATGAGGTGCTGGCGCCACAGGTTACTGCAGAAATTACAGGTAAGTTACCGGGCGATGTTATTGAAGTGCCTATCGATTGCAATAAATTGTTTGGTGCGCGTGATGAATCGCTGGTGATCACTGATCTGCTTGAAAATGTGCCTAAGGAATATCATAAGGTCGGTACGGCTATCCTGATGGAAGGCGAGCAGGGCAACACTAAAACGTTTCTTGTTACTCGTGTTGATAACAAGTCTATTACTATCGACGGCAATAATCCGCTCTGCGGGCGTGAGGTTGTATTTAAACTGCATATTCTTACCGTGCGGGACGCGACCGATGAGGAGATTGAGTTTGGCGGGCCGCTGGCAGCAGAGCCGGATATCAGTGAGATAGTCGGTTCCGGTCAGAAAATAAAACCTGTTCAGTAGTTTGATAAGCCGGTAACGCATAAGGGAGATTTGATTTGCCTCACCTCTACGCAGAGACCTTGTTATCACCCGGGTTGGGGGGGGCGTTTCTGTGGCGCTATCAGAATGATGGTCGTGAATTACTTTCTATTCTTGATCGTGAGTCACCGGTGTACGGTGCTCTGGGGCAGGCCATTGCTCGTTTTGAAAATACAGTGTTTGAGCTGAGCCTTAACAAGCCATCATTAATTGAGTGGGCTAATTCGCAGGAAAACCTTCAGGATGCGGCGGACCAGCGTGAGTTGCGTCTTGGTGGTGCTCATGTTTTTCAGCAATCCATTGAGCTGTTCCAGAGCATGCAGATGATGACGGACAGGGAAGATGATCCGGTCAGGCTCTCTGCGATTCACCATAACATTGGTGATGTGATGGGCTTTATCGGGCAGCGCAGTGGCAGCGTTCATTTTCTCGAGCAAGCCAGTATGTCTTATGAACAGGCACTGGAGTTGCGCACTGCGGAGAACACACCTCTGGAGTGGGCGCAGACATCCTATAATCTGGCGCTGGTCATGCAAAACATCGGTCAGCTCGAAAATGACAAGTCTTTGTTAAAGCAGTCGCTGGCAGGGTTCAAGCTGGCGGTAAACTTCCTGCCACGGGCAACAGTGCCTGATGAATGGGCGGCCGGGCTTTGCAGTTCGGGAGTGGTGTTGTACTTGCTAGGTACCCGGCGCCGCGGCGCGCGCACTCTGGAGCAATCCGTGGTGGCGTTTCGCAATGTACTGAGTGAGCGCACGCTGGACAAAAACAAGGTGTCATGGGCGATCACACAAAATAATCTGGCGGCTGCGATGCAGGGGCTTGGCGAACACGAAGAAGATATTGCTTCCCTTGAGGCTTCTATCCCGGTCTACGACTCTGCACTGAAAGTGCTCGATGGTGAATTGGCCTATCCGCTGGTGGTTGCTATGGTTGCAGCCAATCGAGCGTCGGCAATGCTGGCACTGGCCACTGAATCTGATTATCTGGATATGGCCGAGGCCACTGTGGTTGAGTTTGAAAAGCTCTGTCAGTTGTTCGAAGGCACAGACTACGTGCAGTATCAGACAAGCGCCCTGGCGCGTAAAAATGAGGCGGAGGCGCTGGTAGCGTCTTTGCAGGTGTAATTAGTATGCCTGAATATGTCACAATGTCCCTACTGGGAAGTTTGCAGTGTCGGCAGTCAGCCTGCACATATCAAATACAATGTCTAAAAACTGGAGAAAAAGTCCATGAGTGAGCCATCGAAAGAACGTCCCGTAGTGCCGGCAGGTGAGTCAAAGTATGTGACAACCCGTCAGATGCAAGCCAATGAGAAAGGGTTTGTGGGCTACGAAACAGTGTGGGATACCTTCCACAAAGAAGTCCCCTACGAAACGCCCAAAGCCCCGCAGAAATAAAAAAGCCAGCCCTCTGATCTTGAAGCTTATCAGGCGGCTTTGAGATCAGGGCTGGTTACATGACCCGTGCAGTTTTTCACAGATGCTGATCGGCCGGTACATCTTGGTCCCTACCCGTTAGAACGATTGTCCAGAGCTGCTGCTCTACACGACAGCGCATTTTTGGAAACTATCCCTGCACCGGAGCCGTTAGCACTTCACCGGCCCGATAATCCGCAAAGCATCACCAATGCGATGGCTGAGTATCAGGCCATGATGGATGCGATCCGGATTGGAATCACCCATCCCGTTAAGTCCGGTTGTCCGGATGATCCGACCGAACGCGCCAATCATATAAAAGGTTTCGGCTATTTTAACGACGCGGCAATGGTGGGTATTTGTAAAATACCGACGGCGGCGGTGTTGGATACCGCACTGCGAAACCCCGATGTAGAAGCACTGGCCCACGCCTTATCCACCAGACAAACTAAAACGTTCTCATCCGGTATTGATGTGATCATGGCTGATCTTAAAGAATCAATGCAGAACACGGATACCTCCATTGATTCGCACACCCACGCCTGTGTGTTTCTATATGAATATCCGCGTGATCCGGAAACTGATGAATGTGGCGCGCATTGGATTCAAAACGCACAACAGGCGCGTGCCAGTTTACGCGCGTCTGAAACAGCGATTGTTATTGCTCAGTATTTGCGTTTGTTTGGTTTTGAATCGACAGCGCATACTCAATCGACAACTGCAGTGAACCTCAATGTTCTGACGGTGGCCAGTGGTCTTGCCAGTTTTGAAAACGGCACGCTTGAGAGCCCTTATCTTGGCAATCGTTTTGGCGTCGCGGCTGTCACAACAACGTTTGCAATGACCAGTGATTTACCACTTGAGACGGCGGCCGGACAAAACCGTCGCCATACACATGGCTGGGCCTGGAAGACTGGCAAGGGATTCAGAAAGCGGGCTGGCAATCATGTGCCGTTTCAGTCACGTCGTTTTGTCGATGGAGAATATCCGTTTGAAACTTTAAAGCGCACAGATAAGCCCACAACGTTTATTGACGAACAACGTGTGCCACGTGTGCCCAAACGCACCGATATGTTTGCGCGGTCTCTGTTTGGTGATCTGGGTAAAAAAGTGCAGGAAAATGCCACCAATGGTCAATACGTTCGCAAGGCAGGCACCTCCAGTGCGCAACGACGCGCGCTGGGCGCGTTTATCTTTTTGCAGGATGGCGAACACGCAGACACCATCGCCGCCGACACAGATGATCCGTTGGTTAATGCTCAAAACGTAAAGGCAACTGCCTACTTTCTGGGTTGTGATGCCGTGGCAGTGTCGCGGTGTCCGGAGTGGGTCTGGTATTCACACAACGTCGCCGGGGAAGCGGTAGACCCGCCTCATGATCAGGCCATTTCTATTGTCATTGATCAGGGCTACGAGACCATGGAAGGTGCCTCGGGGGATGACTGGATCTCCTGTGCGCAATCAATGCGTGCCTATCTGCGTTTTTCGTTGCTGGGTGGTGTTATTGCCAATCACATCAGAGCGCTGGGTTATTCTGCCAAAGCACATACCGTAGTCGATGGTGATGTGTTGCAGCCGCCGTTACTGTTGTTGTCGGGTTTGGGTGAAGTGTCACGCATTGGTGAGGTTATTCTCAATCCGTATCTCGGGCCTCGACTCAAATCCGGTGTAATCACCACGACAATGCCACTAGCACATGACAAGCCGATTGATTTTGGATTGCAGACATTTTGTGAAAGCTGCAACAAGTGCGCACGTGAATGTCCCTCCGGTGCGATTACTGCCGGTCCCAAGCTCATGTTCAACGGCTATGAAATCTGGAAGTCTGATAGTCAGCGCTGTACTACCTATCGTCTGGGCACAGAAGGCGGCGCGATGTGTGGTCGCTGCATGAAGACCTGTCCGTGGAACCTGGGCGGGCTGTTTGTCGAAGCACCTTTTCGCTGGGCGGCAATGAATATTCCGCGGGCCGCACCGCTACTGGCAAAGCTGGATGATGCTGTGGATAACGGTGGATTGAACCCGGTTAAAAAATGGTGGTGGGATCTTGAATTGAAGGCAGATGGATCTTACCAGCCCGTTGAACATCAGGTTAATGAAAGACAGTTACAAAAGAATTTAAAACTGTCTTATGAAGATCAGACACTGGCAGTATACCCGGCCACACTGGCACCTCAGCCGTGGCCTTTTCCATCCCCCATGGACAGAGAAAAAGGTATCTCTGCTTATGAAGCGATGATCAGTTCTGAGGAATACAGGCGGCGTCTGGCTGAAGGTGAAACCGACGGGCTGGCGCACGAATATAAAATTGAGGGAGACGCACCGGTTCTGCCCGTGGTGGTCAGCCGCACCGTGGCGCTAACGCCGGACATAACATTGTATGATTTTACCGCGCCGGATGGATCTGATTTGCCATCGTGGACTGCCGGTGCACATATTGATGTGGTTGTAGCGCCGGAGTTTTTCCGGCAGTACTCTTTATGCAGTGATCCTGCAGATACCGGTAAGTATCAACTGGCGGTACTGCGTGAAGATCAGGGGCGCGGCGGGTCAGCGCTGATGCATCGTATTTTCAGTTCCGGCCGGCGACTGTTTATTTCACATCCGGTTAACCATTTTCCACTGAACAATAAGGCCACCAGAGTGTTTCTGATGGGGGGTGGTATCGGGGTTACGCCGATGATCGCCATGGCTCATGAGGCACATCGAAATGATCAGGACTTCGAATTACACTATTCTGTGTCATCACGTGGTGTGGCAGCATTTGAGTCATTGTTACAGGCAGTTCCGTGGGCTGAAAAAGTAACACTGCATGTCAGCGACGAAGGTAGTCGAGCGAATCTTTCAACGGTTATCGGGTCGTACCGGGAAGGGCATCATGTCTACACGTGTGGCCCCGATAATTACATGAGCAGTGTTATGTCAGCAGCACAGAGTCTTGGCTTTCCGGAAGACTGTTGTCATCTGGAATATTTTAATGTGCCAGAACTACCTGAGTATGAAAATAAACCTTTTTCTATCAAACTAAAAACATCGCAAAAAAATATCACGGTACCGGTAGATAAGAGCATTGCAGAAGTGCTTAATGAAAATGGCCATGCAATAGACATAAAGTGCTCTGACGGGCTGTGTGGCGTTTGTCAGTGCGGGCTGATTAGCGGTCAGGTCGAGCATCGGGATTTTGTACTCTCCAAAGCGCAGCGGCAAAACACCATTATTAGCTGCCAGTCAAGGGCGGCAGACGAAGATGGGATCCTTGAACTTGATCTTTAAGGTTACAGACAGGCGGATGTTATGAAAAGTGAGTCACTGGTTTCTGCGCAATGGTTGCAGCAACATCTTGATGATGTCGTTGTGCTGGACGGCAGTTACTATCTTTCGACGATGGGTAAGGATGCCGATGCTGAATTTATTGATGGTCATATACCCGGCGCACAACGATGGGATATCGATCAAATAGCCGACAAGACTTCCGGTTTGAAACACATGATGCCGGCGGCATCAGTCATCGCGAAAGCAGCTGGTGAACGTGGTATTGACCAATCGACAAGGGTCGTTGTCTATGATCAGTTAGGTATGTTTTCAGCTGCACGAGTATGGCTTGCCTTAAAATCTATCGGTCATCAGCAGGTGGCGTTGCTTGACGGTGGGCTGCCCGCCTGGAGAGGCAAACTGGCAAAGGGCGTGTCAACAACTGTATCTCCACTTGTTTACGGGTCATTCAAACCCCAGATTACCACCGTGCAGAGAGCGCAGGTGCTGGCAGCGCTTGATGACAACAACACCTGTGTGCTTGATGCTCGTTCAGCCGATCGTTTTTATGGTCGGGCACCGGAACCGGTAGCGGGGCTCAAGGGTGGTCACATGCCGGGTGCATTGAACATACCGTTTAATCTGTTGCTCGATGAGAACAACAAATTCAAATCGCTTGAGCAGATAAGGTCAGTCTTTGATGAGCATCAGGTGGATTTCGGCAGAGGTATCATTACCACCTGCGGCTCAGGTGTGACTGCATCGATTATCACATTTGCGTTATCGTTGTTAGGTGTTGAGTCTGTTGTGTACGATGGTTCATGGTCGGAGTGGGCAAAGCCGGAGCTTGAGATGCCGGTAGTTTTAAGTTGATGCATCAATTATAAGCCGGGCTGAGTAGTGGTAGTATTTTGTGTGTATCAGGGATACGGATAGTTTTAATCAAGGTGTTCAGGCGATGGGTCGAACACCAGGTAAGTTTAGCGTGAGGGCATTATGTTTACAGTAATCGGAGTTTTGATCGGTGGTTTCCTGGGCTATCTTGCCTCCGGGTTTATACCCGGTTTGGAGCCGTTGAAGGATACTGCAAAGCAGGGAATCACAAAGGGCGTTGAGTTGTGCGGTGGCCTGTTAACTAATCTGACGAAATCATTTGGCCAGGGGCCGCTGATCAATATCGGCATAATGATTCTTGCAGGGTTGTTATTGCTGTGGCTGGTTGGCTTCTTCAATGGGATATTGATTGGTTTTGTCGGGGGTCTTATTTACAGCGAGGAAGTGGGTCGATTGCCGTTTGTTTCGGGCATAGCAGATACGGTTCGGCAGAAGATCGGCAACAAGAAGGTATCGGACGAATAAGTACGCCGGGTGGGTGCGAAAAGGCAGTTTTTGCAGGTAAATGATACTGCAATTGCGCAGATCTCTTGCTCATTTGCCGTTCTGCTGGAAGGGTGAGAAAGTCACAACCGGCTTTCTCGCAGTGTCTTTGTGTTTTTGCCGTCATTTTTTAGCGAATTTCGACTAAATTCACCATTGCAGGGCAAATACTTAGCGGGAATGTTTGACCTGCAGGGCCGGGCTGCCTACAATTACCGGTTTTCCCAAGCCTCTTGGGCTTGCTTAATCCTTGCAGGCTCGCGCAAAATGATCGGAGATATCCAATGTACGCGGTAATTAAAACCGGCGGCAAGCAGTACAGAGTCGCAGAAGGCGACAAGCTGCGCGTTGAAACCCTTGATGCAGACGAGGGTGCGACTGTAAATCTTGACCAGGTACTGATGGTTGGAGATGGCGAAACCATCAACGTTGGCGCGCCAATGCTTGAAGGTGCCACTGTTTCGGCAACAGTTTTATCACACGGCCGCGGCAAGAAAATTAACGTGATCAAGTTCCGTCGTCGCAAGCACTACCGTCGTCAGATGGGTCATCGCCAGAACTTCACTGAACTGAAAATTACTGCAATCAACCAATAGATCGCCCAGGTTAATGCTGTAACCCTGAGGATTCACTCTGAATCCTCAGAAAACCCGCCAGGGTTTCTTATTTCTTATCTCCCCGCACTATGTAAAGCGGTCGACCCTGTAAGGGGTCATGTCGATATCCACCGTTTGCCCTGAAATCAGTTGTGCCAGCAACTGCCCTGTGCGAGCGCCTCCCGTTAAGCCGACATGTTGATGGCCAAAACCGACGTAGGCGCCCTTAACCGAAGGAGTTTCTCCAATCACCGGCACTGAGTCTGTGGGGGCGGGCCTGTGCCCGAGCCATTCTTTTACGTCAGTCCACTCCAGGTCGGGTATCACCTGATGAATATGTCGTTTCAGGTATTCAATGGGGGCTGTGTTCGCACCTGCCACGAGCCCGCCAAATTCAACCATTCCTGCAAGGCGAAGCCTGCCATCCATGGGCGTTAACACGAACTTTCCCGATGCGATCATTGAAGGGTGTCTGGGTAGTTTGGAGGGGTTGTACAGTTCAATGTGATAGCCGCGCTCCGACTCAAGTGGAATAGTGCAATTGAGTTTCTTCATCAACGCCTTTGACCAGGCACCGGTGGCGACAACCACGGCACTGCAGTCAATAGTAACGTCTGCGCTTCTGACGCCGCGGATCGTATTGTTTTCAACGATGAAATCTTCCACAGTCGCTGTTTGAATTTTGCCACCGTTTTGCTGGTAGTGACTGGCCAGCTGTTGAACATAGCGACCCGGGTCGCTGATCCGGCCATGGTTGTGTACGCTGGCCGCATAGCCCTGAGTGCCCGCAAATACCGGTTCAAAATCAGTGAGGGCATCGCCTTCATACTCTGACCAGGTAAACCCGTGTTCACGCCTGATCTGCCAGCCGAAGCTGTCTGATTGAAAATGCTCGCGATCTCTGTAAAAGTAGGAAAACTCGGCGGGGGTAATGTATTTCCCGGCACCTGTGCCGGCCGCCAGTGTCTGGTGATCGTGGAGGCTGTTGCCCAGCAGTGGCGTCAGAGCGGCGGCAATGCGGGTAACTTTTTCAGGCTTGCAGTTTGAAAGGTAACGTGACAGCCAGGGCAGCAACGTTGGCAGATAAGACCAGTTTAAAAACAGTGGCTGGTTTTTGTCCAACAGCATTCCAGGTGCTTTTCCAATCAGACCCGGAACAGTAACCGGCACCACCGATGAGGAGGCGAGTACACCTGCATTTCCGTAGCTGGTACCGGAGGCGGGGCCCTCCCTGTCTATTAAAAGTGTGTCTACACCAGCGCGCTGCAACCAAATCGCCGTTGATACCCCTACAATTCCAGCGCCGATAATGACGACCGGCGGTTTATTCGGGTGATTGGACATTAAATTGATCACGGTTTGAGGTAGGCTAACTTTGCACCGATGGCTGCGTTGACGCAAGTCGGTGTAGCGACATCGGTACTAATCAGGCAAAGCCATGTTCAATGAACGAATTATCGCAGCGTTGTTCAAACAGCTCATTGTGCTGGCAGATAAAAAGGGGATGACGCGTTTATGCAGACCGTGAAACTATGTACTCTGGTGTTAATGGTGGCCCTTGGTCTGACCGGACATGCCTACCCGGATGAGTTGTGGGTTAAAAAAACAACCTGTGATAAAAAGCAGTCATTCTGCTCTATACAGGCGGCCATTGATGCAGCAGCCGAGGGAGATGTCATCTCGATTGTTGCAGGCGACTTTGATCTGTGGCAGGAATCACTCAGTATTTCTAAATCAATTACCCTGCAGGGTGCGGGTTCTGGAGACACTCGATTGTTGGGGGAGGGCAAGTCCCCGTCGGCTTTGCTGACAATAACGGAAAACGCTCAAAGTGTTCTTTTACGAGGTCTGTCGTTGCAAGATCGGATAGTCACAGGCTCGTCCACAATGGGGCCCGGGGCTCTGGATCACCGAGGCAGTGATTTAATACTCGAAGATGTGTCCTTTATAAACAATCGTGGTGGCTGGGGTGGTGCGGTACGAATACAAACACTATTTGGCTCGGTAACGTTTGAGAACTGCCTTTTTGAAGCAAACTACGGTTTCGCCGGCGCGGCTATTGCGGCATACGACGGCAGTGCGCTTGAGCTGTCCATCACTGACAGTGTATTTAAGAACAACAATGCTGTTTTCTCCGGAGGGGCTCTGCTGACGCGTGATGCTGCTGACGTTCTTCTAAGTAATGTGACAATGGAAAATAACAGTTCCGGTAATACCGGAGGAGCTGCCCATTTTTTTACAGACACCGGTGAAAGTAGTGTGCGTATAACCAATTCACATATCAGTCGTAACAAGGCAAGTAAGTCCGGGGGAGTATCGACCGCTGGCAGTGCGGTCTCGGTCAGTATTGATGGTACTAGCTTTAGCGGCAACCAGAGTCATGACAGCCCGAAACCAGCTGACTGCGCCGGATCCGGTTTTAAATTCGGAGATGGGAATCAGTTCGAAGATGATAGTGGTTGCCAGGAGTCTGCGCAGTAGCAGAGGTTCTGCCGCGCAGGCAGGGGCTAAAGATTATTGTCCGTCAGTCGTTAAGGTGGCTCAATAATAATAAGAACTGGAGAAGCACATGGAGATTGTAGTAATTTTATTGCTGGCTGCGATAGCCGGGACAGGGGTTTATGGCGTTCTGTGCTTCAATCGGCTGGTTAGTTTGCGACACAACCTCAAGGCCGCATGGAGTAATATCGATGTGCTGCTGAAGCAGCGTCACGATGAGCTTCCCAAGCTTGTGACCACTTGCCGTCAGTATATGAAGTACGAGCAGGACACGCTTGAAAAAGTCACGCTTGCCCGATCACGTGTTTCAAATGCAATGCAGGACGGAAACCTCGCCGAGCTTGGTGCTGCAGAATCGATGCTGCACAACTCATTGGGGCGTTTATTTGCGCTTTCAGAGGCTTATCCCGATCTCAAATCGAATGAATCTTTTATGCGTTTACAGTCGCGAATTACCACCTTGGAAAATTCGATTGCTGACAGACGCGAGTTTTATAATGATTCTGTCAACGTGAACAATATAGCGGTGGACGCTTTTCCAACCAATTTAGTGGCCAATTGGTTTGCCTTTAAAACAGCACCTCTTTTTGAAGTGGCTGAAGAAGAACTAGTCGACGTTAACCTTGAAAAGCTGTTTGCCTGAGCCATTGTAGTGGGCGCATAGCCTCTGTTCTGTATGGGCACTTACCCATGCAGAGTCGGGGCCTTCTGTCCAACCAGGAACACTGCCGCAATGAATGTCACTCCCTCAAGTCTTCTCGCGCTGGACAACGCCAATGACTCATTGGGGTCGCCGTTCTCCAATGTGTCGCCCTACCTGATCGACGTAGTCACACTGATCATAGTCATTGCACTGTATCGCTACAGTGTAGTGAACGGTGCAGGTGTGCTGGTCGGCGTGGGCTATCTGTTCGCATCATCTCTGGCCGTCTGGGGCGCGCTGAGGGCTAACGCAATCTATCACTTCATAGCAGATACACCGAAATCGAAGATGCAAAGTGCTGCACAGGGGTTTGTTGAGCTGCAGGGGACTTGTGATTTTTTCGGCAATCGTGCATGTCAGGGATTTATGTCAGGGCCGCCGTGCGTATGGCATCGCTATACCATTGTTAATATGGCCGGCCTTTTCAATATGGGCGCCAGTACAATTCCGTTTGTCGTCAGTGATGATACCGGCTCTGTTGTGATTAACCCGACTGGTGCCAAGGTTATCTCCAGTAGCAAGCGTACCTGGTTTGAAAGTGGTAAGCGTTTTTCATCGAAATATATTGTTCCCGGTTCGGAAATCTATGTGCTGGGTGAACTGCGAACCCGCGGCGGGGCAGAAACTACCTACAACAAGGGAATGGAAGTAAGCAAGCTGTTGTCGGTGTGGAAAAAAGATTCGCGTTGGTTACACGAAGAGTTTGATACTGATGGGAATGGTGTTCTTGATCAGGATGAATGGGATTCAGCAAGAGCGCGAGCAGAGGAAATCTCACGCGATATCCATGAAGAAAAAGTAGCTGATCCGGTAGCCAACATTATAAGTAAGCCTGAAAATGGAATGCCGTTTATTATTTCAGATCGGGATCCCGCTCCGTTGGGAAATACATTTCGGGCTGTAGCTTATTTAAATGTTGGTGTGGCGGTGGGGTGTTTTGTCTGGGGGTGTTTGTTGTTGGGGTAGGGTATCTTTGGCGCTCTGCTTTGACTTTCTGATTGGATGTCTGCTGTTGCAGCTAATTTATTAGACGTGCCATCCATGGCGCGTTGACCCGACTCCGGATGATTTCAAAAACAAAGCAGACGCTGTGTCAGGGAGGGGTAGTTTGTTGGCTTTTTTGGGGCTTGCAAAGCGCTTTTAACAAAACTGTTGTGGGTGTTGTAGGGCCATAGTTTTTTGAATGATGATGCTCTCTGTTCAGCCAAAGAGATCCTGTGGCTTGTCCTGAGCTGCCCAGTCTACTAGTTTGTACACAAAGTCTATGCATTCCTTTATCTGGGTTATCTCTATAAACTCGTCGGGTTGATGGGCCTGGGCAATGCTGCCGGGGCCGAAGACTACTGTGGGTATGCCTACTTCCTGAAACAGGCCTGCTTCTGTGCCGAAGCTGACTACCCCCGAGTTGTTCAGGCCGGTGAGGTGTCTGATTAGTTGCTCGGCGGCTGATGCGGTGTCTGGTACCAGTGGCGGCACAACATTGTATAGCGTGGTGGTGACACCTGCCTGCTCTGCAGGGGCGTCGAATGCGTCTACTGCTTTAAGGTCAGGTTCTATCTCGTTTGCTATAAATTCGCGTACCCGGTTTTCTATCGCCTCTCCATCGTCGGTCGGGACTATTCTCATGCCCCAGTCGACTTTGGTGAATTCAGGGATAATGTTGTTGGCGGTGCCGCCTGAGATTTGTCCGAGATCTATAGTAGTGTAGGGCGGATCGAATGGACTGTTTTTGTCGGCGTTGTCAACCAGCTCTGCTTGTAATTCTTCAAGGAAAGTGACAATTCTGGCGGCAGCCATAATTGAATTGCTGCCCAGGCGCGGGTCACTTGAATGCGCCGGCACTCCTCGTACTACGCTGGTGAGACTGCGAGAGCCTTTATGGCCGCCGATTATTTTCATGGACGTGGGCTCACCGACGATTACTGCGCGTGGTGCCGGCAGGTTGTCTGTGACGTCTTTGATTAAACCTCTTACCCCGATACAGCCTATTTCCTCGTCATATGAAAAGGCAAAGTGTATAGGTATTTTTAGATTTGCTTTTAACATTAACGGGGTCAGTGCCAGTGCGATGGCTATGAAGCCTTTCATATCAGCTACGCCACGGCCGTACAGCTTGTTGTCTGCCTGCCACATACTAAACGCATCCTGTGACCAGTCTTGTCCGTCGACCGGGACAACATCCATGTGACCGGATAAAACAATTCCGCCTGCCGTGTCTGGACCGATGGTTGCCCACAGGTTGGCCTTGTTGCCGGTTTGATCGTGCGTCAGTCGGGATTCGACACCCAGATTTTCGAGATAGGATTGCATGTGCTCAATCAGTGCCAGATTTGACTCACGCGAGGTGGTATCAAAAGCTATTATCTCCTCGAGAATAGATATCGAAGATGTAAGTGCGTCGTTTTTTTTCATTTGTTATCCCGAATTTCCCATTGTTTTATGACATGCACTTCACCACCATTGCTGCTACCAGGTCCTGCCTGCCGGCTGCCAACGCAGATATTTCGATCTGCGGAATTCCGCTGCTCCCATGGTATGTTCGGTATAAACCTCTCGAGGCAGTTTTGTTCAAACCGCTATACCTGGTATTTTGAAAAGTGTTGATCAAGCTGTTTCTTGTTGAATCGGCATCCATTGCCAATTTAGTATGATGACCAGAGCGTGGTGAACTGCGTTTGTCGCCTGCTCACAATAACAAAAAGATGTGACGTTGTAAGCTCGGTCAAAGTCTATGCGAGAGAAATCTAATTATGACAGCGTTGTCGGATCGAATAAAAAACAAACAGTTTGCTATCACTGCTGAAATTGTCCCTCCGGTCAGCGCGTCTGCAGACCTGTTGCTGCATGAAGCCGAACACTTGCGTGGCCTGGTCGATGCCATAAATGTCACCGATGGTGCAGGGGCTACCACCACAATGAGTAGCTTCGCTGCCTCAGCAATACTTGCAGGCGCGGGGTTTGAGCCAGTGTTACAAATCACCTGCCGTGACCGCAACCGTATAGCGTTGACAGCAGATCTGTTGGGAGCGGCGGCGCAGGGTAGCTACAATTTGCTGGTATTGATGGGTGATGATCCGGCGAAGGGCGACCAGCCGGAAGCCAAACCGGTGTTTGATCTGGATTCACGGCAGGTGATGTCGCTTGCCCGATCACTCCGTGACGAGGCGGTGTTGCCGTCCGGCAAGCCGGTAAGCTCGCCGCCACCGTTTTATATCGGTGCGGCGGATATGCCACTGGATCCGCCGGCGGACTGGAAACCGGATGCGCTGCAGTCAAAAATTGACTGTGGCGCGCAGTTTACGCAGACGCAATTCTGCTTTGAGCCTGAGGTGGCGGCACGTTTTATAGGTCGGCTCCACGATGCCGGTATTACCGAGCAAGTCGGGGTGCTGCTGGGTATCGGGCCCATAATCTCGGCCAAATCTGCCCGTTGGATGAACAGCAACCTCTATGGTGTAACCATCCCTGAACAAACCATTGCCAGGCTTGAAGGTGCATCTGATGCAAAGGCGGAAGGGCGGGCGATATGCGCGGAATTAATTGAACAGTATCGGCAGATTCCCGGCCTCGCCGGTGTGCATATCATGGCACCGGCGCAGAAACCGGATGCGATAGCAGATGCGATAAAGCTGGCTTCATAAAACCGGCAAATATTTGCCGGATGAACCACCAGGGCCAGGTTTCCGTAAGAAATGCACTTCGCTCAGTGAAGTCGATCTAACAGCGCTATACTGCATGAGAACTTAAAACGATTAGTGTTTGTTGGAGGAAGGTAAAGTGGCTTATTCACAGACCGCCAGTAACGCGTATAAAGTTAAGCAGTTGATAAAATCAGTGGTGGCAGCGGTTGTCAGCCTGGTATTTATTGGCTTATTCCACCACAGTGCGCGTCAATCAGACAGCATTGAACAATCCGTTGATTCGACTGTTGCCGTTGATGACGCAGTGGCTCACTCGCCATTTGCAGTAAAAGACAACAGAACCCGACATCAGTCGCCGGCTTCAACCTCTCATATTCTGCCTGCAGACATTGCTGCACTTATAGAGGCTGAAAAATATAAGCAGGCTAAGAGACTGTTGCTACAGCGAGCCACAAATGCCGTTGATCAGTCGGATGATCATTCCCTGGCGACAACTTTGTCCCACCTGGCAGAGCTTGCATTACTGCAAAGCGATACCGACACAGCTGAGGTCTATCTTGCTGAAGCGCTGGATCTGTTTCAGCAGGTTGATGACGAAGTAGCAGCAGCCGGTGTGTTTGTGCAGTTGGGTCGACTGCATCTGGTAACAAGGCAGCGTGCACGCCTGGCATCCGAAGCATACGACACATTGCTGGTGGCTCGATGGAAGATCAGTCATGATCAATTCTATTCTATAGAAAATGAATTGCGACGTGCGGCAGAAAATAATCTTGCACTCAACAGATTTGGTGCCGCGGCCGCCACCTATGAGACTTTATTCAAGGGTTACAGCAAGCAGGGGGACTATGATCGGGCGCAGCAAGCCGGAGCAGAAGCGGTAAAACTTTTTGCCTCCTCAGGTCAAAAATATAATGCACAGGCGATGATTGATACAATGCGACAGCATGGTATTGCAGAATCAGTTTTTACCGGCCTGCAAGCCGAGATAGCGCGGCTCAGTCGGGAGTTCAATGATAGTGTCCATGCAATGGGTGCTGCGCGTGACCAGGCTCTGCTCTACAATCAGTTGCAGGCGCGCGGTGATGTGGTGAACGCGTGGCGGTTCAGGCAGCAGTCAGAGGAGTCGCTTGCTAAAGCTTCAGCAAGAGCCAGATATCGACGACAACCAGATGTGCTTGTTGAGTTATATAAGTCAAACTTCAGCATGGAAGATGCACAGTCATCACTGCAACAGGCGCGGGAAGTGTACCTGCGTCATGGCATGGATATTCAACTGGTAAATAACCTGCAGGAGCAAATTTTCTAGTTTAATGGCAGGTGCCTTTCAAGCATGTGTCAGGCCAGCCAGGTTTTGTCCATTGTGTCAAAACCTGCACAGCCCAGCTGTTTCAGTGAGCGATCAATTTCATCGTGATAGATGCCAATTACCTGTTCTGCACCGGCGTGTCCCATAGCGCCCATTCCCCAAAAGAAACTGCGACCGGAAAAGGCCATCTGTGCGCCGTATGATTTGGCTCTGACAACATCCAGTCCGGTTCTGATACCGCTGTCGACCATGATTGTCATGTTCTCGCTGGCGTAAGAGCCCAACTGCTGGAGGCTTTGTACGGTGGATGGTGCGGCGTCCAGTTGTCTGCCGCCATGGTTCGAGATCACCACACCATCGATGCCGGTTTCTATGGCGGCTTTCATGTCGGCTTCGTATTGCACACCTTTCAGGATCAGCGGGCCATCCCATAGTTGTCGAATAAGCTCGACTCTCTCTTGTGTGACGCCGCACATATTAAAATCGGTTACAAATTCTGCAAGATTCTGGTTGGAGTTTTTCTTGTACCGCAGCACGTTAACAAAATCGGGCTGACCGCTTTTGAGGGTATGTAAGGCCCATACCGGATGGATCATTGATTGCCATACAATATTAGGTGTTAAACTAAAAGGTAGTTTCAATCCGTTTTTTAATTCGCGGTTACGCTTGGCACCAACGGGAATATCAAGTGTGATCACCAGTGCATGGAAACCTGCGGACTTAACACGACAGATGATGTCTTTCATGACATCGATGTCTCTTGGTACATAGAGTTGAAACCAGCACACATCGGGGGCGGCGGCTGCGATTTCATCCAGGTCAGTGGTGCTGAACGTGCTCAGGACATAGGGAATATTATTTCTTTGTGCAGCGGTGGCAAGCGCTTTCTCTGCTCCCGGCCACATCATGTTGCCAAGCCCGACCGGCGGCACACCGAATGGCATTGAATATTCTCTGCCAAAAATACTGGTGGTCAGATCAGCATGCGAGACGTCTTTCAGATAACGCGGTGTTAGCAGGATATCATGCCAGTCACGGCGATTGCGCAGCTTGCCGTCTTCCTGATCGATCCCGCCGTCGATGTAGTCGAAGGCGAAATTGGGGATTCGTTTCTTTGCCCGTGTTTTTAGATCTGCGATTGATGGGTATCTTGTATCGTAATTCATTAGTCGTGCGCTGAGCCGTGATGATTAGGTAGAATAACGGAACTTGCAGTGTTGGGATTATACACATTGATGAATGCTTTGATGCTGGCTTTGGGGTCTGTCTTCTCAAGGTAAGTATCTGATCTCAAAACTGATTTGACTTAACATTCAGTGAAATTGCGTATTGACGTGATTCGCTTATTTTCAGGCATTATTGTGGCGCAAAAAAAATTTTATGTAGTCTGGCAGGGTCGTGAAACCGGAATATTTACCGACTGGCCCAGTTGCCAGAAGCAGGTGCAGAAATTTGCCGGCGCCAGGTTTAAATCTTTCCCCACCAGGGCAGAAGCAGAGTCTGCGTTTGCAACCGGTGGAGTGCCCGCGACAACACAGTCGGGATCAAAAGGCGCTTCAGACACTAAGGCGCCAAAAAGCCCTTCCAACCGCAAGACGGTAAAAACCTACGCAGCCAAGGACATTGAAAAGCTTGATTTCGATACACACATATACACCGACGGCGGCTGCGAGCCCAACCCCGGTGAAGCTGGATCAGGCATGGCGATCTATCGGAAAGGTAAAATCAGTGAGCTGTGGTATGGCTTGTACAATCCGATGGGAACAAACAACACCGCCGAGTTGAGTGCGTTGTATCAAGCCATGCTGGTAGCAAAAGACGAGCTCGCCAAAGAACGCACAGTAGTAATTTTCAGCGATTCCAAATATTCCATCCAGTGCGTCACCCAGTGGGCTGTCAATTGGCAAAAGAAAGGCTGGACCAAAGCCGGTGGTGAAATAAAAAACCTCGAATTGATAAAAGACATGTTCACTTTATATCAAGCACTGAAAGATCAGTTGCAGATACTGCACGTTAACGGTCACGTCGGTGTGGAAGGCAATGAACTGGCCGATCGTATGTCGATCAAAGCGATAGCAGAAAATGTGGTTGATTTCGAACTGTATCAAGAGAAGATTGATATAGATGAAATACTGGCGTTAAGGGCAGGGTAGGTTGCCGTGGTTTGTTTTGATGTTTGTGTTTTCTGCTTAGGTGTTTGCACTAGCAGCTAATTAGGTGTGCCATCCATGGCTTTTTTTCGAAGCCAGTCCCTGGCTGTACGAGTCACTTTTCAAAAGAGAAGAAAAGTAACCAAAATTCTCCTTATGCTTAATCCGCTGCTGCCTTGCCCTTCGGGTTCCTGCGGAATTTTTTGAAATCCCCCTGCGTCGGGTCGCGCCAGACGCACGTCCCTGTGCTGCTGGCGCTCACGCGCCATCCCTGGCGCTTTGTCCCGACTCCGGGGGATTTCAAAAAACAAGGCAGATGCTGTTGGAGGGGGAGGTCCTGTAGGGTGTTGGCTTTGTTTGAGATAACAGCGCTTGTAGCGCACGGAGGACTGATGACTGAGGACAGATGCACACAGCCAAGTCCGT
>CAKZVB010000121.1 GCA_937922015.1 uncultured Granulosicoccaceae bacterium
ATCCAACTTCTCAGGCACACGGAAAACAACAGTGCCTTTTTTGTCCTGATAATTTTCATCGATTTGTTGTAGTTTCAAACCAACGAAAAGCACAATTTGCACCTTTAACCATGCGGGAAACATGACTGTGGAAAAATCGGTGCCATCTTGTGTGCCTTGCTTTTCAAGCATCACACATGCACTGATTGCGCTGTATCTCCACTCCCGCGAGTTAGGATAGCCTGGAAGGTTAATGCAACGTGACCACTAATTCCAACTTGTTATCTGGAATGTCATTCGAACAAACCCGGAACGCATAACAGCCCTCGCTGCGATGTCGATTGTCATGCCAGTAGTACCGCACACTCAGACCGCATTAGCGCGCCTTGATCGCTTTCTACCTAAACCCGTTTAGCTGCATTTCCAGCAATGTATACTTGCTCAATGGCTCTGTCATCCCCCATGATGGACAATACAAAGAGCTCTTCAGATAGCGTACTAACGGTTTCCATTCTCAACGCCATAGCCGGTGTAGATGCGGCGTTAAGTACCACGATGTCAGCTTCGCTTCCGACATCAAGTGTCCCGATTTTGGCTTCCAGACCCAGTGCCACAGCATTGCCGCGGGTAATCCAGTAAAAGGCCTGCAGGGGATGGATTTTTTGATTTTGCAGCTGCAGAACCTTATAACCTTCGGCCAGAGTCTGCAGCATCGAATAGCTTGTGCCGCCACCGATATCAGTGGCCACAGCAGTAACCACATCACGCCGCCTCAAGCCCTCATAATCAAACAAACCGCTGCCGAGGAAAAGGTTGGATGTGGGGCAGAAGACTGCTCGCGCACCGGTTTCTGCAAGCGCGTCTATTTCACGCGATTGCAAATAAATACAATGACCTAAAAGTGTTTTGGCACTGAGCAAGCCATAAGATTGGTAGATATCCAGGTAATCGCGAGCCTGCGGGTAGAGCTCAGCCGTGAAAGCTATCTCATCATGGTTCTCTGACAGATGTGTTTGCACATAACAGTCTGGATGTTCTGCCACCAGCGTGCCGGTAGCTTCTAACTGTTGCGGGCTTGAGGTAATTGCGAATCGCGGTGTTATGGCATAGTGAGCGCGCCCTTTGCCGTGCCATTTAGCAATCAGCGTTTTACTGTCGTCATAGCCCGACTGTGGCGTGTCCTGCAGGTTATCCGGCGCATTGCGATCCATCAACACCTTGCCGCCAATCATGCGCATGTTACGTCTTGATGCTTCATCAAAAAAAGCGTCAACCGAGGTGCTGTGCACAGAACAGTAGGCAACAGCTGTTGTGGTGCCGTGACTGATAATCAAATCGTAAAGTGCAGACGCCATGGCATTGCAATGGGCAGGCTCTGCATAACGCGCTTCAGCTGGAAACGTGTAGTTGTTCAGCCAGTCCAGGAGTTTCGCCCCCCAGGATGCTATTACCTGAACCTGGGGAAAGTGCAGATGAGTATCGATAAACCCTGCCATCAGCAAGTGAGGCCGATGATCAGTAACAGCTGCATCACCCGCTTGTGCAATCACCGAATCATAGTCACCCTGCGCGATGATCACGCCGTCATCAATCAATAAGGCACCGTCTTCAATGTAGCTGTAGGACGCCAGGTCATCGCCATCCGCAGGTTCAGCGCTAAAAGTAAGTACGCGCCCACGCAACAGATGTGGTTTTTTAGAATTCAAAGAGCAGCCCCGCATAAACTAAATATGATCCAGTGACCCGCCATCTACTACTCCCGGTTATCCTGTGTACACAACCAGCAGAGACCAGGAGTCCGTATTATGCAAACACTATAAAAAGGCATCAGAGTTAATTTCACTGGTCGCCTCAAATGATCGTACCATCACTTAATAAAACAAGGGCCCCCGCCATGGCACGCTCTCGCTACGCAGACTTCTACCGCGCAGACTCCCGGGTCATGGGGAGTTTAGCAAAATCACAACACAGGGCTACGCAAATTGTTCAACCGACCTCCTCCACACCGGACAACCGCTGCTGTTCATTCCGGCTAACCAACAAAAGCAACTGAGCAGATACAGCTACAGCTATTTGTGCCGGATGTTTGCCAGAGATCCCCTTCATACCGATAGGACAGACCAGCCGGTCAAGTGCTGCTTGTGACAGCCCTCTGCTGCCTAACTTTTGCAGAAATCGTCTGCGCTTTGTATCCGAACCAATGAGACCGCAGAACGCGATATCCCGTCGTTTTAGAGCTGTTTCGCATATTGCCAGATCGAGCTGATGGCTGTGAGTCATTACCAGCACATAGCTGTCGGGCGAGGCAGCATCAATTTCATCTGCGGGCTCATCGGTGATGATTGCACGTACATGGGATGGCAGTGTCCGATTCGAAAGCATTTCTACACGACTGTCTATCCAGTCGATACGACAGGGTAACGGCTGCAGCACATTTACCAGAGCCTGACCCACGTGACCCGCGCCGAACAACAACAAATGAAAGGACTCTGTGGTTATCGGATCGAACAACAGATCATTGTGCCACTGTGTTTTAACTACGCCAGACGCAGCGAGCATCGAGCGGGCAGCCACAGTCGCCGCGCTATCCTGCTGAGAGTTGCCCAGCGATCCTGCGCTGCTTGAGTCAGTGACAATCAACTTACGGTGCAAGCCGGTCTGCTGCGTCGTGCGACTATCGTCGGGCACAGCGGTGATCATCAATGCACGTGTGCCGTTACGCTGTAGCTGCACAGCAGTGTCTATCCAGGGTAAATCCGATCGCGAAACCGGCTCCAGCAGCAATACCACATGACCACCACAACATTGACCCAATGATGCTCCAAGAGGCAGCCGCAGAATTTTACCAGCGGGATGTTGCCGCTGCTCCGCGATGTCCATCAGCGCCCGGGACTGGTCGATCACACTGGCTTCCAGGTGACCGCCTCCGATGGTACCTGCACAACGATCAGGCAACACCAGCATCCTGGTGCCCGCCGGACGAGGAGCAGAGCCACGCGTGCGCAGCACGGTGACCAGAACGCAGTTGATGTTTTCAACCTGCTTATGAGTCTGACTAAGCTGTGCCAGTGCAGTCAGCCAGTCGTTAGCACCGGCAGACAGTGAATAAGCAGCCATCGCTAGTGGTCCATCGACTGTAACGCCGCCACCGCCTGCAGTATTCTTTCCGGAGTGGCCGGCGCTTCAAGCTTTGGATTGACTTGATAGTCGGCGACACTTGCAACGGCATCGCGAATGGCAAACAAAACAGAAAACGACAATAACAAGGGCGGCTCGCCGGCTGCCTTGGAGCGAAAGATAGTGTCTGCCTGATTTTCGTTATCAAAAAGCGTGGTTCTGAAATCGACCGGGCAGTCGTTCACTGCGGGAATCTTGTACGTCGACGGAGCATGAGTCAGCAACCTGCCCTTGTCGTTCCAGTACAGCTCTTCGAAAGTCAGCCAGCCCAGCCCCTGAATAAACCCGCCTTCAACCTGCCCGATATCAATGGCTTCATTTAATGAATTACCGACATCGTGCAATAAGTCAGCTCGCAATACCTTCATTTCCCCCGTCAGAGTATCGATAGCAACCTCAGACACCGCCGCGCCGTAGGCAAAATAGTAAAACGGATTGCCGGTAAGTGTTTCCTGATTCCAGCTCAGACCGGGGGTGGCGTAGAATCCGTCAGACCAGAGCTGAACACGCGCTTCATATGCGGCGCTGACCAGTTCAGAGAAACGTACGGCAGATCCGTTAACCAGTACCTGATCCTCACTGAAGACGACAGCTTCGGATTGCCCGCCATACTGCTCTGCTGCAAAGTCAGCCAGCCGCGCTTTGATTTGCAACGCCGCATCCTGCGCTGCCTTGCCATTGAGGTCAGCGCCGGTAGAGGCCGCGGTTGCCGATGTATTGGCTACCTTATCCGTGACGGTAGAGCTTGAACGCACCCGACTAACGCCTACTCCAAGTGTCGCTGCAACCACCTGCGCAACCTTGGTGTGCAGACCCTGCCCCATTTCGGTACCACCATGGTTGACCATTATGGATCCATCGGTATAAACATGCACCAAAGCACCGGCCTGGTTTAAATGCACCACGTTAAACGAAATGCCGAACTTGACCGGAGTCAAGGCAATGCCCTTTTTGATCACCGGACTGTGCTTGTTAAATTCTCTTATCTTTTGCTTTCGCCGCCGGTAGTCACTACTGTGTTCAAGCTGATCAACCAACTCATAAATAACGTTGTCTTTTACGACTTGCTGATAAGGCGTCGTGTTTCTGCTGTCTTTGCCGTAAAAATTGCGCCTGCGAACATCCAGCGGCTCCTGCCCAAGGTTACGCGCAATATCGTCAATGATATATTCTATCGCAATGGCTCCCTGTGGCCCGCCAAAGCCTCTGAAGGCGGTATTTGACTGGGTATTGGTTTTCCCGCACATTGCTCTGATGCTGACATCACTCAAATAATAAGCGTTGTCAAAATGGCACACCGCACGTGAAGCAACGGGAGGCGATAAATCGGTTGAGTACCCGGCGCGCAATACCATATCGATTTTTGCCGCCTGTATAATACCAGCCTCGTCATAGCCGACATCATATTGATAATAAAAACAGTGCCGCTTACCTGTCGCCATGAAGTCATCATCACGATCAAGACGTAACTTTACCGGGCGCTGCAAGCGATGCGCGGCAATTGATGCGACACAGGCAAACACCGCAGACTGGGATTCTTTTCCGCCAAACCCGCCACCCATACGCCTCACTTCAACGGTTACCGCATGCGCAGACAGATTTAGTGCTCCGGCGATATGATGTTGCATCTCGGTTGGATGCTGGGTAGAGCAATAGACGTGCAGACTGTCTTTTTCTTTGGGCACTGCGTATGAGATTTGTCCTTCAAGGTAGAACTGCTCCTGCCCTCCTATCGACAACTCCCCTTTGATGCGATGCGCAGCCGACAACAATTTTTCTTCCGGTTCACCTCTGTGACAATGCATCGGTGGAACAACATAAGATTCTTCCTGCAGAGCCTGCTTCGGGGTCAGGATAGCTGGCAGCTCGTCATAGTCGATCTGTGCTTTGCCGCAAGCGGACCTTGCAGCCTCATACGAAGTAGCTATCACCGCAAAAACCGGCTGGCCAATACATTGCACTAATCCATCGGCCAGTATCGGGTCATCTGCAATGATAGGTCCACAGTCGTTTGTACCGGGAATATCTTTGGCGGTGAGTACATCCACAACGCCTGCCGCTGCACGGACCGCGGTGAGATCAATATTTATTATTCTTGCGTGCGCGCACTGGCTCAGCCCCAGCGCACAGTGCAAAGTGCCGGTGAGTTCCGGGATGTCGTCAGTGTATACCGCCTCGCCTGAGACATGTAATTCTGCTGACTCATGCGGCAGTTGCTTGTCTGGTTTCATCGCAGCATCCCGCTGACACGGCGACATGCCAAAGGCCGGATCATGACACTACCTCATAGACACTTAGCGGCGCGTTGTCTCTGGCATGTGTCGCGGTGCTTTCAAGAAAGAACCGATAAAGTAAATTTTGCGCCAGTTGCTGCCTGTTGTCAGCACTGGCTCGCATATCACTCAGGGGTTGATAGTCGCCGGCCAGCTGAGCCTGTGCTGCGCGCAGGGTGTTCTCGTCCCAATGGTTGTTTTTAAGTGCCTTTTCGCAATTCCCTGCGCGTTTTGGTATGGCCGCCATTCCGCCGAACGCCACTACCGCTTCAGTTATGAGGTCGTCTTGAAGTTGAATACAAAATGCAGCACAAACCGCTGATATATCAGAATCGTAGCGTTTGGAAATTTTATAAGTCCGAAAGACCTGACCGGCCACAGGCCGTGGCACCTCTATGGAGAGCAGCACTTCATCTTCACGCAATGCGGTTTGCATATAGTCCACATAATAATCTTCCATCAACAGGCTGCGTTGTCGCTGTGAGTTTGCTAATACAACGCGCGCGCCGAGCGCAATTAACCATGGCATTGAATCACCTATCGGGGACCCGTTGGCCACATTGCCGCCTAAGGTACCGGCATTGCGAACCGGCAGTGAGGCGAATCGTTCATGCATTTCGCTTATCTGCGGATACACCCCCTGTAACGCTTCGTAGGCATCTGTTAAAGACGCCCCCGCGCCGATTCGCAGATCATCTTCATTCAATTCAATATCACTGAAGCCTTCAACCTGACCGACATAGATAATTTTTTTAAGTTCACGAAACTGTTTATTGACCCACAAGCCCATGTCAGTGCAGCCAGCCAGTATCACCGCATCCGGGTGGTCACGGCGAAGCTGTGTTAATTCAGTCAGTGTTGAAGGAGCATAGAAACTGCCCTCTTCAAACTGATAAGTCAGTGCCTGCGGGCGTGCTATTTGCCGCAGCTGCTCGACAATAACGGCTTCATCAAACGCTACCGCAGGAAGATCAAACATCTGCTGCCCGGCTTCCAGGATAGGTTTGTAACCGGTACAGCGACACAAGTTTCCACTAAGTGCTGAACGCAACTGCGGGTCACTGGCGCGGGTATTTTTTCGTTGGTGTGTGTTGTACACCTGCCACAGCGACATCACAAAGCCAGGTGTACAAAAACCACACTGCGAACCATGACAATCGACCATCGATTGCTGCACCGGGTGCAGACTTTTGTCTTGCTGTCGCAGATACTCAACGGTAAAAACAGCCTTGCCATCAAGCGCCGGCACCCATTGTATACAGGCATTCATTGTCTTTAGCGTAAGCCGCGAGCCCGACAACTCACCCACCACCACTGTACAGGCACCACAATCGCCTTCGGCGCAACCTTCCTTGCTGCCGGTTAATTGTAGTCTGGTGCGTAAAAAGGCCAGTAGCCCAAGAGTGGGATCAACGTTTGTCACTGTGACTACAGTGCCATTAACAATCAGTCGAATAGCGTTGCTATCAGCTTGCGGATCGGTCATATCATTGACTGACGCCGGCAGACCAGCCAATGTTCCGGTTAGATTTGCAACCATGATTCAATAGAATATCTCTTAATTATTCTGCATCAGTGTAGCACCTGTAATCAAAGCTTCAGTAGCCACCTTTCCTGATTGCACCAAAGCAAGCAGACAAATCCGTTCATCGAGTTTGTTTGTCGTCAGTTTAGCGGTGTTAATCTTCGCGCCACCGCTGCAGGTGTGGATCTGAATTCAACGACTGACTACTGCCTCTCGGATTTCTCTGTGCATCTGATACACATACGCACAGCGGGGTTAAGTTTCAGTCTGGCGATTGGAATTTCCTCGAAACAGCCCTCACAGTAGCCGAAGTCTTCGTGATCAAGACGCTTTAAGGTTCTTTCCAGCTCTGCTATCTGAAGTCTGGTTCGGCGCAGGATTTCTGTTTGCATTGCCTGTGACTGTAATGCGTCCATACGCGAGAGACGACCTACCCGACTTTGATCGAGGGTTACCGTGGCGGTGCTATCACCTGTTGATTTAACCTGTTGTGCAAGATCAGCCAGCTGTTGCTCAATTATCCGCCTGATCTTCGCGATTTCCATTTACTTATCGCTGTCAGGGGGATCATCTGCGATCAGCCTTTTGCCAAAACTGACGACATCATCCTGAATGTAGCCAAGACTGCCATAGAAACCAATAACTGACTCGTTGTCTGAACGAACCTGTAGATTCAGCTTGGGACAACCTAACTGCAGTAAACGGGACTCAAGGGCAAGTACTATCCGCCTGCCCAGACCTGTACCTCTCTGTTCGGGGCTGACGGCCAGATAATTCATCCAGCCACGATGGCCATCATAGCCGCCCATCACTGCGGCGGTGATTTGCTGCTTTTCCGGCTGCTGCTTTGTCGCCACCAGAAACAAGTCTGCCCCTACTGATTGCTTGCGCAGAATATCGAGCGTCGGGTTATTCCACGGCCTCAACAACCCACAGGCCTGCCACAGCTCAATAACCTGTTGTTGATCGGTTTCCCGATACGCTCTTATCTCTGACATAACATTTGCAATGTCCTTATAGTGTTATTCAATCACTGCCAGCAGCTCGCCAGATTCTATTTCACTACCCGGTTGCACCAGAATCTCTTTGATCTTGCCGGATTTCTCTGCATAGAGCGTGGATTCCATCTTCATCGCTTCCAACACCATGACAGTCTGACCTTTTTCAATTTTCTCACCGACAGCAATTGCGACGTTAACCACCATACCGGGCATGGCCGCCGCTATGTGGTTTTCATTGTCAGGGTCTGCCTTACGATGGGATACAACAGAAGACGTCAGATTATTATCTGCAACAGTGACTTCTCGCGGCTGCCCGTTAAGCTCGAAAAATACCGTACGTCTGCCATCGCTGTGAGCGTCACCGACAGTGAGAAACTTTATCACCAGTCCGCGCCCCTGATATTCATCGATAACTATCTCTTCTCCGGCACGAAGCCCGTAGAAGAAAACCGGAGTCGGCAATGAGCTGGTGTCGTCATACTCGTTTTGATGATCGACCAGTTCGTCAAACACACCCGGATACAGGGCACTTGCGATGAGATCTTTTTGTTCCGGCGCTTCCAGACCGCGTTTTTTAAGCGTTGCTGCGACGGCATCGAAGTCGACAGGCTCGAGGGTTTTCCCGGGCCGACCCCGCATCGGTTTTTCGCCACGAAGAATTCTATCCTGAACCTTCTTTGGAAATCCCTTGTAGGGCTTACCCATCATGCCACTAAATAAATCAACGACGGAATTGGGGAATGCCAGTTCCCGCGCCGTGTCCATCACATCGTCAATGCTGTACTGGTTCGCCACCATAAACAACGCCATATCACCCACCACTTTGGAGGTTGGCGTAACCTTGACCAGATCTCCAAACAGCTGATTGACCGCGGCGTAGGTATCGCAGACGGTAGTCCACTGGTCTGCCAGACCCAGGGCTCGAGCCTGCTCATAAAGATTGGTGTATTGACCACCCGGCATTTCATGGCGGTACAGATCAGCGGTTGCCGGTAGCGTCTCGCTTTCGAATGGCGTATAGAAATCCCGCACCGATCGCCAGTAATCGGCGATGTTATCGAGCTTGCCGGTATCCAGTTTTGTATTTCTGGGGTTAAATCGCAGCGCTTCAACAATAGTATTTAAATTCGGCTGTGAGGTACCACCTGACAATGGTGCCATTGCAGCGTCTGCGATATCCAGTTTTGCACCGCTGGCATTCAGGATTGCAGCCGCTTGTATACCCGCGGTATCGTGGGTATGAAAATGGATAGGAATATTCAACTCGCTTTTCAGTGCCTTGGTTAACAATACGATGGCATCGGGTTTACACAGCCCACCCATATCTTTTATGCAAAGAATATGTGCACCCATGTTTTCCAGCTGTTTTGCCAGATCGATATAGTAGTCAAGTGTGTACTTTGTTCTTTCCGGGTTCAGTATATCGCCGGTATAGCAAATTGATGCCTCACATATCCCGCCATGCTTGCGAACACTGTCCATCGTGACTTTCATATTCGGTAGCCAGTTCAGTGCATCGAACACCCTGAACACATCCATACCGCTGTCGATCGACTGCTTGACAAAAGCTTTAACGAGGTTATCGGGGTAATTGATATAACCTACAACACTGGATGATCGCACCAGACACTGGAACAGGATATTTGGAATCCGTTCTCTTAGTTGCTCCAGCCGCTGCCACGGGTTTTCTTTCAGAAAACGCATAGAGGTATCGAAGGTTGCGCCACCCCACATTTCTATTGAGAAGAGATCTGCACAATCGTGAGCGTAGTTACTGGCAATATTCAACATATCATCTGTGCGCATACGCGTTGCGAACAGGGACTGGTGTGCATCTCTGAAGGTGGTGTCGGTAATCAACAGACGTTTTTGTTTAATAATCCACTGACTGAAATCGTCAGCGCCCATTTCCAGAAACAGATCTCTGGTTCCTTTGGGCTTTGCCAGATTCTGGTCCGGACGTTCAACCAGAACCGGATCACGGCGCTTGGACACCGGGCGACCTTCGACAAGATCATTGCCGTTAACCGCAACATCTGCCAGATAGGTCAATATTCGACTGGCCCGACTGGGACGCACGGTAAAGTCGAACAACTCCGGCGTGTTATCAATAAAACGCGTGTCGCAATTACCGGCCCTGAACACGGGGTCTTTAAGCAGCCTCAGTAGAAATGGTATGTTCGTCTTTACACCACGCACTCGAAATTCATTAAGCGCTCTTAACATTCGAATCGAAGCACGATCGAAGCTTTTACCGCGAGCACTGATTTTCACCAGCATCGAATCATAGTAGGGTGTGACCACCGCACCGACAAAAGCACTACCCGCATCAAGACGTATACCAATTCCACTTGCCGATCTGTATTGACTGATGCGGCCGTAGTCCGGCATGAAATTGTTACTCGGATCTTCGGTAGTCACGCGACACTGCAACGCAAACCCGGTAATCCTAATGTCTTTCTGACTTTTGATACCGATACTTTTGTCACTTAACTTGTCGCCTTGTGCAACTAGAATCTGTGCTCGGATAAGATCGAGTCCGGTCACCTCTTCGGTGACAGTGTGCTCAACCTGTATTCGCGGATTGACCTCAATAAAGAAAAAACGACCGCTGTCTGCATCAACTAAAAACTCAACCGTGCCTGCATTTTCGTAGTTTGCCGTTTTTGCGATCGCACAGGCCGCGTCACAGATTTCCTTTCGCAGCTTTTCATCAAGGTTGGGTGCAGGGGCAATCTCGACCACCTTCTGGTAACGACGCTGCACAGAACAATCTCTTTCATACAAATGAACAAGATTGCCGGCTTTATCACCCAGAATCTGGACTTCTATGTGACGCGCATTGCCAACAAAATTTTCGATAAACACATCGGTGCTGCCAAACGCGGCGTTAGATTCGCGTTGCGATGCCTCGAGTGACTGTTTGAATTCGCTCTCTTTTTTTACTACCCGCATGCCACGACCACCACCGCCATGCGCGGCTTTCAGCATGACCGGGAAACCGATTTTCTTTGCTTCCGCCAATCCTGCTGCCGCGGTTTTAATCGCTTTTTTACTGCCTCCCAGCACTGGCACTCCGGCTTTCTCCGCAAGCGCACGCGCGGAGGTCTTATCGCCCAGAGCATTAAGTGTCTCGGTCGCCGGCCCGATAAATATCAGCCCTTCCTCGCGACAGCGCTTTGCAAACACGGGGTTCTCCGAGAGAAAACCATAGCCGGGGTGGATAGCGTCTATATTATGCCGCAGCGCTATCGAGATGATGGCTTCGATATCCAGATAGCTGCGAATCGGTTCGCCGGGCTCGCCGACCTGATAGGACTCATCTGCCTGAAAGCGGTGTAAGGCGTAGCGATCTTCATGGCTGTAAATTGCTACCGCCTCAATGCCGAGTTCATGGGCACTGCGAAACACACGAATGGCAATTTCGCTTCGATTGGCGACTAGTATTCGTTTTATTTTTTTTTCGTTACTCAAAATTTTTCCTGAAGAATTTATTTACATGCAGGCTTGATTAAGAGTCCGTTAAAATCAATGTTTTAACGGCTAATCATTTACGAGGACAGACAGGCTTGGAGCCGACGCTTAGCAACAACGGCCGGTGTACACCAATGATAATGCAAAAAACACTAGCTATAAAGGCGTTGTGCACCCAGCCTGTCATGAATAGCGTTCGATTGATCCTGAGTGATTCGCAGACCTTTGGCAACTGAATCCAGATACTGGGCTTCAGCCCTGTTGTCCAATTGTATCGCCATCAGGGATACGGCATAGACTTCTTCTTCGATACCGCGTGGCACAGATTGTATAAACGCATTGACATCGCTGCCTTTAGCGATTTCCGCACGAATAAAGTTTGTTTCCGCCTGGCCCATATTGCCCACTTTCTGCAATATTGCCTGCTGCTCCTGATCATCCAGCCTTCCATCCGCCAAACCCGCCTGGATCATTGCACGGATGTACACCTCTGACTGCTGGTTAGTGTCTGCCTGTGGCGCTTGTTGCGGCATCTCGAACGGATTACCTCCAGTGTTTGTTCCCGCACCACTGGCAACCGTGCCGCCGGCTGGAGCACCGGTAAGTTCCTTCAGCGCCTTGCCCAGCAAGTCACCCAATCCGCCAGCACCGGCTGGCGCCTGACGACCGCTGTTTGCAGGCGGAGATTCTCCACCAAATATACCGCCCCCGCCCTGCTGCTGATCACCACTCACGCCGGTATTGCGGTCACCCCCACCGAAAACACCACCACCAGCATTGCCACTACCCGTCTGACTCCCGGGTTGCTGTGCTGAGCCAACCCCCAACAGGTCTTCCAGCATTTTTGCACCGGAACCAGAATTTAAGCTGCCTCTGCCGCGCTTACCGGCGCCGAGAAGTTCGCCTAAGATTTGTGTTGCGTCTACCATGAATAATCCTCTTTTTTAAAGTACAGATATCAGTCAAATTTCTACGATTGTCAGCTGGCTACGCTTTCTTCAACTGCTCCGCTCTGTATTCAATGCGCGCTCGCAATGGCTCTAACGCATAACCGGCTGTTGCGGCGGTTTCTAAAATTTCATCCGTCGGACGCTTACCTGCCTCGCTCAACGCCCACAGCACCGTACAGCGTGTACCTGTTCGACAATAAGCCAGCACCGGCTTGGGAAGAGAGTCCATGTGCGCGGCAAATGTCTCTATATCACTATCGCTAATGGATCCGCCGTCAACGGGCTGAAATTCACTTGCAAGACCACTCTGTGCGATCTTCTCCTGTATTTCTCTGAATGCCGGTTGTCCCGATTCTTCCAGGTCTGGCCGATTACAAAGAACTGATTGAAACCGCATGTGCTTTGCGTCGGCGATATCTGCCGGAGTCAACTGCGCTGCCACCGATAGCTCATCGGTTAATTTACGTATATCTGCCATGCTGACACTCCAAACCGGGGTCACTGATAAATTCAGGGGGATACCAGGCATTTTATCACGAGTGCGCATCACCGTGTGTTTCGTCGACACTCCAATGCACCATCTGAAGTCCGCCCTTGGCGATCCACATCGATACATGTGTGATAGGGCAGAAGCCAATAATAATAAGCATTGCACAACCCATATGGATCAATAGTTTGACAGGCCCCTTACGCACCCCGAACACTGTTGGCGAAGAAGCAGATTTCAGCAGGGCCACCAAGTTGAGTTGAGTTGAGTTGGCATCTAAAATCACAGGACACTGACCACAACGCAGGCACCGGGATTGTCCGAACAAGGCACGCCTTGCCCATCCATACTGAAAACTCACCTCACTTTCCATAGCGCCAATTGACACCCGTTGGTTCGGATCACCACCAAACTTATCAAATTGCGACACATAGATTCTCAACAGTCACGATTTTACCTGACATCTGAACTAAACACTTCTCGATCATGTCAACGCGGTAAGTCAGAAATTCTCGGATCCAGTACTGATCCATCAACGCGTCGACCTCACCGGAGATTCACTGTGAATCAACAACTCCCTAAGAAATACCATAGACACCCTCTATCCA
>CAKZVB010000122.1 GCA_937922015.1 uncultured Granulosicoccaceae bacterium
TGTCGTGTAGTCACCGAAAGCCGACGTGGTGACCGGCAGTTCGGTTGATTGAAGCGAATTGTAGCTGACGTTCATCAACGATAACGTCACACTGGTATATGCGGCAGCTGAATTACGCTTTGCCCGGCAGTTCATGCTATAGCTGTCACCGGCATTGACATTAAATTCCTGATACATGCAACCGCCATCTCTGACAGACAGTGCTGCCGCGCCACCATCAGCATCGGCGACTACAGTCGAAAGCTCCGGGGCTGCACATGAATTCCAGTTTGTAAGTCCCGATTCAAAATCACCATTGACAACCAGATTGGCTCCCGGATCAGTTCCCGTATCCGGATCGTCAATTTCACCGGCAACCATCAAACAAGTGTCGAACTGGGTCTGATCTTCGCTGTACAGCAGCGCCATCGCATACGCCGTGCCGGCAGGCGCTGTGGCCGTGGCGCTATAGGCTGAATAGTCCCCGGCTGCAATCGGCCTGACCTGCGATGCCAGTGAATTGTAATCGGCATCCAGAAAACCGAATTCCATAATCGTCCAGAGACTGCCGCTTCTCTTAGCCTGACACGACAGCGAATATTGTTGACCAGTGGTCGCTGCAACCTCCTGATACAAACAACCACCACCGGAAATACTCAACGCCTGATCACCCTCATGTGGTGCCGTAGTGACCAGTGCAGTATTGGCAGCAGAAGCACAGTCACTCCATCCGGTCAGAGTCGCCGCATCAAAGCCGCCATTAACCAACAGATTATCCGGGTCAGTGCCCGGGTCCGGATCGGGGTCCGGATCAGGGTCTGGACCTGGCGGTGTACCACTAGACACCACTTCAACCCGCGGACCTGATGCATGCCATACACTTGAGCCTTCACTAGACGCATGCGGCAGATGAGAAACGTACCACATCACGATGTCTTCACCGTCTATGTTCTGCGGCGGCTGCATATAGTTGGCGCCGATTTCACCGCGAGCACCCAAACGCCAGCGACCCACCTGAGCCGCATTGTAAAGACGACCTGCTGCATCCCACTTTGAAAAATTGTCAGGAGCGCCATCGTCGCTTGAAGGAACAAGACGCACACTGTCTCCGCTGACGGTATCTTCAATGGTCCAAAAGGCGGTGTCTGAAGTCAGATCGTTAAACTCAACTGCCTGAGGATCATCGTCACCACGCAGGATTCGATCATTTTCACGATCACCGATATCGAAATCAAACATCCAGTGTGCGTGGTGGCGGTGATTTACCCGGCATTGCAGACCACGACTGTAGACTCGTGAGTCCATATAGCCATTAGCTGAAAAGTAATAGGTCTGATAGATCTGATACTCGCCTATCTGCCAGTTACCCCCTACTTCCAGCATTTCTTCACCATTCTGGGTAAATGTCCTGGTGCAAACAGACTGATTGTTACAAGCGCTGTTCGGAGCCCCCTGCGCCACCGACAATCGGGAACTCGACATAATATCTGCATAGGGCCCGCAGATGTCATTGTCATATTCCACACGCATAACCGGCATGCTGACTTTATCCAGGATGCGCTTACCATTGTAATCTACATCGGTAAGCACCAGCCCAGATGAATTTGAATTAGTACTGTAGTCAAAGCTCCAGCCTTGCCAGTCGATATCCGCCCCATTGGCACTGACAGTCCAAAGCAAAGAAGAAAACAGCAGCGCACCTTTCATTGTTTTAACAGTCATTTTATCAACCCACTATCACTGACGGTTTCAGAACTTAGATTCACCAAAGCGCTGTAGACAGGTAATTCACCATCCCCCGCGCCAAATGTGACGTACATAACCCGCTGAGGATAATACTGTTGATCTAAATCTGTAGACTCACTCGCCGGAGGAAATGCAAGCATCGCTGTACCTGTTAAGCCAGCCACTTCAAAGCCGGCAGCTGTTAGCGCACTGCCGCCTAATTCGATGGCTGTGGTTACCTCAGTGGCGTGCTCTGTTGGCTGAAACGATGCGGCCGCAAACGACTCATGAGAGACCTCACCGTTTCGACTTAAAAACACGTCTACGGTTTCATTGTGTGTGTAGCTGTAGAATAGAAAGTTGGCGGTTATGTCACTCTTGTTGTCACCCAGACTGCCATCAAATTCAATATAGTCAGCACCGAGTGCTGCTCTGATATTAGGATTGTTCATCACAACACCGCGGGCGGCATCAATGACACTGGCCATGGCACCGTCTTTAGCTCTGGCAGGCAGGGTTTGCTCATTGCTCATCCCGAGTGGCTGTGGAGGCCACACACCTTGCTCGACGTCGGTGTGGGCTGTGTGATCGCCCTGATTCGGCAGACCGTCAACAACATTCACACCGCTATTGTCACTACATCCACTACTTACTATTAAGGGCAGTGCAATAAACACCGCACTCCAGGTACTCTGTCGCATCGTAACCTCATTCTTTGAAAAGCTGCTCAGGTTGTTAAACCGCAGAGCCGGTTTTCGATTCCTGCAATTTGCATACCTCTGGAATTTTTTGTAAGAAAACGCGTCAGAAAAATGTCTTTTGTCGCCTATACTAATCTGTACACCCGACAACCCGAGCGCGATATTGATGGAGTATGTTCAACAAACCGCCACGAACAGGACTGTTCAGATCAACGATTTTCGATTTGAGATTGAAAATGACTGCAACGCCGACCCTCTGACAGGAATAGGCGTGTGGGTGTTTTTTAGAGGAGAACCATGTAGTGATGACAATGGTCATCAGTATCGTTTCTTTCTTCCCTTAGGCGTAAAGGAATCGACGGTATCCGATGTTTGCAGAGCTTTTACACTTGCAACGCATTGCGAGAGTTATCGGTTTGCCGCCTGATCAGTATCAAAGCTTACCGGCAGGCTTTTACGGCCGCAAGAGAAAACCCGCCGATTAGGCAGAACACACATCCCTGTGTTCTCATGCACTGCGCACACGGTGTTATTTTTATTATGATATGCGATGGCCTGTTGCTGTAACAATGAATTGCAAATGCCATGCACAAGCGCGGATGTTTTTTCCAAGGTAGCAACAAGAAACCTGCGGTAACTAACAGACTTGAATAAAACATCAGCGATGTTTACAAGATCTGCCCGATCATCGCAGACTTTCGCACAGCAGTTTTCAATTAACGACGAGCGACGATGTGAATTCACCTCGCTCGTCCCGGCGCTATGCTCTACCCCACACCCATACATACGTACTTCATCTCAAGGTAATCGTCGACCCCGTAATGAGATCCCTCTCGACCCTGGCCTGACTGCTTAACGCCACCGAATGGTGCAACCTCTGTTGAGATTAAACCGGTATTCACACCGACAATACCGTATTCAAGTGCCTCGGTTACCTTCCATACCCGGCCCAGATCGCGAGCATAAAAATACGCGGCCAGACCAAAGATAGTATCGTTAGCCTGCTGTATAACATCGTCAACACTTTCAAAACTGAAAATCGGTGCCAGGGGACCAAACGTTTCTTCAGTAGCGACTTTCATGTCACGAGTGACCCCGCTGACAATAGTCGGTTCGAAAAATGTGTGACCCAACTCATGTCGCTTACCGCCAGTCACTACCGTGGCCCCTTTATCTATTGCATCTTTAATATGCTCCTCCACTTTGACAACAGCTTGCTCATCTATCAGCGGCCCTGCGACCACGCCGTCGTCAAAGCCATTGCCTACACTCATGTTGCGCACGGCAGTGGTGAGCTTTTCAACAAACACATCATGGACTCCGGCCTGAACGTAAATTCGATTGGCACAAACGCAGGTTTGTCCGTTGTTGCGGTATTTGGAAATCATGGCGCCTTCAACAGCGGCATCGACATCTGCATCGTCAAACACTATAAACGGCGCGTTTCCACCGAGCTCCATGGAAGTCTTCATGACGTTATCAGCGCATTGCCGCATCAGAATACGTCCCACCTCGGTTGACCCTGTAAAGGTGAGTTTTCGGACCTTTTGATTACTACAAAATTCTTTGCCCAGCGCTGATGATGACGTCGACGGCAGAATGGATAACAACCCGCCAGGTACCCCTGCACGCTCGGCAAGTACCCCCATTGAAAGCGCTGACAGCGGCGTTTCCGACGCAGGTCTGGCGACAAACGCACAGCCTACCGCTAGTGCCGGCGCTACTTTACGGGCGATCATGGCGTTGGGGAAATTCCACGGTGTAATAGAAGCAACAACACCGACCGGTTGCTTCATGACCATAATGCGTTTGTCGGGCTGGTGACCGGGTATCAGATCACCGTAGACACGCTTGGCTTCCTCCGCAAACCATTCGATAAAACTGGCGCCATAGAGAATTTCACCACGCGCTTCAGCAAATGGCTTACCCATTTCCGCTGTGAGAATAGCTGCCAGATCATCTGCATGCTCCACCATCATGTCGTTCCATACGCGCAAAACCGCCGCGCGCTCTTTGCCGGTCTTCGCCGCCCAGAGTTTTTGCGCCGCATACGCAGCATCAATAGCCGCCCGCGTCTCTTCAAGCCCGATATCAGGTAGCTCGGCTATGACCTCGCCGGTAGCGGGGTCGTTCACAGCAAAGGTTTTACCGCTGCTGGATTTGTCCTGCCAGACTCCCGCCACCAGAGCTCGCTGGCACAGAAGTTCTTTGTCAGCCAATCGATCAATTAGTTTTGTCATGTTTTCTCTTTAGTAAATGTAACGGAACGAGCAACGTCCTGAAGAAGCAGACAAATACTCTCACCAGGTCGTTAAGTTATTGTATTAAAAGCCAATCGCATCGAACACTCGTGGCACGGCTGGCACCGCAGTAAGCAAACATCGACTCTTTGCAAGATAATCAACCGTTTGCGGCTGTATTCTAGCAAACAAACGCGCCAGGGCTTTTCCGCCGTCGCCATTGCTGTGTGCAATGTCGGTTCTAATATCCCGGCTGCAATTGCGGCGACAGGAAACAAAGCACAGGTATTCCAACTGCAACGCTGTTCAGCGGCACTACTGACCAATCTAACGACAAATCTTCCCATTTGTGGAACGCGTTCGCCCGGGCATCCACAAGGTCGGCAGCAACGTACACAATGAATGTGGCAGCTGCCGACAACAGAAAAACTCTCTGCTGTGATAATATTGAACGTATCGCACTCAGTCCAATCTTTAGCGCCAGCTACACTCTAACAAAGGCAAAAACACAACTTGCAAACGCGATGCGAGTAAAAATGTATAGTTACATGGTACATAGAAGTTTAAGAATGAAGCATAAATGATCATTTTAAATACTGACTCAATATCGGCTTCTACCGTTGGTTCCCACAAAAGACAACAACCATGAGCAATGACAACCTCGCCGAGCTGATTGCACAGTTACCCAGGGCATTTCGGCAATACCAGGGAAGCCGCAAACTGGAAGAAGTCGAGTGTATTGTGCCCGACTTTGTCGGTATGTCCCGCGGAAAATCAATGCAAGTGGCAAAATGGATTCAAGGGGCATCATCGTTTCTGCCAACCTCTATTTTTTACCAGACCATTACCGGCAACTACGTTGACATTGACATAAAGGACCAGTGGATCGAATCTGACATGGTCTTACAGCCAGACCTGTCAACCGCGTGCGCGGTCCCCTGGGTTGACGAAGTCACGGTACAGATTATCAATGATCTCGAAAACCGGGATGGCCAGCCAATTGCCCTGGCACCACGCAATGTGCTGCGTAAGGTGCTGGACCTGTACACAGCCCGGGGCTGGAGACCGGTGGTCGCACCCGAACTGGAATTCTATCTGACTCAGCCCAATATAGACCCGCACGACCCTATCCTTCCACCAATTGGCCGCTCGGGTCGACGCGGTGCATCACGACAACCCTACTCAATGGTCGCGGTTGACGAATTCGGCGCTGTGATTGACACCATCTACGACTACGCCGAAGCACAGGGTATAGAATTAGATACCATTATTCAGGAAGGCGGCGCCGGACAGGTTGAAATTAATCTAAGGCATGGCGATGCTCTGCAACTGGCAGATACCGTGTTCTACTTTAAGAGATCAATAAGAGAAGCTGCGCTGGCCAATCAAAAGTTTGCCACTTTTATGGCCAAGCCCATGAGTGACCAGCCAGGTAGTGCCATGCATATTCACCAGAGCATCGTTGACATCAGAACAGGTGAAAACATATTTTCAAACCCGGACGGCACGGCAACTGACGCGTTTTTGAATTACATCGGCGGCACTCAAAAACACCTGCGCTCGGCTGTGCCGCTGTTTGCACCTTACGTAAATTCCTACCGCCGTTTCAAAGGTGGTGGCAGTGCACCCACCAATATAGAATGGGCTGAAGACAACCGTACCACCGGTCTGCGTATCCCTATCTCTCCGCCAACTGCACGTCGGGTTGAAAATCGTATAATCGGCATGGATTGCAACCCCTATCTGGCAATCGCCTCAAGCCTGGCTTGTGGCTATCTGGGACTTATCAATAAAATCAACCCGAAGCCGGCCAAGGCAGGTGAAGCATTTGAAGATTCCGCGCTGCTGCCAAGACACCTCGACGATGCACTGGAAAAATTCGAAACGGCAACCGAACTTCGCAACGTGCTAGGTGAAGAGTTTTGCTTAACCTACGAAGCAATAAAGCAGGCAGAACTGGACGAGTTTCATACCGAGGTATCCACCTGGGAGCGAGAGCACCTGATGGTTAATGTATAGCGCCGGTTAAAATCAATTCATGACCTCCCTCGATATACTTACCGCCAACGACAGCATTGGACAGTACCCGCAGTCGTATTACGCCGCAACCGCCAACCAACACACGTCACACAAGCCTGCAACCGGTGACATCAGCTGCGATGTCTGCGTCGTCGGCGGCGGCTTTACCGGACTGTCTGCAGCACTCCATCTTGCAGAAATGGGATATGACGTTGTGCTACTGGATGCCAATCGGGTTGGCTGGGGCGCATCGGGTCGCAACGGTGGTCAGGTGGGCTCGGGTCAGCGACTCGATCAGGATGAGCTTGAAAAGCTTGTGGGCCTCAATCACGCGAGAGAGCTTTGGGATTTAGCACGACAATCACAGTTACTGGTAAAAAATTTAATAGACAAACACAATATTCAATGTGACTACACACCCGGCATTATTCACGCAGATCATCGACGCCGGTTTGTGAAGCACCATCACGACTACGCGAACAAGCTAATCAACGAATACGACTACAAACTTATATCACCGTTATCCAAAGCCGAAATTCAACACGAGACTGGTTCAATCTCATACCATGGCGGAACTCTGGACATGGGCGGCGCCCACCTGCATCCACTAAATTACTGCCTGGGACTGGCCAACGCGGCAAAGTTCGCTGGCGTACGCGTGTTTGAACAATCACGAGTCACCTCAATCAAGGAGTCTGAACCCGCCGTACTAACTACTGATAGCGCAACAGTCACCGCAAACTATGTGGTACTGGGCTGTAACGGTTATATGGGCAAGCTGCAAAAACAGATTGCCTCCAGTGTTATGCCGATCAACAATTTTATAATAGCGACTGAGCCTCTGCACAATTGCGGCATACAAAACCTGATTCGAAATAACTATGCAATAGCTGATTCAAGGTTTGTCGTAAATTACTACCGCAAGTCCAGCGACAACAGACTCTTGTTTGGTGGCGGTGAAAACTACGGGTATCGGTTTCCCAAAAACATTGAGTCTGTGGTTAAAAAGCCAATGCTGGATATTTATCCCCAGTTGCGTAACACACGGATTGATTACGCCTGGGGAGGCACACTGGGAATCACCATGAACCGGATGCCGCACTTCAGTCGCCTGCGTGGCAACATATTATCGGCAGGCGGTTACTCCGGACACGGAGTCGCACTGGCGACACTGTCTGGCGCGATTATGGCCGATGCAATCAACGGACAAGCCACCGCCTTCGACATTATGAGTAGTGTTCCCGGCCCGAAATTTCCCGGTGGTAGTATGCTGCGATCACCATTGCTGGTGCTGGGCATGACCTGGTACGCACTGCGGGACCGTCTGTAACTCTTCCCCAAACAACCCGAACACGCCACTCCTCAATTCAGTGTACTGATGAGACCCGCATTAAGGTATCCGGAACATCAGACCTTTGCAAAAAACACAGAAATCCGCGCAATTAAACAATTGCGAAAAAATTTAACCCCTTTTCCCCACTAAATCCGATTAACATCACAAGGAGCTCGAATTAACGAAACATACCTCTGTCACTCCCTTACACGAGCAAGACAACCCATGAACAAAGCACATCAACACCAAACAGTATTCTGGTTAACACTGCTAGTGATACTGCTTTCGGCATCGCTTGGCCGCGCCGCCGGCGACTACACACCGATATCTGCTGATAAACTCGGCGGTGCCGAACGATACCTTGCGTATCTCAGCTCCGACAAACCTGTATACCGAGAGGCAGAAAACGTCTATTTGCGAACCATCATTCTGAACGCCGCAGACAACACTCCAATTCAAACTGCCCGCAATACCATACAGGTCAAAATTGTCGGCCCTAACGGAGATGTAGTACACGAGGGTTATGCATCCGACAACGAAAGTGCTATCGGCTACGCATGGTCAGTACCGGCCGGAACTGCGGGCGGCGAGTACACGGCCAGGGTCACCAGCCCTACACTTGGCTTTAGTATGACCGAACGCAAGTTCGATATCAGAGCCTATCGCGCACCACGTATGAAAACGCAAATTGAATTCACCCGTGATGGCTACGGACCCGGTGACGAGGTTAGAGCCAGCATGACAATTGAACGCGCTGAAGGAGGTATACCGCAAGGCGCTACAGTCACCGTGGTCGCAAGGGTTGATGGTACCGAAGTATTTCGCAGCAGCGAGGCAGCAATCTCTGACACAGGATTAATAGAAACGGCTTTTACTCTGCCGGATGAAATTGCTGTAGGCGAAGGCAGCTTGTCTTTTATTGTGGAAGATGGCGGATTAGTCGAGACCGCTGCCAAATCACTACCGATTATTCTGCAGAAGTTAAATATGACCTTCTACCCGGAGAGCGGAGAACTGGTCGCCGGTCTCTCAAGCCGTGTCTATTTTCAAGCGCTGTTGCCCAATGGCAAACCGGCCGATGTTGAGGGATATATTGCAGAAATAGATGGTGAGACCGCTGCAACTGATCCAATGGCACAGTTCAGCTCTGTCCATGAAGGCCGCGGACTGTTTGAATTCACTCCCGAAAAGGGAAAACAATACGTAGCCATATTCACCGCACCCGCCGGAATCAACACAGCAGCTCAACTTCCAGCGGTTGCTGCTACCGGCGCTGTTTTAAAAAGTAGTAGCTCGACCTACAAATATGCAGACGACATTCGATTCTCTTATGCATCCAGCTCCCCGCAAGCCGGCTCTTATATAACATTGCACAAGCGTGAATCGCTTATTGATCGTCAGGATATACTCGGCGGCGATGTTGTGCTTGATGCCAAAGATGCCGAGGGCGTTTTAATCGCCACCGCATGGGATAAAAACGGTCAGCCATTGGCCGAAAGACTGATCTACAGAGAACCACGCTTTTCGCTTAATGTTGAATTAAAATTATCAGACGAATCCTACGTGCCGGGTAACCAGGTGTCTGTGGATATACTAACGACCGATTCAAATGGCAATCCGGTGGAGGCCATCGTTGGACTGACAGTTACAGATGACACGGTTCTGGAATTAATCGACAAAAGAGAGCAGGCGCCACGATTGCCGGTCATGGTATATCTGGAAAATGAAGTTCAAGACCTGGCTGATGCTCATGTGTATCTGGATAACAGCGACCCGCTTGCCCCCACCGCCACCGATTTGCTGCTTGGCACCCAGGGCTGGAGAAGGTTTGTGCTGCTGAACTACGACAACATTCAACAACAATACCCGTCACAGGCATCCAGAATACTGGCTCACAAGAGCATCATCAAACCGCAACTTGCACTACAACGCAGAGGAGTAATGGCAATGGCTGCAGTACCTGAGGCTGAAATGGTATTGGATGATGTTGCTGTAGAAGCCATTGAAGAACTGCAACAAGTCGCACCCTTGAACGAACAACAGGATCTGTTACAAGCTGCCGAAAAACAAAGACCGCCCCCGCCGGCCATTCGCGATGTACCGGCAGGTGATGCAAAAATGGAGATGGCCGAGGCAGCTATGGCAGCTGACGTAATGTTCGCTGACAGGAACAGACTGAACAGACTGGTTGGCGACGCTGCTCCGCGACCATTCATCCGCGAGTATGCCTATCAGGTGCGACCCAATCGTCAACCCAACGACCGCATCGACTTTACCGAAACGCTGTATTGGAACAGCGGTGTTAAAACCAGCGCCCGGGATGGTCGCGCCACAGTAAGCTTTGGATTGTCAGATAGCGTTACAACCTTTCGACTGCTGGCAGATGCATTCGGCCGCAACGGTGCACTGGGTACCGGAGATCATACCTTTGCCTCTGTTGAGCCTTTTTATGTCACCACAAAAATGCCATTGCATGCTATTGCGGGTGACACCATTGAGTTGCCGATAACACTGGTCAATGCATCCGACAAAGCACTGAATAACGCCAGACTGAAAGTCACCGGCGCCGGCATAGAGGCGCAGAATATCGAGACCGGAAATCTTGCCGCCGGTGAGCGCTTACGAACGATCATAAAAGTGGTTACAGCGAAAACAGGCGAATTCCCGATTACAGTTAACGCCATGGCGGGATCCTTCAGTGACACGGTCACCCGGCAACTCTCGGTCAGCCCGGCGGGATTTCCAGTCTCGATTAACGAATCCGGACTGTTGTCTTCCGACTCTGAATATACAACCACCATCAGACTGCCTGCCGATATCACTGCAGGTAGCATCACTGCAAATGCGATGGTTTATCCCTCACCCCTTGCCAGTATGGAGGAAGCACTGAACGCACTGCTACGTGAACCACACGGATGTTTTGAACAAACCAGCTCATCCAACTACCCGCTGGTGATGGCGCAACAGTACTTCGATACACACACCGGTATTGACCCCGCCAAAATATCTCGCGCACGTAAACTGCTGGAGACTGGCTACAAAAAATTAGTAAGCTTTGAATCTCAGGACAATGGCTATGAATGGTTCGGTGCCAACCCCGCCCACGAAGCACTCACCGCCTATGGATTGATGGAGTTTACAGACATGGCGAAAGTCATGCAGGTAGACGAAGCGATGATCGGCAGAACCCGCCAATGGCTGTTAGACCGCCGCGACGGTAACGGCGGCTTTAAACGCAACGAACGCGCACTGGACACATTTGGTCGCGCTCCTGCCCCGACCACCAATGCCTACATCGTTTGGTCATTGCTGGAAAGCGGCCAGAGCGCGCAGTCTCTGAACACCGAGATCGAACACATTAAGTCCCAGGCGTTAAAAGGCAATGACAGCTACATCGACGCACTGGCCGCTAATATTCTCTACCTTGCCGGAGATTCCGGTTCAGCTGCTGTTTTCGCAAAGAAGCTGATTACAAGCGCAGACAATACCGGAGCAGTTGTCGGCTCTGTTGCTTCTATCACCAATTCCGGCGGCGATGCACTACTGATTGAAACCACCAGCCTGGCGTTACTTGCCTGGTTGCGTGATGATCAATGGGCAGGACAAGTCGAGAAATCGATCCAATGGTTGTTCGAGCGCAGCAAGGCCGGTCGATTTGGCTCAACCCAGTCAACGGTACTGGCGCTCAAAGCAATTAATGCCTACGACGCCGCACGCGCGGTACCAAAACACCCTGGCTCTGTTCAGCTGTTCATCGACGGCAACGCATTTGGCCAGCCCGTCGCCTTTAACACAGAAACCAAAGGTGTTATTTCATTGCCTGACTTCGCCGTTGCCATATCATCCGGTGAGCATCAAATTGAATTGCGTATGCTCGACGGCAGCAAGATGCCATTCAGTCTCGATATTACATACAACACCCCGAAACCGGCTAACGCTGACAACACACCGATCACGGTAGCCACCCGGCTGAGCCATCAAACCATCACAGAGGGCGAGCCCCTCGAGCTGATGGCTACTATAAATGTTGGTAACAGCAACGCACCAACTCCCATTGCAATTATCGGATTACCGGCCGGGCTGGAATTACGTCACGATCAACTTAAAGAACTAGTCGGGTCCGGCAGCATCAGTGCCTACGAAATCCGCCAGTCAGAACTGATCCTCTACTGGCGTGCTTTAAAAGCTAACGAACAACTGAATATACCGGTTGCTCTCACAGCTGCTGTGCCAGGTACTTATACCGCACCGGCCAGCCGCATCTACCCCTACTACACAGACGAACAGAAATACTGGCAGCACGGTGAATCTGTGGTCGTGACAGCGCGCTAACACCGTAACCACACGCGTACCACACATGCCTTGTCCCGGCATGTGTGCCTCTGCCACAATTCCACCGCCACTATGGACATTGTTCCACCAGCAAGGCAGTCTGTTGTTATGTTAACAACAGACAATCGCGATAAAATGTCATGAGGTAGATTACGAAATATCCGGCGACGACAGGCAAATCGTTGAAATAGAACCGGACCCCGCAGAAGTTGTGATCGCAGAAGCCGGCGCCATTAATTACATGGAAGAAGTATAATACGCTGAACAAAACAGCCCGAGACACCGAAGATATCCATGACGGAACAAGACCAGGCCATAACGGAGATTCGCGAATCCGTCCGCACGCTATGCGCAGCCTACAATGAAGACTATTGGCGAGAGCTGGACAAGACAAATGGCTACCCGACAAGATTCGTTGAAGAAATCACCAACTCCGGTTTTCTTGGCTGCCTGATACCTGAGTGTTACGGGGGGGCCGGTCTGGGTCTGCTTGAGGCATGCGCGATACTCGAAGAAATTTCCCGTTCCGGCGGACACCCCGGCGCGGCCCATGCACAGATGTATGTCATGGGCTCTGTTCTCAGGCACGGCACCCGGGCACAAAAACAAAAATACCTGCCCGAAATTGCAAATGGAACTCTGCGACTGCAGTCTTTTGCAGTGACCGAACCCTCCACCGGGACAGACACTACCTCGTTAAAAACAACGGCTACACGCAAAGGTGATAAATACATAGTAAACGGGCAGAAAGTCTGGATAAGTCGCGTTCAACATTCGGACTTAATGGTTCTACTGGCACGCACAAAACCCATCGATCAAAGGCACTCAAAAACAGATGGCCTGTCCTGCTTTATAGTTGATCTGCGCGGGGCAGAGCAACGAGGCCTGACTATTCAGCCGATAGATGCAATGATCAATCATCACTCGTGCGAACTATTTTTTGATAACTTTGAAATCCCCGCCGAAAACCTGCTTGGCGAAGAACACAAAGGTTTCCGGGTCATTATGGATGGCATGAATGCCGAACGAATTCTCATTGGTGCCGAATGCATCGGCGATGCACGTTATTTCATTGACAAAGCCACCCGCTACGCCAATGAAAGAGTCGTCTTTGACAGACCAATAGGTCAAAATCAGGGTGTGTCCTTTCCAATCGCTACCAGTTACGCGCACACCGAAGCCGCGGCATTAATGGTAGAAAAAGCGGCACGACTATTTGATCGAGGTGAATCCTGCGGCGCAGAGGCCAATATGGCGAAGATGCTGGCAGCAGACATCTCCTGGAAAGCAGGCGATACATGCTTACAAACTCATGGTGGATTCGGCATGAGTCGCGAGTATCATATTGAACGCAAGTTGCGGGAAACCCGCTTGTATCAGATAGCACCTGTTTCCACTAACTTAATATTGTCTTATATCAGTGAGCACGTACTGGGTATGCCGCGAAGCTTTTAGCGATCAAGAGCACGCATCCTTCCATAACAACGCCTAATACATAGGAACTATCTTAATGATGCGGTTGGTTTATGGTCTTATCAGGTAACAACAGTATAACTACCCTGGATCAAGCCATCCGAAGTAACAACTGCTTCATTTGCCGATTAAAATGAAACCGGCTTTTTTTCCGTGAATAAGTAGGTTGTTACATGCATGGCGTTCAATCATTTTGCTTTTTTATAATCACAACGACTACATCACATGCCAGGCGAATCTAATATATCATTTATTTTCAGGGACTATTGACGCTACGCTTAACAGGAGTTTTCTAAAAGGACAGATATTTTGAATTATGGAACGCACGAGCGACGTCAGTACCGTAGAGTTACTGCAAAAGCCAACGATGTTTATCATCCCACCTATAAATGCCTCGATTTCTCTGTCGACGGATTAAAGTTACTGTCACAGGAAAAAGTTGATATCAACTCTACCTTTACTGTCGAATTCAGGGCACTCAGCAAACCGGTGACCATTAATTGCACGGTTATTTGGTGTAGCAAACCTGCCTCGATCTATGTAGAAGGCTATTACATTGGCGCAAAATTCGAGAACCTGACGATTGCATATCAACTGGAGTTACAGAAATTGATTGATACTCGAAGTTAACCGGAATTTCCGGGTCTTCAGTTGACTTATGCATCAATATATTTTGATTGTTACGTCAACTGAATTCCAATCTACGACTGGAGAAACCAGACTTCAGTCCGGTCAGCGTACAGCCGATATTTCACCTATAAGTTATAAATCAACACAGCTACCGCGAACAATGTTCCAAACACACGTTGATTCAGGCTTTCTTCTGGTAAAATACTTCGCCCGGAAGAACATGCAAGGCGAAATTCTGATGGTGAAAATTACAGGTTAAGATGAAGCCAACAAGTGCTTATTCATTCATTGTGCTTTTCTATTTTTAACTGCAGCAGGGCAAAAGATTCATCAATACTCTGATGAGCAGTATCTACTACCAGCCTGCCGCTGCTCCAGGGACTGTACTCTCGATTAACCACCTTTTCCCATGTCGGCAGAACAAGCCCGGGAACGGTAACTGCCCTGGATTCAACCCGATGGCGATGCTCATCCGGGTCACTACAAATTACTTCAATATTTAAATAATCCACACCCGCTGTTGTTGCAACACCCATCCAGAGGGTTCTTGTCAATTCGATTGGATTGCATGAGTCAGCAATGACATTCACGCGCCGCTGCAGATTGTCGGCTGCTATCTGATAGGCGAGTTGATACCCTTCCCCTTCGACCGGGGAGTTATAGAGTTCACGCAGCGTTTGTTCGATGGTGTCGATGCGTAGATAAACTGCACGCAGACTGGTAGATAGTTTTTGAGCAAGCGTTGTTTTCCCGGTGCCGGGCAATCCCGAAAATATATACAGAACAGGGGCTATTTCGCGCATCGTTTACGATATAAAAGCTGACAGCTCAAAGCCGTTGTCAAGCAGCGACTGGCGCACCGCTCTGGCCATAGACACTGCGTGCGGACTATCACCGTGAATACAGATCGAATGACCTTCTAACGCTACCGTTCCACCGGTTATCGTTGGCATCCTGCCCGAGTCCAGGTAGGTTAGCAATCTATCACAGGCTATTTTCGGATCCTCGATCATCGCTCCTGCTTCAGAACGGGAAACCAGGTTACCATCATCGCCGTAGCCGCGATCCGCAAAAATCTCGGAATACGTTTCCAGCCCCATCTGTTTAGAAGCTATTTCCAACTGAGTGCCGGAGATCGCAAGAACCGCATAGTCGGGAAACGCTGTCTTGATTGCACAGGCAATCGATTGCGCCACGGTGACATCGACTGCCGCCCAATTCGCCAGCGCTCCATGCGGCTTAACATAACGAACCGGCGTACCAACCAACCCGGCAACTCCCGTAAACGTACCTACCTGCGCGGCAATCAGTTGCTTGAGTTCTTTGGGTGTAAGCGGAATTCTGCGCCGACCAAAACCTTGCTTATCATCAAAGCCTGGATGCGCGCCGGCACAAACATTATTCTGCGCGGCAATGGTTAGTGATTCAAACATAGTGCCCGCGTCACCCGCATGACCACCACAGGCAATATTGGCACTGGTTACAATACTCATCATTGCATCGTCATCACCCATTTTCCAGGGTCCGATACCTTCCCCTAAATCAGAGTTGAGATCAATCGCTGGCATTAATTTCTCCGTCGTTAATAGAAAACCGGCAGCAGATAGTGACCGCTGACATCGCCGTTACTGGTATAGGATTCTGATACAGACTATAGCGATACACAAGGGAGCATTAGAAAATAGCCATACGGGTTAACCCGGTACCAATTATTAAAAAGACTTTATTAAACCATCGAATCAAAGCAGCATAGAAAGTTCAAACGGATTCTGTTAAAGCCACATGTAGACGCCTCTTATATTTATTACCTGCGCGTAATATTTATATCTATCAGGCAATCCCTGCAACCTTGTCTCACCTGAACTATTTAATCCAATTGCCGTCCAAAAAAAACAAACCGGCTGAATCAACTCTCAACGAGCCGTAACCGCACAACATTGGTCATCAATAATAAATGCGTATTATAAACTTCTTCACTGTCTTGTTTATTCTTCTTCCATTGTCAGCTACACCGGCTCATGCACAACAAATTAACGTACCGTCTTCTCAGAAACCAGTGATCTCCCAGGCAGGAAAGCTCAATGAAATTGTCGAACTGATAGAACGCAAAACTCAACAGCGCATCGAGCTTGAAACTTTATTGGTAGATGTTCCGGAAGGGAAATTTGTTGAAGAGAACAAACGGCTTGACACGCTCAACGACGAACTAAGCCGACTTAATGAGTCGTTTCGGTTTGTCGCATTGGGTGACACCAATGTTGATATCTTAAACACTGCTGAAGAAACTCACACAACGTGGCAGGAAGATCTGGTTGAAATCATAGACCCGTTGATGGATTCCCTGAAAACACTAACAGAAAAGCCCCGCCAGATCGCGGATCTCAGGGAAAAAATTAGATTTAATGATCAAAAAACCGCTGCTCTGGATCGCGCACTGGCGTCAACTCAAACCATCGTTGCACAAAAGCTTGACGCGGAAGTTAAAAGCCGGCTTGAAACCATGCGCCAGGCATGGCAAGACGAAAAAGCACAACTGGTGCAGGATCGCTTAATCTCCAATGCCCACCTTGACGATCTTACCAATGCAGACAACTTTCTTCTGGCCGGACTGTGGCCCCGCATAAAACGATTTCTGGGCGGCCGGGGACTTACCCTGTTAATGGCAACGGTAGCGGCGATCGCAACCTGGGCACTCATGCGTTTGCTCTGGCTGGTCTATGAAACACGATTCACCAGCAGGGATACCCGCAGGCACAGTACCTGGTACCGGCTTATCGCCTATAGCTACTACCTGGTGACGATTCTGGTTATTATATTTACGGTGGTAATTATACTTTACGCTCGCGAAGACCTGCTGTTACTGGCGCTTGCTTTTATTGTGATTGCAGGTGCCGCCTTAAGCTTTCGGCAATTCCTCCCACAGTACATAGCCGAAGCCAGGTTACTGTTAAATCTGGGCAGCGTCCGCGAAGACGAGCGGGTCATATATAACGGCCTGCCATGGCAAATCATGTCGCTTAATCTTTTCTCTATACTGCGAAACCCGTCACTTGAAGGTGTGGTTCGTCTGCCGCTCAACACCCTGGCACAACTGGCATCGAGACCAATAAACAACAAACTATGGTTTCCAACTGAAAAGGGGGACTATGTCTTACTGCCTGATTCTGTTTTAGGATGCATTAAACACCAGACACCGGATCTGGTCGAAATCAGCGTTAGAGCCGGTATGTCCATAACCTACCCCACGCCGGACTTCTATCGCATGGGCATTTTCAATTTATCTCGTGATAACACCTTCGCCGTCCAGACCTGTTTCGGCCTTGACTACAGCCTGCAATCGTTAAGCCTTAACGAGGTTCCACGACTGTTAGAACTGTCAGTCAGATCTGTACTGGTCGATGCCGGTTATGCATCCACACTCACAGAACTCTCTGTAGAGCTGACAGCAACACAAACATCATCACTGGAATTTCTGATACTCGCCACAATGAAAAGCGAGGTCGCTAAAGACTACACACAGATTGAAAGACTGCTTATACAGGCCTGCGTTGAGGCATCAAACCGTAACCACTGGACTATTCCGTATCCGCAGGTCACTGTACATACCGCCGGCCGGAAAATGCAGTTGCCGCTGTCTTCGTTGCCAGCCGCAGTCTCTGGCATGTCAGTCTGAAGCGAGTCCGTCAGGTACACTCACCGAATTCTGAACTTAGCCCGGTAATCACAACGTCGCGTGTACCCGGCCCGATCGGGTACCTGATGTTCGGTCTGCCGGTTTCGCTTAAAGAAGATGACCACCACCATGACCCCGGTAATTTCCATTTTGGCTTGCCAACCAGCCGCTGCACATCGCTTAGTGTCATCCCGATTTCGATGTTTTCAGCAATTCGCAAGGCAGCAGTTTTACAGTCGGGCGTCTCGTTGGAATAATCCAGCTCCGGCTTCACTTTAGCGCGTGTTACGCTTTCCTGGCTCAAAGGTTGTGGTATGTCATTAACCGCGCAGCCACAAATCAACGAAACAGATAGCCCCAGAAACACTGCTTTTAATTTCATACGTCTATGATCTCTTTGAAAACGAACCGCCGTTATTCTACCAGTTTCCGTTGCCCGGCAGGCGTCCGCGTAGAATATTGGATGGCAAATTCACAGAACAGCGCGGATCCGCTGCCACGAATGAGTTTGTTACTTAATTTCATCGGGTAGTCTATACCCTTGGCGATAACAGGCTTTTATAGACTCAACAGCGACATCAGTCGTTATATTGTTTCCAAACCGATCGGCATGAACTATTGGCAAATCGAAATGTGGCTTACCATTCACAATCCAGTGCGCCAGGTACTCACCTGATCCACCACCAGTGCCTATACCGACGTTAAAGCCGGATGCCAGCCACAGACCGTCACAGGACTCAACCGGTCCTAGCAGCGGTAAACCATCCGGAGTCCAGCACATAGGGCCATTGTTGACGGATTTGATCCCTGCCTCACCGAACGCCGGCATTCTAATCATCAGCTTCTCCAGGTGCGGCATCAAACGATTGGTGTCCGGCGGGAAAAGCTCTTCTTTGAAATCTTTTGGAATACCATCCAGTGCCCAGAAGACAGGATCGGTTTCATATACTCCTGCCAGCAGCCCGGTACCCTCCTGCCTGACACTACAGGAAACATAGGAATCTCTCATCGCCGGTACTTCATGATCCAGCGCCGCAATTTCAGCGATACTTTCAGTAATTAGTTCCTGGTGGTGAGTTGCATACAACGGTATGTTCAAACCAAGCGGACTCAGCAGCTCACGAGTCCAGAAAGAAGCAGCCACGACTACATGCCTGGCACGTATTTCACCCTCTGCGGTAACAACCAGCCAACCATCACCTTCGCGATGTAATGATTCCACCGGACATTGGCGTTTTATCTCAGCACCCAGGTTGCGGGCGGCGCCGGCCAGCGCGTGAGTGGCACCCGATGGGTCCACATGACCGTCGGTCGGTGTATGCGCAGCGCCAAATAATTCCGCTGTTTTTATGCAGGGATGCAGCGCCTCGATCTGTTTGTTATCTACTACATGATACGGAATACCCAGTGACTGGTACTTAGCCTCAAAAGAGTGGAAAAGCGCTCGTTCGCGCTCACTGGTTGCAACACGCAGAGACCCGGTCTGGTGAAAACCCACCGACTGCCCGCTTTCCTCCTCAGCCATCAGATAAGTGCGAATAGAACCCGCAAACAAACGGGTCATCTCAGCATACGGGCCAAAGTACGTTGTATTACCAGCCGCATGCCAGGTAGACCCCGATGTTAATTGCCGGCGTTCCACCAGCAGGCAATCGGTCATGCCGAGTTTTGTCAGCCAGTAAAGTACCGATGTGCCAACGATGCCACCACCAATTACCAGTACCTGTACGTCCTGTTTCATTTTCATACCTGAGCCAGAGTGATATGTTGTCAGTTATACTTACCATAAAATTCAAATCCAGAGCAGCTATAAAACGTCGCAGTGATGTTTTGTTTTTGGGATTGGATTTGCCGTTTAGAAACCTGCTTAGTCTTTCTACAGCGGCTTGTGACTTGGACATGCCAATCATGCCACGTGTAAGCCGCACGCCAGAGTAAAATTCAGGCAGCACGGGAAACCCACCATCAAACCGTTTGATATAACCCAATTACTCTTATAAGGTTAGTCAACCATCTAAACGAAAACATAAAACACTCCGGAAGAAAACCCCAATGGCAGAAAACACCCTCGACATAGAACCCTTTATTGTTCAAGCCAAACGTGATCTCCGGGCCCGCACCAATATCACTAAGAACTTTTCCATGGTCAAAGATTCTATGTGTCGTGCCGTCGATCAGGTGGTCGACACTCAAGCCAAAAACAACGCTGTTGTGCCCGAGTTGTCGTACAACACAATCAGGGACAATAAAGTATCACCATCAGACATCAACTCCATTCGTAAACACGGCTGTGTAATTATTCGCAATGTATTTTCACGTTCTATGGCTGATGACTGGAACGCAGAACTGGGTGAATATCTCGACCACAACAACTACCTGCAACACGCTAGGGACAAAACAGATCTTGATACTTACTTCGGTGATCTGAAAAATGCTCAGCCACAGATCTTCGGTGTCTACTGGTCACGTCCTCAGGTAATGGCAAGACAAGCTGAATCAATGGCTTGCACCAAACGGTTTCTCAATCATCTCTGGGACACTTCCGCGCCCGCCGGCCCGGAGTTTGACCCGGACCACGATTACAGCTACGCCGACAGAACCAGAAGACGCGCACCCGGAGATACTACTCTGGGACTCTCCCCTCACATGGACGCGGGTTCTTACGAGCGCTGGACAGACCCGGCATTCCAGAAAATCTATGCCAACGTGTTCTCGGCTCACCCCGATCAGTTTGACCCTTGGAAAGCCGCACACCGAACCCAGACCCGTGAATTCAGCTCTCCTGCGGTAAGCTCGGTATTTAGAACTTTCCAGGGATGGACCGCACTGACAGAGCAAGGACCAGGTGACGGGACACTACAGCTGCTGCCAATAGCCAACGCAATTTCCTATGTATTATTAAGAGCCCTGCAAGACGATATACCCGAACAAGAACTATGTCTGGCAGCACCCGGTAAAGCACTCGGTATAAACCAGCAATTTCACCCTGATCTGATGCCCGGCATCGTCCCCATACAAACAGTAGCCCCCGGCGATACCGTATGGTGGCACCCTGATGTGGTTCACGCAGTAGGCAATGAACACCACGGAAAAGAGTACGCCAGCGTTATCTATATCGGAGCCAGCCCTGTGTGCGCTAAAAACAAAGCTTATATGGTTGGGCAGGCACAATCTTTTTTGAAAGGTGCAAGCGCTCCTGACTTCGCCGCCGAAGACTATGAAGTTAATTATACAAATCGCGCCACGATTAATGACCTGACAGAGTTAGGCAGAAAACAGATGGTTATAGATAACATCGCTTAGGCAGGGTTGACTGCATACACAGATCTCCGGGCAGACAACAGAGATCTATCGAAGAAAACAACTTAACAGGGGGTACAAAAAACAGGCGACGGCGCAGACATTGCACAGATAATAGTTAAGGAGACCCTCATGACGACACTAATCCTGATTGTCCAAACCTTAACCGGCGCAATGGCCTACGAATACGGTCCTTTTCCAGATGCAACGACGTGCGAGAAGTCTGCCATCCGGCATATTCAGGAAATAGAGAGCAACGGCAGTGTGCTTAAGGTCGTAAGCGACTGTCGACTCATATATCCTGAATTATATCGACACACCGCAGATAATAATGATCTGGAATAAGCATCGCTGATAACGGATTTTTCACAACAGCAGATTTAAAATCACCTGTCTGACAACAGGTGATTTATTAACTCGATTATTCCCGGTTGTTATAGGTATGGGATGCAATCAAATCCATCAGCGGCGGTGATAACGCATCGTACGGAGGAAGCCCGAGCTCATTCAAGCGGCCACGTACCGAATCCATTTTTTCCGGATCATAACCGGCTTCAGCAATCGAAGAGACAAACGCTGCAAATTCCGGAGCGGAAAAACCCGCATCATCTGATAACTCTGTATGCACGAAGTCAAGTCCATGAAACGGGTGGCCGGTATTTTCAATGCGACCGTACATGTGTACGCCACAACCCATGCACTCATAACGCTGTATAGCAGCCTCGGTGTCGACAATTCGAAGCTTGTCCGGATTTGCGGTAACCGACAGTGCATCCCTGCCGACCACTGCTACCTGTGAAAATACCGCCCCATCCGGCTTCCAGCATTTGGAACAACCACACACATGATTGTGAGCTGTATTCGCACTAAGCGTAACTTCAACCGGGTTAGTCTGGCAATTACAGCGCAGCGTTCCACCACCGTGGCTCGGGTTGCCCGGGCGCACACCACCATCCACTGCCGGGTGTATTTTAATATTTGAATGTTGTGGCGCTGCTGCTGTATTCGCGTCGCCGCCACCAAACAATGAAGAAAAAATTCCCATAATCGTCTCCTGAAAGGTACTAAAAATTAAGCACGGTAAATTCCGTACAGGTAAATTACTCGACCCGTGATTCGCACCACAACACGGGCTTACAGGAAGGGAAATCGTCTATCTGTCAGACGTTATAAAACCATTTTTATTAGGCATTTCCAGTCGACTGAGAAATTTTTTATCAACAGTTATTTCTGCGTCAGCCAGCAAGCCATTTATTTGCAATAAAAAAGCGACCACGGAATAAACTTCATCAACAGAGAGCGAGTAGGGTTTATCTGGAGGCATGGACCTCCTGACGTACTCATACAATGTTGGCGCGTACGGCCAGTAGACCGCTATCCCCCGATCAGGAAATTCTGAATCCAATAATGCCCGATCACCGACAAGCTCTAAAGCGCTGCCACCCTGCCCGCGATTACCATGGCACGAAGCGCACAGGTTTGCGTACAACGTTAGACCCTGTTGAGCTGTCCCGCTACCGACTGGCAGACCTTGCCCGTCAGCATATATATGATTCTCTACCTGCAGACGTTCAAGCGGTGCCAGTTCTCTTGCAAGTGATGATTGCGCCTCGACTGCTGAAGCCACCAGCAGATAACACAACAACACCCAAAACCTTCCATCGCTTAAACATCTGTAACAGCTACACGTATACATGACTGACGGCACCAGTTTCAGCAACCGCCCAGGAGGTAATGGCATTATTGTGATAATAAGCATTACTTCCCTTTTGTTTTAAAAGCATAGCACGGGTCGGTTGTACATTGCCGGATTGATCATAAGCACGGCTTTGCAGCACAGCGTTTGTATTTTCCCATGACCACGGCAGCCGGAATCGTGTTAGTGCCTTATTAAGTACGGGTTCCTGCAGAGCAGCTTCCCGCCAGCTTGCACCACCATCAGTACTTACTTCCACCCGACTAATCATCCCATTACCGGTCCACGCAAGGCCGGATATCTCCTGGAAACCAGTGCCCTTCAGGGTTTGTCCGGGAGACGGCGAAGTGATCACCGACTTGACCTTCATCTCAAATGAGAACCGTTCAGCAATACCATTCGCGTGCAGATCTGTGTAGCTGACTGTATCGAACTTAGACATCACCGGCCGATCACTGACAGTGATACTTCCAAGCCATTTGATATTCACGATACCCTCCCAGCCGGGTACCAGCAGACGTGCAGGGTAACCGTGCTCTGAACGCAATGGTTCTCCATTCTGGTAAAGCGCAACTATAACATCGTCCATTGCCTTCTCGATCGGCAGGCTTATAGTGACACCGGCAGCGTCAAGAGAGTCGACGATTACCCACTTACCGGAGCGCTGAACACCTGCTTCCTCAAGAAGACGTCCAAGACTGACTCCGGTCCATTCAGCGCATGAAACCAAACCGTGTATGTAACCGCACGCTGCTTGAACCGGGTTACGCCGATAGATAGCGTTACTGTTACCGCCGCATTCAATAAAGGCGACCTTGCTGCGCATAGGAAAGCGTCTGAGTACGTCCAGACTGAAACCAAGTGCCCGCTGCGTCAATCCGGCAATTTTCAATTCCCACTGGCTTGCATCTATGTCCGGCACACCATTGTGGTGTCGCTCAAAGTGCAAGCCATTGGGAGTGATTGTGCCCTCCAGTTCATGCAGCGGTGACCAGGAAACACCGTCGCCAGGCACGACTTGATTATTTGATATCCATCTGATCGGACTGCTTCGGTCTGTACGCGGTTGTCCATAGTTAGAGAACGGGCTACCGGGTTTTTTCCAACTGTCAGGGATGACAGACGCGGGAGTTTCGTCTGCGCTTAATTTGCTGGCACCTGAGGCCAGCGCAGCGCCCAGCGCCGCATTTTTTATAAATTTACGTCGGTTATAGTCATTGCCATCACTCATGGCAGGTATTGGCTTAAGTCACGAATAATAGCACTTAGGGTCTGCTCTAAAATCACCGGCTGCTCACACAGCAACTGAATCGACTGCTCACGCTGATCAAATATTCGCTGGTGCCAGCGTACAGTCTCTTCAATTTCCATGGCCTCTTTTGAAGTCTTATCTTCACCGAATGCTTCCAGTTTGTTCAGGCCGTCTTCAACCTGCCCGGCCATGGCATTTTGTTGCCGCGTGTACTTTCTGATGCCCTGTATGTAAAAAGTACGGCGCTCATTAAATAGAGTCAGTGTGCCGGCAGCCAGCAAATTGAGTTGTTCGATAGTCTGGGATTCGGCGATGCCGGAGGCAAATTCGCTGACCATATCGATGTCCTGATCAGTGTACTCATCGATCTCCGACAGATGTCGGGCCAGTGCTGCTACCGCTTCGTTTTTGCGCCAGTCATCAAACACCTCAGCCTCTACAGGTTCCGGCCACATTACTGCTAACTCTACCGTGGGCACCAGCACCTGCACACAGGGCCATTCGACATCCTGGGCAGCAACAAACTGAACAGGCAGCCACAGGCATAATAACGCCAGGCAGCGTTTTAGAACCTTTGAGCTATTCATATTTGTTTTAAACTCTTCATTGAGTAACCGCAACACCCCATGGAAGACGACCGACTTTCACAGACTTTATGACCCGTTGTTTTTTCAAATCGATCACAGAGACATCACCGCCAACGCCGTTTGTTGTAAAAAGGAATTTTTGATCCGGGGAAAATTCAAGGTTCCACACCCGTGGCCCCACAAGCAGATATTTTTCCACTTCGTAGCTTTCCATATCAACTACAGCGACACGCGCTGATGGACCCAATGCAATATAGGCTTTGTTGCTGCCATCGGAAGATAGCTTAACGCCGACCGGCTGTATCGATTCCGGTCGAAGCCCGCGAACCTCAAAATTAATTTTTGTTTTTATCTCTTTGCTTTCAGCATCGATTACAGAAACAGTACCACCAATTTCCGAAGACACCCATACTTCTTTGCCATCAGCGGTAAACTGCGCTACCCGGGGTCTGGTATCAACCAGTACATTGGCTTCTATCTTCAGGGTTTCGGTGTTGATGAAGTGCGCCATGTTGGTGGTTTCAGAGGTATTGACCAGCCACTTACCGTCCGGGCTTAAACCAATACCTTCCGGTTCAATACCTACAGGTATTTCTTCCAGTTTTCGCTTCTCGGCAATGTTAACCACTGTCACCATATTGTCGTCTTCATTGGCGATATACAACAGGTTTCCAGTATTATCCATGGCCATCAGTTCGGGGTCTGGCCCTGACGGCAGTGAATCGATTACTTTGCCGGTGGCTAAATCCAGCACTTCAACGTGATCTTCATCACTAGTGCACATATACAAATATTTGTCTTCTTTACCCAGCACTATGCCACGAGGACGTTCACCGACAGGTATGGTTTCGATGACGGCCAGCGACTCGCCATCAATGACTGATATGGTGTTGTCTTTTTCATTCGACACATAAATTTTGTAGGCATAGGATTTACCCGCAAAAATCTGCAAAAAAAGTAGCACTACAACAACTGCAAATCTGCGTTGCTCAATAGGTGCTTTTAACTGTTTGAACAACATATCTCTCTCTCTATGAGCAAAATCTAAAATTTATCACAGGCCGATTCTGGTTTATCGTACCCCAGCGTATCCAGTTCGGAGCGCTGGTGCAGAAAACCTTGTTGCGGTGAAACCGTCACAAGCATGCGCGGACCCACGACCAGCATCGGCTGTCTTAATTGTCCATTCCAATCACGAAATGTCAGCGGCACGCCTTTGAAACCCGCCAGCTTGAATTTATCGGACAAGATCAGGCTTCGAAGCTCCGCGGCCTGATTTGACGAGGTCAATGACACGCCTTCGCCTATAACCCGTGTTGCAGCCCAGGCGGCATAGTCTCTCTCTGACATCACACGATTTGCCAGTTTCTGGAAGCGACGTTGTATTTGAGTGGCACCCCACTGCTCCTGACTACGATGCCAATGGGTAGGCACCAGACCTTGCGTTCCTGCCACCAGACGAGGGCTGGCCATGCGGTAAGGCAGATACTCGCCGAATTCATCAGTCTCGTCAGCCACGACAACTACGTCGTGTTTTTTAAATTGTGTGAAAGAAGGGACTTCCTGCTGTAATGAGTGATGCCCGGAATCCGTGCGCCTGGCTCCGGGTTCGGACGTCCAGGGTTTTTCCTGAACGATTTTGAGTTGGTAACGAGTTGCTGACCTTTTAAATGAAGCCGCAAAATCATTGTCGGCTGCGTGACGACCGGTGACTAACACTACATTGGTCCAGCGCTTCCAGGACAGGTACTGGGCCAGCCCGTCGGTTCGCATACTTCGACTGGGCGTAATATGAAAAGTGTTACGGCGACATAACTCATTTCGCAGAATATCGTCCTGTGCCCTTACATTAAAGATCAGTGCATCGGGAGCTGCATCTGCGACTGCTGTCAGATCATCCTTTTTGAGATCAGCGATAAACAGTTGACGACCATCCGCAACCAGTGCCTTGACCTGTTCATTGATATCGTCACTTTGTTCAAAGACTACTTCTTCAAGTATGTACTCATGGCCGAGAAAGGATCCCGTGGTCTTATTGTCTGCAATGGCAAGCCGGGCTCCCATACGCCCGTTGTCCTCGATAACCAGATCTAACAAGGACAATGGAACCTGTTGCTCTTCCTGAGTGGTCAAATAGGTAACAGTGACATTTAGCATGTCTTTGGCACTTACTAATGAAGTCACCATACACAACACCAGTATTAACATCAGTCCACACAGTGCCCGCGTGCTTTTTATCAAAGATGCCACTGGATATCTCACTATTTAATCGTAAAGACTGCTCGCTGTGAATCAGCAGTAGTGCCGGGTATGTGCAGCGCAAAAGTCCCGGGCCTGATCGCTATAAATTTAAGTGTGATGGTGCCTTCGTCGTCAAACTCAAAACTATCAAGCCCCAACGGCCGGACTTCCAGATCATTAATGACAACCTCATCTATCCAGATGTTGCGAAAAAACTCTGAACCGGTAAGTGCCAGTTCGGCGGAGCCGTCACAAACAATATCAATTTTATAATAACCACCCGACTCTAACTCATAGGGCCCGGTGGACAGCGGTTCAACAGCGGATAAGGTCAACGGTGTTAATTTTTGCGCACCACCCGTGAGCAAACCGGCATTAGCAAAAACCTGCGTGCTGCAAATGTGCATGAGGGCGATAAGCAAGCCAAAGATTTTAAACTGAAATCTACTATTTTTTATATTCACCGCTTTTCCTCACTTAATTTTTATGACACATGAGTACGGATTCAAAGACGCTTGCTATTGCGGCGTGGAGTCAAGACCCATCCGTACATAACTCTTGAGACTCTACCAGAAGCGCAGTCAGGAAATCTATCACAGCGGTGCATTTCGGGAACTCTTGGCAAGACTGCGGTTATTTTTCCTGCCGCTCGCCTGGCGCCGGTTTTAAAATGGCAAACTCAAAGCCTTCAAAAAACCAATCGTCCACTCCATCGGCAAACCAATACACATTGTTGTAGCCATAGGACAGAGCCCGCTTTGCCGCGTTCCATGACATCCAACAATCAATTCTGCAATAAAAAGTCAGGTGAGCATCGAGATTGCCACCGGTAGCCGCAGTCAGGTGATCCGTGAAATATTTTTCTGTCACCGGCGACAAAGCGCCAAAGCCGGTATCGGGTAACCACAATGCTCCCGGAATTCCTTTGTGGTCGACAGGAAACCAAAGTTGATTTTCCGGCAACCAATCAGGCCGGCGGTGCTCTGGTATAACGTCGATAATGACGGAATCTTCAAGCCTGGAAAGCGCAAGGACCTCGACGGCAGTTACACGCTTAGCACCTGCAAGCCCTGATGGTACCTCGGAGTCGTAGTCTTCTAATTTGTACCCTTCGGGTTCCGGCACCTCGGCCAGTACCGGGGCGCAAAACAACAACGTTATCAACAGAACCCATGACTGCAAAAAAACACCTTGCCTCAGATTACAGAAATGGTCTTGTGTTATCGCCAGTTTCACGGTTCAATCAAACGACCGCGTTCATCCAGCAGGGGCACACCATATCCGTTAAGTATTTCCTTAATTTCCGGTTCTGCTTCTGCAAGAAGATCATTGATTTGATGTTTCCATTCAGTTTCGCTGTAACGCACAGCCATGGAGACGCGATAATCCATTTTTACCCGGTCCACCTCATTGACAAGTGGCACAACAATAAGTTCTTCACCGGTTTCGCGTGCATAATAGGCTGCTATCGGACCCCAGACTATTGCGACATCGGTAACGCCACTGGCAACATCGAAAATTGCAGTACGAGCAGGCTTCTCCCGGCGAGTATCTGCAACTAACTGATAGGGCTTCACGTTACCCAGTAAGCCAAGGCTTGCTATGATGTTAGCTGGTGGCGTACCGGCCATCAGACCGATTTTTTTATCGCTTAACTGTGCATCGTTTAATTGAACCGCATTTATACCGGAATCTTTTCGATAAACCAGTGTATACACCGATCGGTAGTACGGGTTAGTGTTTTGCACCTTCTCACTGGTTGTAGTTATACCGGAAATGAGATCACACTCTCTGATCCGCAAGGTACGTCGAACAAAACCGGTACTCTGTGGAAACCACGTGTAACGCAATTCAAGGTTTAACTTTTCAGCCAGGAGTTCGACGATTTTGTTTTCGAACCCCTCGCCTGCCTTGTTAGAAAACGGCAGGTTTGCCGGATCAGCACAGACCCTGAGCGCCGTTGTGACCAACGCCTGCCTGCCGAGGCCTTCAGCGGCAGTGGCCGTGCCATTGCTAATGGTCATCAGCCACAACAACGCCAACAAGTGAAGAGGCATTACCTTGAGCTTAACAGCATGCGAACGCATCTATTTTTTCTTAGGTATTTTCTTGGGTCTGCCAGTGCCTACAACACCATCAGAACGGGCACTGAGATAACGATAGATGTCATCGAGATGTTTCATCACATTGGGATCAGCAGCAAATGCAGGCATTGCGCTGACGGCACCAGAGGCACTTGTTGCCTGTCGACCTTCAGTGACCGTTTTTGTAAATGCGGCGTAGTCCATATCTTTTAGTGCATCAACCAGACTGGGTGCAAAACTGCTGCCCGCAGCATCCTGCCCGTGGCAGGCATGACATGTACCATGAAAGCGGCGATAGCCGTTGTAAGTTCCTTTGTCTACCATGCCGTTTTCCGACACATACTGTGGAATTTCCTCTTCACCAGAGAAAAGCTGACTGGAAAATGTCAGACCAAGACACAGCGGAAGAGTAAATAAGAGAGGCATCTTCATAAGGATAGTTTTTTGTTTGAGAAAGGTTAATAGTATCGAATTCATACAAACGTACACTGAACGGTGACACAAAAAAAAGGCGCACCACAACGGGCACGCCTCTTATCACATACTGCGACTTACAGTGAGAATACTGTCAAAACACCACCAAGAGAGGTGTAGCTGGACAGAGACTTGTAAGCACCAACAGCACCAAGACCGTCAGTATCTCCAGTCAGACCGGCAGCAAAGCCAATACCAGCCCAACCACCAAGCCCGGAAAGAATACCGACGAACTGCTTACCATCGTGCTCCCAGGTAGTCACGTTTCCGATAATACCGGAAGGTGTCTTGAAGCGATAAAGCTCTTCACCTGTGTCTGCAGATACCGCTTTCAGGTAGCCTTCAAGCGTCCCGTAGAAAACGATGTCACCAGCAGTAGCCAGCGCGCCGCCCCATACAGAGAATGCTTCTTTCTTAGACCACTTGATAGTGCCGGTAGTCGCATCCCAGGCAATGAAGTTACCCAGGTGATCGGTACCGCTACCGTCTACACGACCTGCAGGGAACATTGACAGAGTCGCTCCAACATAAGGCTGGCCGGCTGTGTACTCAACTTCAAATGGTTCGTAGTCCATGCAAACGTGGTTGGTAGGAACGTAGAACAATTTTGACTTTGGAGAGTAAGCCGCTGGCTGCTGATCTTTAGATCCGAGGGCTGCAGGGCAAATGTTGGTAGAGTTTACGTCTTCGCCATTCTGGTGAGTACTGTACTCGGCTACCACTTGCGGACGACCCGTTTTCATGTCTACGTGAGTAGCCCAGTTAACTGCAGGATCAAACTTCTCGGCAACAAGCAAAGCGCCGCTTTCCCGGTCTAATGTATAGCCAAATCCGTTACGGTCAAAGTGAACCAGTGTCTTGACTGTCTCGCCACCAATTTCCTGGTCGGCAAGGATCATTTCGTTGATACCGTCGTAATCCCACTCATCATGTGGAGTCATCTGATAGACCCACTTGGCCATACCAGTGTCAACGTCACGCGCAAAGATAGTCATTGACCAGCGGTTGTCACCAGGACGCTGTACCGGATTCCAGGTTGAAGGATTACCTGTACCGTAGTACATCAGATTTAAATCAGGGTCATATGAGAACCAGCCCCAGGTAGTACCACCACCGATTTTCCACTGGTCGCCTTCCCAGGTTGCCGTACCCGAATCAACGCCGACGGGCTCACCGAGATGAGTTGTTTTTTCCGGATCCATCAGAGTTTGATCATCAGGGCCGGTTGAGTAGCCTCTCCACGCCAGGGAACCATCTGACAGGTTGTATGCTGTCATGTGACCCTGAACACCGAACTCACCACCGGAGATACCGACAAAGACCTTATCTTTGAAGACCATCGGTGCAGAAGTACCGGTTTCACCTTTACCCGCATCGCCGTTAGAGACAGACCAGACGACTTCGCCGTTGCTTTCATCCAGTGCGACAAGTGTGGCATCAGCCTGGTATAAAAAAACTTTCCCGTCAGCATAAGACAGACCGCGGTTTACGGTGTCACAACACATTACAGGTATCACTGATGGATCCTGCTTCGGCTCGTACATCCAGTTGATGCGACCTTCATCGGTTAAATCCATCGAATAGACGCGATTTGGAAACGGAGTATGAACAAACATGGTGTCGCCGATAATCAGTGGACCACCTTCATGGCCACGAAGAACACCAGTTGAAAATGTCCACGCGACCTTCAGGTCCTTCACGTTGCCCGCATTAATTTCATCTAACTTGCTGTAACGCGTGTTGGCGTAATCACCAGTGGGCATTGCCCAGTTTGCCGGATCTGCAGCGAGGGCGGCGACTTCTTCGTTAGCATTAACCTGACCAAATGCCAGAGTGGACGCAGCGACTGCAAATGCAATCAGGCCACGTTTTTTTGCGGTTATCATAAGCTCAATCCCAGTAGTGTTTATAGTTAGCACGCGAACCACCTACAGAGGCAAGCCTTGGGGATATTCCAAAAAAACGGAGAAGCAGGAACATTGATCTCAATTGAGCGACTATAAGTTTTGCGCGGTTTTCAGGTGAGAATGCTGGCGTTCAACAGCACTTTTCAACTATCTCACCTTATTACATTAAAGCACCGGCAGACCAACTCTCTAGCCTGTTTCCTCCAGAGCTACCTCAACTATATACGCCCGATCAACACGAAGTCGAGCTTTTTTTTGTCCCATATCGGCATTGACGTGAACTTACGAATTTCTTTGTTAAACATGGATATATCAACAATCAAGTAAACAAATCGAACCATAATCATTGCCTATGATCCAGCAAAAATATCCTATCCAAATCGACGTATTTGCGATTACCATTACCACCCCAACCACAGCCCCAGAAAACAGGCCGACAGAGTTATGCACGCTAAACGTCACAAATTACCTGGAATCATACTACCGGTCCTGTTACTCGTTGTCGGCACAGGAAAAGCGAATGCATTTGACGCGCTTACACCAGTACAGGCCCAGATATATGATTACCCGCATCTATCAAACACTACGGAAAACCAAAAGGTTGAATACACCTACACTGGTTCAATCGCCGGAGATCCAGTGCTAACCGACAGCGTTTTCGTCAACATTGGCAATGCAACTACTGACGGAAAAATAGAGAGACGCGATGTGGTAGTAGATTTTCTTACGGATGAAAGACGCCTGCCATTGCCACCATTTCCGAACTATCGAGGCAACCCCGTCATTATCGTCATGCTTGAGCACATCGCTCAATCTATGAGCAGGATCAGTGGTGGTGGCGTGCTGTACTTTCGCAACAGAATTCGTCACAACCTGGCTGAAAAAGACCTCACCCTGATAACTAAGAACGAACAGGTAGAGGGCAATACCATTGAAACCAGAACGGTATCTTTGCAACCGTTTACCGACGATCCCAATCTGGCAGATTCGCCACACTTGCAACAAGCTGTGCTAAATATCACACTAAGCGACGACGTTGCGGCCGGAGTGTTCGCTATCAGTATGGAATCTGCGCAACAGCAAGGCGCTGTGCCATTCATTCGAACACTCACCTATAAAACAACCACTGTAAAGCAACAATCAGAGTAACTATCAATGGTCACACCAATTACACAAGGCAAAAGTGCAGTTGTTACAACGCTAAGCACTTTGGTTTTACTCGTATCCACTTCCGCTTTTTCAGCAGATGATTGTAAAGTACCCTACCCTACCGCAGCACTTGCCGACTACGTATTAGGATGTATGGCCGCTAACGGCAATAAGTTCGAATCACTGCATCAGTGTTCATGCAGCATAGATTACATAGCCAGTAAAATGCCCTATGAAGAGTACGAGGAGGCAAACACAGTATTGCAGGCCCGACTGGACATTGGCCAGCGTGGCGTATTCTACCGGGATTCAAACTGGGCTAAAAAGCGAGTTGAGAAACTGCAGCGATTACAGGCCGAATCCACCCTTAGATGCTTCTAGCCGCAAACCGACAAACCTCCCGTAAAATACAAAACATCAGTTACAGATTGCTTGTAACTGATACCGCTCAGTTAGAATTGAGCGTTGCCTGCCCCTGCTCTAACCTGACTTCCTTTTCGAAGCGATTACCCTTTGAATCGAGCGCGTACAACATCAGGTTGTCGTAGTTATGTGCTGCACTAAAAGCCAGTTTAACGACCGGATTTTCGCTCAGTGAAAAATTTGTTTCCACGTCAAGCAACACTTCTTCGCCGGACATCAGGCCGATTTCTGTGATAAAAAAGGCCGGGATGTAATTGCGCGAAACCTGATCAAACTGCATTCCTGAATTGTTCGGATGGCTAATGCTCAAAACCGCCTCGGTAGCAGAGCTCAGCGCTGCATCGCCCGGAGCTCTATTTATTTCACCCACCAGTAAGTCCAGTTGACCCGCGTTTGCTATTGCGGCTTCAAGATCTGCCATGGCGGGCGCTGAACATCCGCCAGAAGCTTTCACGAATTTTGATGTCATATGCAGGCTGCCGTCCATCATTTCAGCAATGGCGCGAACGTCTGTGTACTCATTGATGCGAATATTGGTTTCAAGACTATCCCACTGTTCGATGGTTTCGTTAAAACTGAAAACACCCGCCAGTGGCAAAGGGTTTTGATCGACTATCAGGTGAATATTTTTTATTTTTTTCGAATTATCGTTGTTTTGCTCCCCGTCATTGACCGCATCTTTATATTGATTTGTCGGTCTAATCACTATCGGCACCACCGCGGCATCGTAG
>CAKZVB010000123.1 GCA_937922015.1 uncultured Granulosicoccaceae bacterium
GTCTCTCATGATTGGTATGGCCTTTACGCTGTATTCAAACGGGCTGATGGAAACCACGGTAGCAAGGGCTACTTTGCTCTACTACCTGACCCCCGTATGGTCAACATTGATTGGTGTGGTATGGCTATCTGAACCACTGACCAAAGCGAGATTGGTGGCGATAGGCGTGGCGTTAACCGGTCTGGTGCTGTTGCTTTCAAACGGCCTTGTGTCTGCGGGCGGGGCGACGGACTATCCACTGAACATTGGTGATTTCTACAGTTTGTTGTCAGGAATTTTCTGGGCAATCGGTATTGCCACGTTAAATCGCTGGTCCGGCATACCCATTGTGCCTTTGGCAACGTTTATTTTTATTTCCACTACAGTTCTTTCTGCGTTGTTTGCCACAGTACTCTACACAGATCCGCTTCCGGATTATGCTTTGGTGGCAGAGGCATTCCCCACCGCTGTATTCTGGTCTATATGCATAATGCTGCCGGGCTTTATTGTTATCTTCAGAGTGTCGCAGTTACTCTACCCGGGCAGGGTAGGGATCTTAACGATGTCTGAAGTAGTGGTCGCAATAATCAGTGCAGCCATTCTATTGCCGGAGGAGACCCTCACGATTATCCAGTGGCTGGGTGCGATTGCAATTGTTTTCGCCGCATTAATCGAAGTGATATTCGGTTATGACAAAGCTGAAAAACCGGCTGCTTGATCCACCTGCCTGTCACCGGAAAAATCACCAGAAAAATTCCGTGTGCCCGACAGATCGCATCAGCGCTTCCATGTAGTAATAGTCGCCGTAGGGCAGCATATTATTAGCACGTCCGGCTTCAACAAAGGCGGCACCCTGGTCGATCAGCCCCTGAGAGCCCGGGTTGGCAGTAATGTCGTAGTGCTTAACCAGGCCGAGTAGCATTTTGTCTGCGAGAGCCGTATATTTTTCTGATTCAGTGCCGGGCCCGAAGCCTTGTGCCAGTGCATATAAACCCGCCGCTGTTACGGCGGCGGCCGAGGTATCTCGATAGGGTTTATAACCATCCGGCAGATTATAGTCCCAGTAGGGTACGCCGTCTTCGGGCAGCTTGTCCGCGATGTAGTCAGCCATTTTGGCTGAGGTTTCCCGGTAGATTTGATCGCGCGTTGTCAGGTAGCTTTGCGCAAAACCATGTATCATCCACGAGTGCCCGCGTGACCAGCAGCTCTCATCAGAGTAGCCCTGATGGGTATAGCCTTCCAGTGGCAATCCGGTTTTTGTGTCGAACTCGCGACAATGGTATGAACTGAAATCGTCTCTTAACAATTGTGTCCGGCAACTGTCCAGATGCATATGTGCTATGTCGGCAAAAGACGATTGTCCGGTTTCTTCGGCTGCCCACAACAACAAGGCCATGCCTTGAACACTATCGATATTCAGAGTGCCAACCTTGCGTTGTGCAAACTCCGGTTCGTCACGCTTCATCGGGTTCCAGCACATCACAAACGGCAGTGGCTGACGCCATCGGGCTGCCAGAAGTTCAGCGGCGCGTATTGAGGTCGCACGGGCAGTCGGGTCACCCGTTAGCTTGTATTGTGCAACCGAAGACAGCGAGAACAGAAAGCCCAGATCGTGATCGTGCCATTCAGGGTGTTCAAGAATATTTTTGAAGTAGGGATTGCGCATGGTGGCGCTGTTTTTAAATTGTTCCTGTCCGGTGATTGAGTGCGCCAGCCATAATTGTCCGCACCAGAAGCTCGCTACCCATTCGTCTGCAGTGCAGAACTCATACAACAATGTGTCCGGTCTGGAAATTCTGGGGTTGCGCAATCCGAATTGCGGTATCAGCGTAGCCACTTTGTTAATGACGTTATCCAGTGCTGTGGTGAATTCAGCGCGGTGTGCGGTTGGTGGCTGATACAAGTCAAGCAGCACGTACTCGGTGGCATCATCAGTGTCCTGGATAATAGTCATCGCTGTTCCGGTTTGGTTCGATTGTTATTTTTCATTTGGCGTGTTGGTCACGGTTGGTTTTGCGGAATAACTTAACGGCTGTTATTCTGACCACGACCGTTACCAGAAAAAATCTGTGTGTCCAACAGAGCGCATAAGTGCTTCCATGTAAAAGTAGTCACCATATGGCAGCATACAATTTGCACGCCCAGCGTCAAGAAAATCAGTGCCCTGGTCGAGTAGTCCCTGCGAATCCGGAATGTCAGTGATATCATGGCGCTCAACCAGAGCCGTTAAAATTCTGTCTGCCAAAGCAGTATATTTGTCTGATTCAAGGCCGGGACCGAAGCCAAGTGCAAGTGCGTACAATCCGGCTGCTGCCGCGGCCGCGGCCGACGTATCGCGCACGAGTTTACAACCTTCCGGTAAATTATAGCCCCAGTAGGGAATCCCGTCTTCGGGCAGGTTCTCTGCAATATAGTCAGCAATTTTCGCGGCGGTGTCCCGGTAAAGCAGGTCGCGGGTGGTCAGGTAACTTTGTGCGAAGCCATGCAATGCCCGGGACTGCGCGAGCGACCAGCAACACTGGACTGCGGTATGCTGGTCGAAGTTCAGTGGTAATCCGGTTTGCTTATCGAACTCGCGACAATGATATGTGCTGAAATCGGCTCTTAACAATTGAGTACGGCAGGTATCCAGATGAATTTGTGCGATGTCGGAAAAAAAAGATCGACCTGTCTCTTTTGCCGCCCATAACAACAATGCCATGCTTTGAGCACTGTCGATGTTCAGTGTACAAGACTGGCGTGTTGCAGGCTCCGGTTCATGTCGTGTTATTGGATTCCAGCATCTCACGAATTTCAATGACTGACGCCATCGAGTTGTTAGAAGTTCAGCGGCTTGTATTGAGGTTTCATAGGCAGTCAGATCCCCCGTTTGCTTATAGTGCGCAACCGATGAAAGGGAGAATAGAAAGCCCAGATCATGATAGTGGGATTCCGGGTTTTCAAGTATATTGCTAAAGTAGGTATTACGCATGATGGCGCTACTTTTAAATTGTTCCTCCTCAGTGATCGAGTGTGCCAGCCATAATTGTCCACACCAGAAACTCGCTTTCCAGTCGCCCGGGGAGCAAAACTCATACTGCAATGAGTCTGGTTTTGAAATACCGGGGTTTCTTGATCCAAACTGTGGTATCAGTGCAGCCACCTTATCAACAACGCTATTCAGTGCGTTAGTAAATTTTAAGTGGTGCGCTGTAGACGGCTTGTGTAAACCCGACTGGACACACTGGGTGGATCTATCAGTGTCCTGGAGTATCATCATGGCCGACGTTTCGTTTGCGTTTTCCGTGTGTGATTAAGAGAAAAGCATTCCGCCGTTTATGTCAATATTTGCACCGGTGACAAATGCGGCTTCGTCGCTGGCAAGGTAGGTAATCAGATTTGCGACATCTTCTGATGTTCCCTCGCGTTTAAGTGGTGTGCCTGCAGCAACGTTTTTTCTTACCTCTGGTTTGGTGAAGATGTTGTGGAAGTCGGTATCAATCATTCCCGGGCACACAGAGTTAACCCTTATATTCGGTCCCAGTTCTTTGGCCATGCCGCGCGTCATTGTTACTACTGCACCTTTGGAAGCGGCATAAGCGATGGCACCTGGTCCGCCGCCATCACGGCCTGCCTGTGAAGCGGTAACGACAATTGATCCACCGTTTGTCATGTTGGGCAGCGCAGCACGAACCAGTAATAAAAAGGAGGTGGCGTTAAGGTTCATCACAGTTTGCCAGTGATCAAGCGTTAACTCAGGGATAGGCTTGCGCGCCACGAGGCCGCCGGTGATGTGTGCCAGTACATCTATGCTTTTATAAGTTTCCAGTGTTTTTGCCACCAACGCTTCGACTTCGGACTCGCTGGTCATGTCGCCTTGCATCGCAAAAGCTGATCCGCCGCTGGCTTTGATTTCTGCAACGGCAGACTCTGCACCGTCAGCACTGCTGTGATAGTTAATTGCTACGTTGGCACCTGACTTTGCGAGTCGCAGCGCAGTGGCGCGACCTATGTCACGTCCGCCGCCAGTAACGATGGCTGTTTTACCTGTTAGCTTCATACTTTACTCCTGTTCATTGTTGTTTGAGGTTGTGGTCGGGTTGTTTTCAAGGAACGTTTCTATATCTGCTCGATGGGGCATTGATCGTACGGCACCCGAACGCGTCGTTGACAGCGCGGCGGCGGCATTTGCGAATTCCGCGGCACGCCAGATGTCTGAAGTCTTTGTGTATTCACTGAGAAATGCACCATCAAAAGTATCGCCTGCTCCGTTGGCATCAATGCTGTCTACCGCGTAGGCCGCATAGGTTCGACGTTCAGTGGTGGTTGCTACCAGCACGCCTTGCGCGCCCATGGTCAGCGCAACTACACGGCAACCAAGATTAAGGTAGAAATCAACAATGTCGTTTGGATCAGTGAGCTGTGTGAGTTGTGTGGCATCGTCGTAGCCGGGTAGCACGATATCGCAATGTTGGATAGCATTGTGAAACCGATCCCGTGAGGGGGCGAGTTCAAGCAGATTAAGCCTGAGATTGGTGTCGTAGGATATCCAGGTGCCGTTTTCTTTTGCAATGCGGATTGCGGCATTGACAGCCTCTGCGGCAGAATCAGAAATGGCCTGACTGATTCCCGACACGTGTAGTATCTGGGCGTTTTGTATTGGCTGTGGATCTATATCCGGGCTATCAAGATTACTTGCTGCGGAATTTTTGCGCCGGTAGGTGTAGTGATGTCCCTCATTGTCGTGATTTACAAAATAGACCCCGGTCTCCTGGCCGGGAATCATCCTGACCGCATCGGTGTTTACGCCCTCGTTAGTCCACATATCAATGAAACTTTTAGCAAAAGCGTCGTCACCCAGATGTGTCAGCATGGCCGACCTGGCGCCACTGCGCGCGGCGGCGATCGCACAATTTGAGGTGTCACCACCGAAACCTGTTTCAAATAGTCCGTCACTGCGCTGGTTGAACTCATATAATGGTTCGCCGAGACAGATCACGTTAATTGACCGCCCGGCAGCCAGGTCGCTGGATGTGATTTGTTGTTTCATATCACCATATTAACATAGATGTTACTAATTTCCATACTAGTATGGAAGTATGTGATTCCTGCCGGGGATGGAATCAGTTGCTTATCTTATTGTAAGAGCAAAACTAAAGTGTTTTGATTTGCCAGGCAGGTGTGTGGTGTAAATTCGCTCGGGTGAACTGCGGTGGTGGCTGGTTGTCCGTTCGGTAAAAAAGTGGCTCATCGCTGTGTAACGGAGTGTTTTGTATCCGTTCTAAAGGCTCCGGCTGCTGGCTCTTTATCGGGCAATTATCGGAAACCCGTGTCTGTCCATATTAACTGGAACGTAAACTTAGTAAGTTTCGACATGCTCACGGACAGGCGGCTTTTTTTGAGTCTGCTGTTGGAATGTCCATGAGGATGGAATCCGGGTTTATGATTCTGATCGCTGCGGGCTCGGGGTTGATACACACGGTCCTTTGCTTTTTCATTGACAGCCCGTTGCACCGTATACCCGGCATTGTTTAGTGTGCACAAGTGATTTAAATTCCCGTGATTCCGTTGTCAGGTTACCTGTGCAGGAGACAGGCTTACACTCGGTTGGTGGGCCAGTCAAAATACCGGGATTGTTAATATGTTAATATGCGGGTTGTGCTTCGCCACTGCTATATTTGCAGGGCTTTTTTTAATAAGCATGTTTACTGATATCAAAGTTTGAGGACGCAATAATGGCCAAAGAGGCCTCTGCCAATAAACGTCGGACCACAACAGACGAACTATTCGATGCGTTATACACTGACATTATAAAAATGCGTCTGCCACCCGGCACCAAGCTATCAGAGTCGGAAGTCGCCAGCCAATATGATGTATCACGCCAACCGGTGCGTGAGGCACTGATAAGACTGAACGATCTTGATCTTGTTGCTGTACGGCCTCAGCGTGTAACAATTGTGAGGCCTATGTCGCGTTCTACCATTGTTCAGGCCAGGTTTGTTCGTTTGGCAGTAGAGCTTGAAACAGGCAGAAGAGCTGGTGAGAATTTCAATCCCGAGCATGAGAAAGGGCTGAAAGAGTTGCTCGCTTTACAAAAAAATGCCCTGGAAGCCGGCGATGTCGGTAAATTCAATCTTCTTGATCATCAGTTTCATATGCGAATCTGCGAAATAGCCGGATGTGATTTTGCCATCAAGATTATAGAAGATTGCAAAGCGACGGTTGATCGTCTTTGTATGTTGTCGCTAACCGATAAAAATGGTGCCAAACAGATCCTGGCTGATCATAAAAAAATAGTCACCGGTCTAAGCAAACGAGATCCCGAAGCCGTGAAACAGGCAATCATGCTGCACATGGCGCGGCTTGACGACACTATTGCGGAAGTTCAGCAAAGCCATGCCGAGTACTTCTCGGACTAGGCGGCAGAACCTCTGCTACAGCAAACGCGCCCTGACGGTGCGCCCAGGGCGATGGAAATTATCGATCACTTTCGGGACAAATTGAATGACTATGCGCCTAAAATGATCGAACCATCATGTTGTTATAAGACAAGGGCCCTCGCCATGGCACGTTCGCGCTAGGCAGACTCCTACCGCTCAGGCTAGGCCATTCCGCGTGCGGGCTTGCCGTGTTCTATCGTAAAGGCCATGCCGTCGAGTAGCTCTTCAAGATCAGGCCGTGCAGAAGGACCGTTAGATATGGCGGCGATTTGCACTGTGTTGTCCGGGCGGATACAAAAAACACCTGGTTCCGCGAAGCGTCTGTCGGTTTCATCGGGGGTGAGAGGATCGCTGATATACAGACCCAGTTTACGCATGTCCGGCTCACTGAGGTCACAGGCGATATCGAACGTCCAGCCAAATTCTTCAACATCGCTTTTGGCCTTGTCTATCGGGTCGCCGGATACGACAAGAATTTCAAAGCCTGAGTCACGCCATTGGCTCTGCATGCTCTCAAGTTTATTCAGGTACTTCTTGCAGCGACCGCAGTGCTTTCCTCGATAAATGACCAGCAAAAGCCACTGACCATTTGCACCATTAAACGTCATTGATGTGCCATCAAGTCGTGTTGCATTAAAGCCGGGGAGGGGTGCGCCGGCGGTCGGTTTGGGTGATGAATTTGTCATTTGTATTAACATCGCAGTGGGAATTAAGAAGAGATGTTACCTCAGTCGTGACATCTATTAAAAGGGGCAATACTCAAGCGGACCGACCTGGTTGTCTCTATCGCTACATTAGAGCAGGTAACTCCAGGCAGCGTTAACAAGAAAAGCTGTGGCACCAGAAACGGCTTGCTAACCATCACACAGCGCTCAAAGTTCATACCGGATTGCGTGGTAGTTGATTACAAGCATAGTGCCCGTTATCGGCAACCTGATTGACTGTTAGTAGCCCGGTAAAGAGACTTATGTGCGCGCTAATTTTTTAATATTCACGGCAAATGAATTTTCATCAGAGTCTGAAAAATAGATATCAAGGTCATAGCCCTGATCGTCTATAAAATGGAAAATCCGTTTCGGCTCTGATAAAGAATAGGGCACCAGTAACGTGGCGATTCGCTGTCTTTTTGCAGCCGGAAAAGTCGCATTAAGATGGCTGCTTTCTGGCAGTCCTGCATAGTCGTCGGTGTCGACGTCCGGAAAGCCGGTGATTTGCTCGCAATCGGGCTGGCCTGATTCCGACCAGACAAACTGGCCATAGAAACCGGCGCGCCCGCCGTTATATCTAAACGAACTGGCCCCCAGGTTCATGGGCTCGTTGGTATGCAACAACCAGTTGATCGATACCGGTTCACAGGCATCAATGGAGTCAACAATTACAAAGTAACTGTTGTGCACGAAATAGACTTCCCTGATCACTTGCTCCACCGCAGGTGTCAGTGTGGCGTAGGCGGCTGTTGCATCCCCTTTTATATAAATATGATCTGTGTGCTGTATTGCCTGGTCTATGTTGCCTGTGGCGCTCATGGCAATGGTCTTGTCTTTGTTTGCGTATTGTCCGGCTCCGTTTATCAGTATTGCGTTTTTAGAGCGTGTTTGCCTGCGCCAGTTTTTGTGCATCGAGCTGTTAAACGCCACATAGTAGCCGGATTGAATGGCAAGATCCTCACCGTAAGCCGACATTACAAACGCATTTTGATCTCCATGACTGTGGCTGATAGAGCCAAAGGAACTGGACTTCATAATGAAGCCGATGTGTTGGTCTGGATTGTTCAGGCTGTGTTGTATTGCCGCCCAGCCAATACCTTTGAACCATTTAAGTGTGTCGATCCCTGTTGGTGGTATAGATTCTATGACCGGAAAATCGTACTGATAGACCATGTCATCGAAATTTAGATCCCACCAGCCGAAATTATAAAATTCCATGGCAGTGCCAGGGTCATTGCGCAGTATCTCTTCGAAATACCATTGGTAGTGTGCGTTGCCGGTGACGCCGGCGAACTGTCGCAGGTTGTAGGCAACCTTAAGACAGGGCAGATCTCCCATGGTTGAGTCATCGCCAAAGGTACCGCGGCGTGTACCGGGGGCTTTGGTATAAAACGGAAAATCACCGGTGTGCTGAAAAAAAGGTCGCTGATAAATATCAATGCCGGCGTAACTTTTAAGTAGATTTGCCGCATCGATAAGATAGGCCATTCCCGTCATCCAGTAGTGAGGCCCCTCGGCCCAGCCACCTTCTTTATCGCCCCACGGGGAATAGATAGTAAACAGGAATTCAATCGAGTAGTTAAGCCAGGTTTCGGCTTCTGGTGAGTCGTCAAGAAGGGCGATGGACGCTGGAATCAGTACCGCTGACACCGCTCTGACCGCGTGGCTGTCGTACGGGAATAGCTGAATTTTTGCATTGTTGATGATGTGGTTGGCGGTTTCACGTGTACGTTCCAGCAATGCGTTGCGTACGAGCTCGCGTTCATCTTCGGTTAACTCATCATGAAGCCAATCGTATCCCCAGGCCAGAGCAAGGTTGACACGAAAAGCCCATTCGTCGGTGTAACCACGTGATGTTGTTCCATTCGGGTCCCAGCTGGCGGCCTCTAATAACCACTCTTTAGCGCGTGCGAGCATGACATCGTCTTGAGTGACCTTGCCGCCGACTGACAGGTGTCGTATTGCGTAGAGCAACTGCTGACAATTGATATAGGTTTGTCGCCAGATCGAGGCTACACGTTGATGATTCGGATAACCAGCGGGTTCGGCCATGATGTCTTTGTCCATCCATGGCTGCGCTGATTTTTCGAAAAACACAGACCAGTTGTATCTGGACTGATCACTGGTGATGTCGCGGCGGAAAGTGTCCAGTCTTTCAGGCGTCATCCATAGTCTGGGGTGAGCCCGGCACACATGGTTGAAACGCTTGTCGCGTGACTGTAGTGGTGTTTGCGGAAGATCATCGGTAATACGAAACTGACGCGGTGTGCTCCAGGTCGTCAGCGGCTCGCCGGTGACAGAATCGCAAACGGCGTAAGTCCAGTTGTATTGTCCTGCAGGCAGGACGATATCCGGTGTAAAAAAGTTTAATGGCAGCCTGGTGAATGTCCAGCTTGCAGGGTCGTTATCCTTGGTTTCGGTCTGTATACGAAGGGTGTAAAAAGCTTCGTCTTCAATAACCGGAAGCCAGGTGAATCGTGGAGGGTTCTCTACAATTTCGTCACTGAGGTCAATCGGGCTGTAGCCGATTGTCAGTCGGCCGGCACGCGGTTCTTCCAGTAACAGCAGAGTCGCTGCACCATCTTGATTTTGTACAACGCGTTGCAAAAGGGTATCTCCGGTTGTATGAACAGTGTGGGCGACAGTTGCTGCCGCCCACCTGTGTGGTTTTGCTACTTGTTGTACTGACGCTTGTATGCAGAGTTCATTACTTCCAGAACTTTGCTCAGACCTAACTTATCAAGCTGGGCCATGTAGTCGTCCCAATCAGCTTCGACGTCGCCGTTGCCAAGGATCCAGCTTTGCTGACGCTCCAGCATATGGTCTCTGATAGAGCCCCAGTGGCGATCGTATACTTTCTGCTCATCTGCGTTAAAAGCAACGCCCAGAAACTGATCGATCAGGTAGTCACCCTGGTCATATAGCTCGATACCTTCAAGAGCAAACTCATTTGACCACTGGATCTCATAACCATAGTCCTGAAAATAACCTCGCCCTTGCAGTTGCGAACCCACCTGGTACAGGGAGCGGTTGACCGGCCCTGCATCGAGGAACTCTTGTTTGAAAATAGCCTTGCCATCTATCATGTCGTAGTGCATGCCTTCGACACCGAAGTTTGCCAGGCGTCGACCTTCCTCGGTAAAGAAGAAGTCAAAGTACTTAATGGTTTCGACCGGGTGTTTGTTAGTGCCGCCAATCGCCCAGCCATCCGGCTTGATTGGAATACGGCGATGCTCTTCGATGCGTTTGCCACTGATTGACGCCGGTGGGGCCATGGCTTTAAATTCAAACCCATCGATTTCAGAGGCCAAACGATTATAGCCGGAAGTTGATGCAAACCAGTCGTGCGTAGAGCCGCCCAGGTTTTCACTGAGAAGGAAGTCACGTGCAGAACTACCACGGGTAAAAATTTCTGCATCCACTAAGCCTTCTGCCTGCCAGCGTGCGAGGTTTTTAATACCTTCACGATAACCTTCTCCGGCATATGGATGTTCGATTTTTCCATCGACCACCATGAAGTCGTGGTAGGTGTCTGAACCTGAAGAACGCCCATCCCACAAAGTTACCAGGCGAATAAGCTCAGGCCACTGACGTGCAAAGTAAGGCACTTCATCGGCAACGCCGTTGCCGTTGGGATCCTGAGTTTTAAATGCGCGCAGAACTTTCTCGTAGTCCTCTACCGTCTCAGGCACCTCGAGGCCGAGCTTTTTCAGCCAGTCTGTACGGATCCAGTAGGCTCTGCCGTACTTGCCGTCCGGCAGATACGGTATGTAGTACATGTTGCCATCGGCCGCTGAAATAGCCGCTGCGATTTCAGGTCTTTCTGCGAAGAACTTCTTCAAATTGGGTGCATGCTCATCGATCAGATCGTTCAGCGGTAAAAACGCGCCTTCGGGGCCGAATTGATTAACGAAGTCCTTGATCCGGCTGGAGCCGACAATATCCGGGATGGTGCCTGACGCAAGCATCAGATTTAGTGCTTCAGTTTTCCCGGTATTCTCGGAGTCGGTGCGCATGTTAGCGCCCACGGTGACGTCTTTCAGGTGCACATTAGTCAGCTCACGCGCTTTTTGTTCTACCGGCCAGTCTTCTTTATAGACCGGATAGCGGGCGTGATTCATCTGGATCGTCAATTCCAGTGGATCGCCTTTAACGATTTGTAAATGGCCATCGGCGAGCGTTGGTGTGGTTGTCACCGCAGCTGCCATAGCCGCCGAAACGGCTGTTGTGAATAAAAGTTTTTTCATAGCTCCTCTCCAATTAGTTTATTTACTTACTCTTTGACACCACCGAGAAGAATGCCCTTCTCGAAGTATTTTTGAATCCACGGATAAACAAGCAATACCGGGATAACTGAACAGACGATGATAGCTGCTGTCACGGTCTCGGCACTATAGGCTGCTTCCAACTGTGTCATTGCAAATTCATCATCATCGCTAAGGGTTGCCAATGTATGGCGAAGGAAGACCTGCAGCGGAATTTTATCCTCGCTCTGCAAGAGGACCATCGCCCAGAAAAATCCGTTCCATCGTGCCACGATGCAAAACAATGTGATCGTAGCGATCGCTGGCTTGGATAGCGGAATAAAAACTTTCCACAAAATCTGGAAATCGTTTGCCCCGTCCATCCGTGCGGCTTCTTCAAAGCTTTGTGGTAATGACTCGAAGAAGTTGCGCAGCAATATAATGTTGAAAGCATTGACTGCGAACGCCAGGATAATACCAAACATGCTGTCCAAAAGGTTCAGGTCACGCATGTTCAGATAAAAAGGAATCAGCCCCGCGTTAAACCACATGGTAAATGCGATAAACAGATTGAAATATCGTCTGCCTATTAACTGTGGCCGCGACAATGCATAAGCGGCCGGGATAATGAACAACAGACTCAGTATCGTGCCGCCAATAGTATAGATAAATGTGTTGCGGTACGAGATCCAGAACTCGGGCTGTACCAGAATGTATTTGTAGGCTTCAGTTGTTAGCTGAATAGGTGTCAACACAACTTTGCCTGCTTGCGCTGCAAAGCCCGAACTGAACGACACCGCAGCGATGTAGATAAACGGGTACAAAGTGGCAATTGTAAACATGCCAATCAACAGCGACACAACAATGGAAAATATTTTGTCGCCGCGAGAATAGAGGTTCCAGCTAATCATTCAATAATCCCTACCACAACGATGTGCGCGAGTAGCGTCGCGACAGGGTATTGGCAATCATCACAAGCACAAACGCGACGACCGCATTAAAAAGGCCCGCAGCGGCTGCGAAGTCGTAGCGACCACTTTGCAGACCCTGCCGGTAAACAAACGTGTTGACTACATCTGCCGTTTCATAAGTTGCAGGCTGATAAAGCAGAATGATCAACTCGAACGAAACTTCCATCACATTACCGATGCGAATAATCAGCATGATGAGAATCGTTGGCAGAATCGAGGGAAGGGTGATTTTCCACATCATCTGCCATCGACTGGCACCGTCTACTACAGCACTTTCATAGAGTGAGGGGCTGACACCTGCGATAGCAGCCAGAAAGACAATTGACCCAAACCCCGCTTCCTGCCAGATGCCGGTGCCGACAAAGATTGGCCTGAACCATTCCGGCTTGGTTAAAAAGTATATGGAATCAATTCCAAGCCAGCCGAGCACGGTATTAACAATGCCTACCGATGGTGAGAACGCCGTAATTACGATACCTGCGATAATCACTGACGAAATAAAGTGCGGCAGGTAGACGATCGTTTGTGCGGTTTTCTTGTAGGTGGCATTCATTACCTCGTTAAACATCAACGCGAGAATGATAGGTGCTGGAAAGCCGAATAGAAGATTCAAAAAACTGATTTTGATAGTGTTCCAGAATGCCCGGATGAACTGGTCATTGGTAAAAAGCGTTTCAAAGTGCTCCAGGCCCGCCCACGGACTATTTGCCACGCCGCGGAATATTGAGTAGTCCTTAAACGCAATCTGCAAGCCGTACATCGGTTTGTACAGAAACAGAATCATCCAGATGATCGTTGGCAACAGCATTAGATAAATCTGCCATTCATTTCTGAAGTGATCGCCAAGCCAGATAAGCTTCTGTTTTAGAGTTCGTTTGCGAGTCGTGGTGACGGTAGTCACATGCCGCTTGTCTGAGCCTGTGTTCACGAGCCGTGTTGTCCTGTAATGACAACTCCGGACTCTGCGTCAAAAATCTTTACCAGATTCCTCGGTGCATACACCTGTGAAATGCCGGAAAGATGTTTTATGTCACCGTTGGTTTCTGCCTTGATAATTACTGGTTGACCGGCAATGGTTGCATGCAGCAGTGCCTCTGATCCGAGTGGTTCAACCAGATTCAGTGATATAGGAATCGCAGGTGAGCCATCGTCCGGTGTCATAGAGAAATGCTCCGGACGCACCCCGACAACCACCTGTTGTCCGTCACTGACGCTGATGTTGTCGGGTATTGCAAAGGCGGCATCGCCAATCATTACCTGCTTGCCGGAAGGCGTGCCTGATACCACCCCCTGCATTTGGTTCATGGGCGGCGAGCCGATGAAGCCAGCGACAAATGTGCTTACCGGATTCATGAACAAGTCCATCGGTGATCCGATTTGTTCAATGTAGCCGTCGTTCATCACCACGATTCGGTCAGCGAGTGTCATTGCTTCAACCTGGTCGTGGGTCACATAGACGGACGTCACATCAAGCCGTTTGTGAAGCTGTTTGATTTCTGCTCTCATCTGCGTGCGTAATTTCGCGTCGAGATTTGATAGCGGTTCATCAAATAGAAATACTTTCGGGCGCCGTACAATTGCGCGCCCCATTGCCACCCGCTGACGCTGACCACCTGACAGATCGGACGGACGTCTGTCGAGATAGTCGGTCAAGCCCAGAATGGCTGCGACATCGGCAACAGTCTTTGCGATTTCGTCCTTAGGGGTTCGACGTATGCGAAGTCCGAAGGCAATGTTGTTTGCCACGTTGAGGTGCGGATAAAGTGCGTAGTTTTGAAAAACCATGGCCACATCGCGATCCTTCGGTGCCACTCTGTTTACCACGCGAGAGTCTATCGATACGGTGCCACCGGAGATTTCCTCCAGTCCCGCAATCATTCGCAAGGTGGTGGATTTTCCACAACCGGATGGACCCACGAGTACCACGAATTCCTGGCTTTCAATGGTCAGATCGATGTTGTGAACGACTTCGAGATTACCGTAGCTCTTCGCAACCTTGTCAAGGATGACGCTAGTCATGTGTATCTAACCATGTGAGTTGTTGCCTGGTGCATTGTTTTATCTGGCCCTGTCTGTTGCTGCTGAACTGGTGTTGTTGCGCCGGCCGCTGCGTTTACGCACCTTTGAGGTGTCCTGATTTTCAATGAAAGTCATCAGTTCCTGGTGACTGGTGAGTTGTTCCAGTTCAGTTTCAAGCGATCCGATGTGATCGATAAGTGCTGCCTTGCTCGCAACCGGATCGCCTTTTTTAATCGCTTTGACAATTGTACGGTGTTGTTTGAGTACTTCAGGGCCGCGTCGAATATGGCCGATGCGTTTGAGTTGTCGCACTCGTATTACGTCGGCCTGTGTACGCCGTAGCACCGGCCACACCCCGACTACCCCCGCCATCTTAAAAAAAGTCTCGTGCAGCGCTTCATCCAGTGAAAAGAACCTGACGTAGTCCTCGTCTTTAAGTGCATTAGCCTGTTGTTCAAGGATCAGATCAAGGTTTGGCAATTCTGAACTCAGATGGCCACGTTCCGCCGCACGTTGCACGGCGCCGGTTTCAAGTTGCAGGCGCACAAAGCAGCCCTCTATGTAAGAGTTGATGCTAATCGGTGTAATGTAGGTGCCGCTTTTCGGCACGATATTGACCAGCCCGGCGTCTTCCAGCCGGATCAGTGCCTCACGTACGGGGGTTTTACTTGCGTTTAGTGCCTCGGCGATCTCTTTTTCTGACATCAGCTGCCCGGGCAGCACTTTCAGGGTGACTATCTGGTCCCACAGGATTCGGTAAATCTGCGATACCAGTAGCTCATCGGCCTCCAGGGTGGTGCCCGCCAGCAATTGTCCGATGCTTAACTGCCCGGCTGGATCTAGCTGTGAATTCTCAGGTGCTGCTGGCATAGGTTATAATATATCAGATGGCTAAACTAAGATATCAGAGTTAGAATGCAGTGGTCAATCAACAATCTCCTGCTTGCAACATTGTGTCGCAAAGCCGACGGAGTCACTGGGCTGGTTACTTATGCGGGTGCGTGAAGTCAAATTAACCCCGGTAGCGATACCGGATGTGCCATTGGTCAATGTGAAGGGTGTGCACCAGGGGGTCTTTCTACGCACTATCATAGAGATCACTACTGATGACGGGATCACCGGCATCGGTGAAACTTATGGTGCTGCACGAACCCTTAATGGTCTGAAGGCCGTAGCACCGGCGCTAAGCGGGCTCGACCCGTTTCATTTAAACGATCTTGCGGCACGTGTTGAGCGTGTCTTACCGGATGCCGGTGGCATCAACTCTCCCACCATGCTCACCGATCATCGACTGGTGGATGTGGTCTACGGTGCGTTTGAGCTGGCCTGCCTTGATATACAGGGCAAAAAAACCAATCGCCCCCTGTGCGATCTGCTGGGTGGTGCAGTGCGGGATAAAGTAAGGTTCGGCGGTTATCTATTCTTTAAATTCATAAAGCCTCAGGATCAGCCGGGCAACGATATATTCGGCGAAGTGATGACGCCTGATGCGTTGGTTGAAGAGGCAGCAACACTGGCGCAGCAACACGGGTTCACCTCCTTTAAGTTGAAGGGCGGCGTGCTGGAGCCGGATCTTGAGCTGGAAACCATGCGAAAGCTTCGTGATCGCTTTCCCGATGCGCCGCTGCGAATAGATCCGATGGGGGCCTGGACAGTGCCCACCGCACAGCGCATGTGTGAACAGATGGGGCCGTTGCTAGAGTACCTGGAAGATCCGGTGCGTGGCATGGATGCAATGGCTGAACTCTCAGCATCGACTGATGTGCCGCTGTCGACAAACCTGGTGGTAGTGCAGTTTGATCAGGTGGTCGCGGCGATAAAAAAAGACGCCGTACAAATAGTTCTGGCCGATCATCACTACTGGCGCGGTGCAAGCGGCGCTATAAAACTGGGAGAGTTTTGCAAGGCGGCTGATATGGGCGTATCAATGCACTCTAATACCCATTTGGGAATAAGCCTTGCGGCCATGGTGCATGTGGCGGCGGCAATCCCTAACCTCACATACGACTGTGATACACACTACCCGTGGACAGAACACGAGATCATACGCGGCGGAAAAATCCCTTTCCATGACGGTGCGATAGCAGTTCCGGATGGCCCTGGCATCGGTGTCGAAATTAATCCCGATGCGCTGCAGGAGTATCACGAGCTGTATGTGTCGCAGGCGTTGTACGATCGGGCAGATACCGACGAAATGCTTAAATATATTCCTGACTATGTGCGAAAAGTGCCGCGCTGGTGATGATTCCAGTGAATATTCGTTTAGCAGGCAGCGAAACTCGTGCGTAAGTGGTTCAATCTGATCACCGGCGCCACGCTGAATCTGGTCGATCCATATAACTCCACCAGCGTACCGCCATCCGGCAAGGTACTGGTCTACCTGAAATCACACTTGTATCCGCTGCGGCGAATACTGCTGCTAAGTGTTTGCATAACGATCTTTGCTGCAGGCATTGAAGTGTGGCTTATTTCCTATAGTGGCAGACTTATCGATACCTTATCGAACACAGAGCCAACGCAAATCTGGCAGTTGCACGGGCCTGAATTGTTTATCGTAGCGCTGGTGTTGCTGTTGCTGCGGCCGGCTTCGCAGTTTGCACGTGTAGCGGTCAACGAGATAGGATTCCAGTGCAACGTGGCAACACTGGTTCGGTGGCGTGCACACCATCATCTGGCGCGACAATCTGTCGGGTGGTTTCAGGAAGACCTGACCGGTCGTACATCTACCCGCCTGGTGGATATCGGCAATTATGCTGGAGACATCATTTATCAATCGCTAAATGCCGTGGCGTTCGGACTGGTTTATATGCTGGGCATAGTGATGCTGATGGCCGATACCGACGTGCGACTGGCGATACCATTATTCATCTGGCTTGCGCTGTATGTCGTGCTGTTAGTCATGGTAATTCCGCGTATGGTCGTGGCGCAGCAGGCTTTTCAAAGTGCCAAGTCCGCACTGGTCGGCAATGTTGTTGACAGCTTCTCTAACATCGACACCTGGAAACTCTTCTCACACCACGGCGCGCTTATTCAAGATCATAAAACAGAACTTGAAAATACCCGGCAGGCGTTATTTAAGACACGCAGGATCGGACTTTCGTTAAGAACCATTCTCAACCTGCTGGAAGGTGTGATCATGACCGGTTTCGTAGGCTACGGGATCTGGCTGTGGTCACAGGGTGCGGCTACCATCGGGCTGGTGAGTGCAGCTGTGGCCCTGTGTTTACGGATTACCACAATGGCCGAATGGATTCTCGATTCAGTGTGGATGATCTTCCTGCGGGTCGGCAGTTTGCGCGAGGCGTTAAAAACAATTGCTCAGCCACACGCCATTCCGGTGACTGCCAATGCACCGGATCTGGCGTTAAGTGAAGGTAGAATTGAAATTGATAATGTGTCCCATCACTACGGTAAAAAACAGGGCGGCCTGGATGGTGTAACGCTTGTGGTCGAACCAGGCGAAAAGGTAGGACTGGTGGGTCGATCAGGGGCGGGTAAGTCGACTCTGGTTAATCTGGTTTTGCGTTTCTATGATATCGAAAAGGGCACTATAAAAATTGATGGACAGAACATCAGGGATGTCGAGCCGGACAGCCTGCGCGCGGCGATCAGCATGGTCAGCCAGCAGGCTTCACTGCTTAATCGATCGGTGCGCGATAACATTTCCTTAGGACGCGAGGATATTGATCAACACCAGATTGAGCACGCTGCCCGTGAAGCAAGGGCTCACGAATTCATTGTAAAACTCAAAGATAACAGGGGTCGCTGTGGTTACGATGCTCACGTCGGTGAACGCGGGATAAAATTATCCGGTGGACAGCGTCAGCGAATAGCGCTTGCCCGCGTGGTTCTAAAGGATGCCCCCATTCTTATTCTCGACGAAGCGACCAGCGCACTGGACAGTGAAGTAGAAGCTGAAATTCAAAGCGCATTGACAGGAGTGATGCAAAACAAATCCGTTATCGCTATTGCGCACCGCCTTTCAACCATTTCACAGATGGATCGCATTGTCGTTCTGGATGGCGGCAGGGTTGCTGAGCAGGGCAGCCATCAACAGTTGATGGAGGCAGACGGGCTTTATGCAAAATTCTGGACTCTGCAATCCGGTGGGTTTATCGGGCAGAATTTGTGATGGATCGCGAGTGGGCATTGGCTGTTTTTGCATTCATAATATTGAATATATTAATCAGGTGATCTAGTATAACAGGCACGTTAAGCGGGCACGTTAAGCGACGCCCGGGATTCGGTTGAACTACTTGCCGTGACGTTGTTTCATATAACAATGGAGTTAAAAAACGTGATCACCAGTGTGCCAACCATTGCTTCGCCTCAACGGTCACCAGCAAGTGTGATCCGGGTGATTATGCTGGTCGCGATGACACTGGGTGCCATTGTCACCAGTGCCATTGTCACCAGTGCGATCGCACAGGCATCAACCGAACTGGTGATGGTCGAGGAAAGCGGCTGCGTGTACTGCGAGCGGTTTAATCATGAAATAGCAGATATTTATCCAAAAACGCAAGAGGGCATGCGAGCACCGCTGAGGCGCATCGATATTGACGATGGATGGCCTGCCGATTTAGCAGAAGTAGCCCCCGAAACGTTGACGCCCACTTTCATCCTGGTCGAAAATGGACGCGAAGTTGGCCGATTGAGAGGCTACCGGGGGGATGAGTATTTTTGGTTCCTGATCGGTGAGTTGCTGGCCAAACTGCCAGACGGTGACGGCTGATCAGCGGGTCTTTTCGTAAGCAAGTGATCGTTTGTTGTAACAAAGAACGTAACGGAAGCAAGCAGTGAAAATACCACCACCGATTATCACCATTGTCTGCGCCGGACTCATGTGGCTATTGAACCGTGCAGTACCGCTTGTTCAATTTGATCAGGGCTGGATGAGCTTGCCTGGCGTAGTGTTTATCGTCACCGGGCTGTGTTTGGATTTATGGTGTGCGGCACAGTTTTACCGTGCCAAAACCACTGTTAATCCGTTGCGACCCGAAAACAGCAGCGCGCTTGTGGTAGATGGAATGTATCGTTTGACACGAAACCCTGTGTACCTTGGTATGCTGTTGGTGCTGACAGGCGTGGCGTTTCTGTTGGGTAGTATGTCGCCATTTCTGGTGCTTCCTGTTTTTATCGTTGCGATAAATTACCTGCAGATATTCCCTGAAGAGAAAGCGTTGACAGATCTGTTTGGAGCTCGTTATCGTGAATACCGGCAGAGTGTGCGTCGCTGGTTGTAACGGGCGTTTCGCTACACCGGAAATTGAACGTCAGCTGAGCAATTGCCAGCTGACCATCTCCAGGTCAGGGTTATAGTGCCTGCAAACCAGCCTGAAACCTTTTAAGTGCTTCACCGGAATGTATCGCTTCACGTGCGGCATCGGCGGCCTCGGGCAACGTTGCCACCTTGCCTGTGTGCCACATGGTAAGTGCGCTGCCTATCACCGCTGCGTCGTATACGGCACCAGGCTCGCCATTGAGTGCGGCCAACCCTTTGTCTGCACATAGTTTCGCCAGCGCGCCGATATCCCACTTCATGCCGAAACAGTCCGGGTGGGTGGTGGCGGCAGGCATGTTTTGCGGAATGTCTTCCGCGCGGTAGTCGCGGTCGAGCTGCATTGTTTCCAGTTCTACGTCGTGTTCTGTTTCAGTGTCTTTGCCGCTGTAGCGGACAAAGTGTGCTTTGGCGCGAAACGATGGAATGACGCCTCCTTCGGTACCGCGTATCAACAGCAGTGAGTCGTGCTGCAGGTGGCGTGCAAGCATAGCGTAGACTTCACGGTAGGGCTTATGTACATAGCCTGTGACCAGATGAGTTCTGGTTTTTCCGCGGATGGGTGTCAGCATCACTTCGGTGGTACTGAGTACCGGACGCTTGACTATTTGTCTGCGCAATTCACACAGGCTGTAAAGCGGCGCGCAGAAAACACTTTGATCGGCGTAGCCCCAGCCAATAGAAGAATCAGATAATCGACTGGCAAGGGTCTGCATGTCCTGCAGTGGATTGCCACCCAGAGCTTTAATGATGCTGTGGTGAGTCACGCCATACTTCGGACCTACCATCTCAACGCCATGTGAGTAGGCAGCTACACCACAGGCCGCCATGACAGGCAGTGCAAACAGTGAGGCGTGCAAGGTGCGGTTAAAACCGTTGTAGGGATCAGAGAGCGCCACCACGTCGTCGACTGAAGCACTGACCTGCACGGTGTGCTCCTGCAGTGCATCCATTACCCCTTTGAGTTCTGTTGGTGTTTCGCGTTTCATACGCAAACCGATCAGAAATACCGCCGCCTGAACCGGATCAACATCCCCTGACAGCAAGGCGTTGGTCACAGAGCGTGCCTCATCGTAGGAGATATTTTTGCTGAGCTCGGGGCCCGTGGCTACACGTTGAATCACTGAGTGCATGAGTTGCGCGTCAGCGACATCGGGTACCATCTGTGGAGTTTTTGACATGCGTTAACCTGGGTTGTTGGAGTCTTGCAGAGTGATATAAATAATGCCCTCTTCAACGGTGACCGGATAAACCGTCAGGTTTTCGTCTGCCGGGTCATCCAGTACCCGGCCGTCGACCAGATCAAAGCGACTGCCGTGCAGCGGGCATTTGACCAGCGTACCGTTGAGGTTGCCGTCGCAAAGTCTGGCGTCTTCGTGGGTGCACATTTCATCACTGACAAAGATCCCGGAATCCGTGTGTGCAACCAGTACGTTGCGGTCTGAAAGAGAAACGCAGCGCATTTCAAGTAGCGGTATGTCAGTAACCGGACAAACCTTGTGTTTGGTGTTCATTTAGTAGCACGCATTGTTCATTAACCTTAAATTGTAGACACACTGCGATTTAAAAAGGCAGCTGGATCAGTATCTGGAACTCCGGACATAGACATTTCGTTTATTTTCAACAGTCGGCTTGCGATTGCCGCAGTTGTCGGGCCTTGAATAATGCTGTTCAGTATGAACGTTGAGGGCCTTTTTCGCCACTGCTCAACGCCTGTTATAATGTCGCCTTGTATCTGAGCACCCGAGGGCGGTATGGACAACGAAGAAATGCAACTGGTTAGTGGTATTGCGGCGTTTGAGGCTAAGGAGTTTCGTCGCGCCTGGCAAATGCTGGAGCCAATGTCTGACGCCGGTAGCGCCGATGCGCAGTACCGCTGCGCCATCATGCTGCAAAATGGTCTGGGTGTTATTGCACAGCCCGCAAAAGCCGCCGCATTGATGCAAAAAGCGGCCGATCAGGAATTGGGGCTGGCGCAACATTCACTGGGGGTGAATTATCTGTTTGGTGAGGGTGTTGAACAAAACACCGATGAGGCTGTTAGACTGCTTGAACTGGCAGGTGCCAGTGGCCTTGCAGGTGCGTGGTCAACACTGGGCATGATATTCATGGAAGGTCAGGGCGTTGAGAAAGATATACCCCGCGCACGGGAATATTATCGAGCCGCCGGATTTGATCCCGATGAATTTACCAGCGCTTAACGCGTTAAGCGGTTAATTCACGCGGAAATTTCATTCAGTCATTCACCCAGAATTCACCTGTCAGCTTGTACAATCCGGCTTTAAGGAAAGGTAGCGCACCGTTATGAAAGCATTGTTGCTGGTTGCACATGGCAGCCGTCGTGAAGAATCCAATGAAGAAATAAAACAGTTGACCAGTCGTGTGGCAGCGCATAGCGCGAACAACGCGGACTTCACCACCTGTGCCTTTCTGGAATTGTCAGAGCCGTCTATCGGAGCCGGCATACAGCACTGTATTGATCAGGGAGCCACGCAGATAGAAGTGTTCCCTTATTTCCTGTCGAAGGGGCGGCACGTCGCGGAAGATGTACCCGAACTGGTGCAGGAAAAACAGCTCAGCTGCCCGCAAGTGGATATCCGAATCAGCAACTATTTCGGTGCGCATGATTCGGTGGTTGAATTACTGGCGCGGGAAGCTTTTACAGCGCTGGACAAATAGACGTTCCAGTCAGGAAACAACACCGGTATCTTTATGCGGAATCATAAGCCCGCAACCCATCAGGCGAAAGTCGCCCAGACCTTTGTCCTGCAGGGCAATAGAATATTCTGCTGGCACATCGGCCAGTAACACACTGCGGGTTGTCACTTTGCCGGCGGCTGTAGAGACAATCTGCGAGCGACCACACAGTAGCTTTGCAGGGGTGTAGCCAAGCTTGCTGCACTCATCCATCACCTGTTGTAGAAAAGCGTTTTCGTCTTGCGTGTGGGTGGCGCTGTATACGGTATAGCGCGAAAACAGCGTTTCGCACGGCCGCAGCGGGTTTATGCGTGCGCTGTTGATATCCAGCTGATAGCCACTGATCTGGTGGCGGGTCTCACTGAGGCTATCGATCAGTTTTTGGGCGTGGTCATTTTGAACTCTGATCCTGAGTCGCGTGCGCTTTGATAAAATCAACGGCTCATCGCTGTCGGGCTCCGGCCGTTGCCAGCCGTTTTGAGAGCCTGCAACATGAATCGGATGCACCCCGCAGTGGTCAAGTTTGTGTAACCATGGCGCCTGTTGGCAAAGCGCTTCAGTCAGTACTGCTGCATGATCGGCCGGCAACTGCCTGCAATCAATTTTAAAAATCACATCGCTCATGGATGCGACGGGCAGGCGGGTATTGTCGTCATCGGCGTCTTGCCACACGCTCATGCAGGGGTGCCCTCGTCATGCCCGTCACTTGGTCTTTCGTCGTCATCATCATACGTGGGTAGTGTGTTGCTCAATGCCTCGCGATCAAACCACCAGGTGTCCTGAACCATCACATCAATGACGTTGCGCAGCCGTATTAGAAATTTCTCAGGGTCGTCCAGTTCGAGTGTTTGCACCCACACATCAAATTGTTGCTGGTCTTCTATACCGCTGTGGCGACGTGCCACGCGGGCCAGCATGGAGCCACTGGCAAGCTCGAGTTGCTCGCGATTATTGTCCTCGGCGCGCAGATCGACCACATAGTGTGCAGTGGCCGCGGCCACCGCTGCGCCGTCGGATTTGTCGGGTGTTTCATCGACAATATGGTCGAGTATATTAACCGTCAAATGCGGATCTACAGGGAAGGTTACGGCCAGCCATGCGGCCTGGCCGATAGCGCTGACGGCATCGTCTTTATCACACAGATAGATGTACTGAGCTGCCAGTGCGGCATCTTCAATCCGGTGCTGTTCAATAAAGACCTCTATGGTGCTGTGTGCGTGCTGCCAGGCGTTGTCGCGATCATCCAGATCAAGCTGCAGGCCGGCAATTTTCAAGCGACATGCAGCGCGATCCAGTTGTTGTCCAGAGTCCCGGGTCTCCGGGCTCTGTTCAAGCGCCTGCAGGAGTTGGTCCAGTTGCAAGTGCCGATCGGTATAGCCGGGGTCGTCCAGGTACTGGCGTTCGACATCACTCAATGGCAGAGAGCCGGGTATTTTATTGCCTGGCATCTTATTGCCCGGCGTCCGGTGTGTCGGTAATAACGGGGTTGTTGTTGACGCCACTGAAGGCGGCCTCGAGTATCATCTCCCAGTTATCCGGCGTGTCGTGATAGGGGGGCTTTAAGTCCATTCTGAAAAAGATCTCGTCTTTCGCACGCAGCTTGACGACCTCTACCAGCTCTTTAAAGGTACTGACCTCACGGTGCTGCAATAACAGGTCGCTGACATGTAGCAAATTAGTTTCTCTCGTTTGTGTGCGTTGCAGTGCACTGGTTTGTAGTGTCGGGTGCCTGCGTGACGCAGGATGGCTGCCCGACGGCCTGCAGAAAACGCCCGCGCAGCATTTGTCGCGGGGGCGCTCCGGAGGAGTCGGTAAATGCTTCACGACGGTGCAGAATATTTCGCGTCACAATTCCCTGTCCCGGCTGCAGCCGCACGGTATAGTGCCAGTCTTTATGCTGATCGATCAGTTCGGTCATGCGTCGGGCCGCGGCCATAGTATCAGTGCTTTGCCAGCGGATGTTAGTTGTACGCGTAGTAAAGTGGGTGCCCGGAGACCCGTCTGCGTGATTAAACAGAACTGCGGTGGCTCGATCCGGTCGGTCATGGCCAACGTCGTCTTTATTGGCGGGGATCGTCATGGCGTTTTTACTGGACAGTAACGCTACCATCCCGGGGTTTTCATCCGCCAGCGCAATCAGCAACAGGTGGTCATCCAGCAACGATAACTCACCTCCTTGTGCTGCAGGCTGGACGCAGTGCAGGGTGAAGCAGCGCAGTGCTTTTTCGGGGGCGTTGTAGTAACCATCGCTGTGCCAGCCCATGGCCCGGGAGGTGTACGGGATAAACCGACCGCGAGGTGTGCCTGACATATCGCTAAGCAGAGACAATCCGTTTTTGTCACTCACAACACCGCTGTCGGTAGTGGTCAGTGACAATCCGGCGTACAGGCGCGCCACGTCGTTGTTGATGTCTGCAGATGTCCGGGTCCACTGGTACACAGCAAACCCATAGTCTCGCACCTGTTCACAAAGAATCGACAGTGACTGTGCGTCGGCGGTGGTGTTTAAGGCCGGCGACAGGGCCAGTGGTTCGGTGTTACGCCAGTCGCTTTGCAATTGCAGGCGGTGTTCCCGCCACTGCAGGTAGGCGGTTGACTGGCCATTAAACTGTTTTGTCAGGCCCGCCGGACAGTTGCCGGACCATGAGCGATTTGTCATGCGGTGGACTCGTGACGTTTACCGCACAATATCATAGCTCGGGAATGGCTCATAATGTTCGCAGACAGGCATGTATACTGACGCGTGGGTCTGCTTTCGTGGTGACTATTCCTTTTGGTATAGATTCGGTGTTGCGGGTGTTCATAAAGAGTTATATGCACCCTATAACCCAACCTATAAACTATAGTGGTTTGTATTAACGTCAGCGCTACGATGGCGCAGGCGTCCTGGCACCTGAGGACACACAACAATATGTCGGATTCAGATTCTAAAAACAATCACGATACGCCGATGCTGGATCATCTGGAATCCGGTCCGTGGCCCAGTTTTGTGTCCGGCATAAAGCGTCTGCGGGACGATCACCCCAGCGACCGGGTCAATGGCATGGCCAACGATCTGTTAGGTCAGCTTGAACATTCCTATAAAACCCGCAAGGGCTACTGGAAGGGCGGCACCGTCAGTGTCTACGGCTACGGTGGTGGCATTATCCCGCGTTTTTCCGAAGTCGGAGATATGTTCCCGGAATCACGCGAGTTCCATACGCTGCGGGTACAGCCACCGGCGGGCAACCACTACTCAACCGATATGCTTCGCACGCTCGCAGACAGCTGGGAGAAGCACGGTTCCGGGCTGGTGACCTTTCACGGTCAGACCGGCAATATTATGTTTATCGGGTCAACCACTGAAAACACTCAGCACTTTTTTGACGAAATCAACGAGTACGGCTTTGATCTTGGTGGTGCCGGTCCATGTGTGCGCACCGCGATGTCGTGCGTTGGCAGCGCGCGCTGTGAAATGTCATGTGCCAATGAACATCGAATACACCGGACACTGGTAAACAACTTCACCGACGATATCCATCGACCCGCATTGCCTTATAAATTCAAATTCAAGGTGTCCGGTTGCCCCAATGACTGCATGAATTCAATAGAGCGTGCTGACTTTGCCGTGATAGGCACATGGCGAGATGACATGAAAGTCGATCAGGGGGCGTTTAAAGACTACGTCGGGCGCAAAGGCCGTCAACACGTGATAGACAATATCATCACGCGTTGTCCCACAAATGCGCTTACCCTGAAAGACGACGACAGCGTAGAAGTCGATAATCGCAACTGCGTGCGTTGCATGCATTGTCTTAATGTTGTGCCGTCAGCGTTCAGCCCGGGTGATGACAAAGGCGTCAGTATTCTTATCGGCGGCAAACGCACGCTGAAAATCGGTGATCTGTTCGGTACGGTAATTGTGCCGTTTATGCGGCTTGAAAGCGATGAAGACTTCGAGCGCATCACCGAGATTGCCGAAGAAACCATAGACTTCTTTGCAGAGAATGCACTCGAACACGAGCGCACCGGTGAAATGATCGAGCGTATCGGGTTGGTAAATTTTCTTGAAGGTATCGGCGTTGATGTTGACCCTGCCATGATCAGCCACCCGCGCGAAAGCTCCTACGTCAGACTGGACGAATGGGACGCAGAGGCAGCCAAGTGGTTCGAGCGTCGTGACGAGGCAAAGCATTCAGATAATAAAAGTACCGTCGCCGGAGGATCAGTCTGATGGCCACTCAAGCCCCTACCACTGCAAAAAAGCCAAAGAAGCAAATGCGACCGGCAATCGAAAGCGGTTGCCCCGACGGTATGCAGTACCTTCACCCGGTGATGCTGCGCAACTTCGGACAATGGGTTAACCATACACACCCGCGACCGGGGGTGTTGTGCCATATCGCTGAAAGCGGTGAGGCTATCTGGACGGTTCGAGCAGGTACGCAGCGTATTCTCGATGTTTTTACCCTGCGCAAGCTTTGTGACATTGGCGATGAATTCGGTGATGGTCACGTGCGATTTACCATTCGCTCCAACATCGAGTATATGGTCGATTCCGAAGCCAAGGTAGAGCCGCTGATTGACGCGCTGACGCAGGCCGGGTTTATTGTCGGTGGCACACAAAACTCAGTGGCGATGATCTCGCACACCCAGGGCTGGCTGCACTGTGATATACCGGGCACCGATGCCTCCGGCATTGTGAAGTCAATGATGGATGAACTGATTCACGAGTTTACGCATGCTGAAATGCCGAACCGCGTGCATATCACTACCTCGTGCTGTCAGATAAACTGCGGTGGCCAGGGCGATATCGCCATTAACATTCAGCACACCAAGCCGCCTAAAATCAATCACGATCTGGTGGCAAATGTGTGTGAGCGGCCGTCAGTGGTTGCCCGTTGTCCCGTCGCCGCGATCAGACCGGCGATGGTAAACGGTAAACCGTCACTGGAGGTCGATGAAAAAAAATGCATTTGCTGTGGCGCCTGCTATCCGCCATGCCCGCCAATGCAAATCAACGATCCCGAGCATTCTAAACTTGCGGTGTGGGTCGGCGGTAATCACTCTAACGCGCGCAGTAAACCTTCCTTTCAGAAACTGGTTGCCGCAGGTATTCCAAACAATCCGCCGCGCTGGCCCGAGGCCACAGCGGTGGTCAAAAAAATCCTCTTCGCCTATAAAGAAGATGCCAAAGACTGGGAGCGTATTAACGACTGGATAGATCGAATTGGATGGCCGCGTTTTTTCGAAATAACCGAACTGCCATTTACCAAATTCCATATCGACAACTGGCGTGGTTCACGCAAAAGTCTCAACGCATCAAGCCACATTCGTTTCTGACGGAATAGTTCATTGAAATTCGCCATCCTTGTGAATGAAGGGCCGTATCAACATCAGGCTTCCGACAGTGCCTATCAGTTTGCCGTAGCCGCGATTGAATCCGGCCATGAAGTAGCGCGTGTGTTCTTCTACCATGACGGGGTGAACAACGGCTCAAACCTGACTACACCGCCTCAGGACGACCGCCACATTCAAAAACGCTGGAGCGCCCTGGCCGCTGAAAGCGGTGTGGATCTGGTGTTGTGTGTAGCGGCCTGCCAGCGCCGCGGTATGGTCGATGAAGGCGAGCGTGATCGAAATAAAAAAGACGCCATAAACGTGGCCGACGGGTTTCGAATCTCCGGCCTCGGGCAGCTGATCGAAGCCGGTATTGAGGCAGATCGGCTGCTTACCTTCGGAGACTAGCAAAGTGATTGGCGGGAGGACAAAATTCATCGTGATGACTACACCTTTAATTGTATCTGTTGCAGGTGTCTGTCTGCTCAGCATGACCAAAGGATTCCAAAACCATGGAAGATGAAGAATACGCCGGTGGTGTCCAGAAGAAGTTCATCTATATCAATCGCCGTGCTCCGCATGGCACGGTCTACGCGCATGAAGCGCTTGAAACTGTGTTGATCGGTGCGGCTTTTGATCAGGATGTCAGCATGCTGTTTATCGACGACGGTGTGTATCAGCTGAAAAAAGAACAGAGACCCGATTCCCTGGAGATGAAAAATTTTTCCAAAGCCTTCAAGGCACTTGAAATGTACGATGTGGAAAAATTATTTGTCGAGACCGAATCACTGCAGGAAAGGGGGTTAAATGAATCCGACCTGCTGGTTGACGTAGAGCTGGTAGCGCGTGCAAAAGTAGCTGAACTAATCGACCAGCAAGACGTGGTGTTGAGTTTCTGATGAGTACCTTGAATATTGTCAATAAATCACCGTTCGAAAAACGCAGCCTCGATCAATGCATTACACGTACGTCCAGTGGTGACGCCCTGTTGCTGATAGAAGATGCGGTTGTGGCAGCGGTCAGCGGCACCGCCTACGATGCGCCACTGACTGAAGCGGGGCAAAACATGAAACTGTATGTGCTGGAAGGTGATCTTGCTGCCCGGGGTTTTGCTGACAGTGAAATGGTCAATGGCTTTACCCCGGTTGACTATAAGGGTTTTGTTGCTCTTGTTGCGGAACATGATAGAGTCCACTCGTGGCTCTGACAGCCCTTGCGAGCCCGCTGATTATTAATCAAAACTGCGTTGTCAAACGCACAGACCACCAGACATCGGAGACATAATATGAGCAGCATTGAGGTAGACGGCAAAACACTGGCCACTGATGAAGAGGGTTACCTTGAGAACCTGTCTGACTGGGAGCCTGGTGTCGCCACCGTCATGGCAGAGATCGACGATTGCGAACTCACTGACAATCACTGGGAGGTGATTAATTTTTTACGTGAGTACTACGAAGAATATCAAATTGCGCCGGCGGTTCGGGTATTGACCAAAGCCATCGGCAAAAAGCTGGGTAAGGAATATGGCAACGGCAAGTACCTGTATGAGCTGTATCCCTACGGGCCGGCGAAGCAGGCATGTAAGTACGCAGGTTTACCGAAACCGACCGGCTGCGTATAACGGAAGCAGGTAACAGTGTTCACGGTGTTCAACCAGTCAGCTATGTTACCGGCTTTGTTAAACAGCTACGTTAAGCAGCTATGCTAATTAGCGCCATTCTATATTTAGCAGCGATCATTTGTGTGCTGGGTGTCGGTCGCAAGGTTTATCAGTATGCAGCGACACCGGCGCCGTTGAAAATACCCACAACACCGGCTCCCACCACTCGTGCAGGTGTGGTGTGGCGAATGTTCAGGGAAGTCGTGTTCTTCGACAGCTTGTTCAAGGCATCCAAATTCACCTGGCTGTTTGGCTGGCTTTTTCACGCAGGGCTTTTTGTCGCTCTGCTATGTCATCTTCGTTATTTTACAGAGCCTGTATGGGGCTGGGTGGCTTTGATTGCACCGTTAAGCAAGTACGCGGGTCTTGCCATGCTGGTCGGGCTGACCGGTTTACTGGGCAGGCGCTTTCTGGTTGATCGGGTCCGAACAATTTCCGCCCCTTCGGATTATCTTATGCTGTTGTTGATCATGGCGATAGCCGGATCGGGGTTGTTGATGCGCTTTGTGTGGCATACGGATATTGTGGCGGTAAAGCAATTTGCCCGCGGTTTATTATCCTTTGATTTAAACGCGCTGTCGGGCAGCAGTCTTTTATTTCTGCATTTGCTGTTTGTCGCTGTTCTGTTACTTATTTTTCCGTTTTCTAAATTGCTGCACGCACCGGGGCTGTTTTTCAGTCCGTCTCGCTATCAGGTAGATAACCCCCGTGAGAGACGACACACCGGTGGGCAGGCAAGCAAAAGTGCAAACAGCGCCGTGTCACAAGAGCAGAAAAATGGCTAAAAAGCCTGTTCCATTTGATGTGCCAGTGCTGGGTGATTTCACAGACACGCCGGCTGTCAAGCCGGGTGCAATGTCGCACAGCCAGCCGTTTGTCGCCAAAGCGCCGATAAACGAGGCGTTGGGTTACCCCGGTGAGCTAGTCGACAACTGGCAACAGGTTGGCGTGGAAAAACTGGGGGAACTCGTCAAGGGCTCCAGAGCGCTGCGTGTGTACCTTGATTCCTGCGTCAAGTGCGGCGCGTGTACTGATAAGTGTCACTATTTTCTTGGCACCGGCGATCCCAACAACATGCCGGTAGCGCGGCAGGATTTACTGCGATCTGTTTATCGTCGCCACTATACGCTGGCTGGCAAGTACCTCCCCGGGCTGGTGGGTGCAAAAGAATTTGACGAGCAAATGCTGGACGACTGGTACAAGTATTTTCATCAGTGTTCACAGTGTCGCCGCTGTTCTGTGTATTGCCCCTATGGTATCGACACCGCCGAAGTGTCGATGGCGGCCCGCGAAATCATGGACACCATTGGCAAGGGACAAAAGTATTGCAATGAAATTATCGGCAAGGTGCATAAGCTGGGTAACAACCTGGGCCTGCCTGAGCCCGCACTGGCAGACACACTCGAAGGTCTGGAAGAAGACGTCGAGGAAGAAATCAATGTAGCGGTAAAATTTCCGCTTGATGTCAAAGGCGCTGAAGTGCTGTTGGTCACGCCGTCGGCAGACTTTTTCGCAGAGCCTCACATCGATGGATTAATCGGTTATGCCAAAGTGTTTCATCAGGCAGGGATCAGCTGGACCATATCCTCACATGCGTCAGAAGCCGCAAACTTCGGTCTTTTTATCGGTAGCCGGGACAACATGCAGAAAGTGGCCATGCGTATTCGTGAAGCTGCCCTGGAGCTGGGCGTCAAGCGTATTGTATTTGGCGAATGTGGCCATGCGTGGCGTGTCGGGTACAGCTTTCTCAATACCCTGGCCGGGCCGTTTGATTTTCTGGACTCGCGTTATCCGGTGCCGCAACACATTGTCGAGGTGACGCACGATCTCATTCAACAGGGTCGCCTGCGGCTCGATAAATCAGCCAACGACGACAAACGTGTGACTTTTCACGACTCATGCAATGTGGCACGCGCCTCACGTATGGGTGACAAAGCGGGCGGTCAATTTACACTGCCGCGTGATGTTATACGCGCCAGCTGCAACCACTTTTTTGATATGCCCGCTGACACCATCGGTGAAGCGACGTTCTGCTGTGGCGGAGGTGGTGGTCTGCTGACAGATGATTTAGTCGAACTGCGGGTCAAGGGCGCTAAGCCTCGCATGCAGGCTTTAAAAGACGTTAACGACCAGCACCGGATAACGCATATGGCAGCTATTTGCGCCATCTGCAAAAGCCAGTTCTCAAAAGTATTCCCGTACTACGGGTTCGAGATGGATCAAATAATCAGTGTCCACCAACTGGTGGGAGATGCGCTTGTATTCCCTGTTGATCCGGGTTGACAGCAATGCACCTGGAAAAGATAACGCCGGGCATTGCCTACACTACAGCAGATAAGGGCTAACACGATGACAACGCCGTGGAGCAAGACCGAAAAATCGGATAACCATACCATCAGAAAATACAAGGATGGTGATCAGAAGTGGAAGAACTGGACTGAACAGATCTTCGTCGCCGACGAGTCTCACAAGTGTCCCACCTATGTAAATCGCACACCGCCGTGTCAGGGTAGTTGTCCGTCAGGTGAAGACATTCGGGGCTGGCTGCAAATTGCCAATGGCATCGAAAAACCCACCGGGGATCTGAGCTGGCAGGAATACGCGTTCCGGCGTTCAACTGCCGCAAACCCGTTTCCATCGCAAATGGGACGGGTTTGTCCGGCACCATGTGAGGCCGGCTGCAATCGCAACGAGGTAGACGACTTTGTCGGCATCAACGCGGTAGAGCAATACATTGGTGACACCGCCACGGCCGAGGGCTTTGCGTTTGAAAGCCCGCCGCTGTCGTCAGACAAAAAAGTAGCTATCATCGGCGGTGGTCCTGCCGGTATGGCGGCCGCCTATCAGTTGCGGCGTAAAGGCATAGCAAGCACTGTATTTGATGACCACGAAGCGCTTGGCGGCATGATGCGCTATGGCATCCCGGGTTATCGAACGCCCAGAAGCCATCTTGATTCAGAGCTGCAGCGAATTCTGGACATGGGAGACATCGACCTTAAACTGGGTGTGCGTGTCGGGCGGGATATTACCATTGAGTCGCTGGAAAAAGACTATGACGCCGTGTTGTGGGCGATCGGCTGTCAGTCGGGGCGGGCAATACCGGTTGCAGGTGGTGACGCCCCCAATTGTGTATCCGGCGTCAAGTTTTTAGAGGCCTTTAACACCGGTCGACTGCAGGTCTCGGCAGACCGGGTAGTGTGCGTCGGCGGCGGCGATACCTCTATCGATGTCGTATCGGTCGCAAGACGTCTTGGCAAGATTAACAAACAAAACGCGCAGGAACGCCCTGAACTGGTAGTCCACGGATATGTAGCACACGATGCCGCCATGGCCGCCAGGCGCAGTGGCGCAAAAGTCACCCTGACATCACTGTTGCCACGAACCGCGATGACCGCAGCAGAGCATGAAGTCCATGATGCACTGACAGAAGGCGTAGAGATCATCAATGGTGTGATGCCGGTGCGAATCAACACCGATGAAAACGGTCTGGCGCTAAGCATAGTGATGTGTGAATGCTCTGTAGACAAAGACGGACGACCACAAGCGGTTGAAGGTACCGAATTTGAAATAGAGACTGATCTTGTTGTTGCAGCGATAGGTCAGGGCGGTAACCTGGACGGTCTGGAAGCGCTGGATAACGGCCGTGGACTGATAGACGCTGATCCCTATTATCAGGTGGCTGATAAGCCCGGCCATTTTGTCGCCGGTGATATTATACGGCCGCATCTGTTAACCACGGCAATTGGTCAGGCAACGGTTGCTGCGACCACTATCGAAAACTATCTTAGCGGTACCACCATCAGTAAGCGGCCCAAAGTTGATGTTCATCACTTTAACCTGATGGAAAAATTAAATGAATCGAACCTGCAAATCGCTGAGTACGACAAGGCGGCAGCCTGGGGTACAGATAAAGCAGAGTATGCGGTGCATAACTACGAAGATCGATCGGCAAGTGAGATTGCCAGTGCCAATGAGTTATTTCTGGGTCACTGGAAAGAACAGGCGCGCCACAAACGCGACGAAAATGTACCCGAAGGTGATCAGGTGCTTGGCCATTTTGAAGAACGAATGGTGTTACTGACTGAAGAACAAGCCAAAGCGGAAGCCGGGCGCTGCATGAGCTGTGGCATGTGTTTCGAGTGCGACAACTGCGTGATCTACTGCCCGCAGGATGCGGTTTTCAGAGTCAGGAAAGACAAGACCACCACCGGGCGTTATGTCGATACTGATTACAGCAAATGTATCGGTTGCCACATTTGTGCCGATGTTTGTCCGTCGGGTTACATCGATATGGGCATGGGCCACTGATTTATGTTACGTAGCCTTGCCACGGTCACTCATAGGACTATCGTCAGTGTTCTTTGTGCAGTGATGTTGATAACAACAGCTGGCTTCTGGTTTGCCGGTGCGGTGGCCCAACCTGTGATAGTGCCCGCGTTCAAGGGTGAGCAGTGCGTGGCAGATACAAACCTCATGCGTTCGGATCACATGAAACTACTAGACCATCAACGAGACGATACTGTTATCGATGGTGTACGCGGAGCACCTTACAGTCTTATCGGATGTGTTGATTGCCATGCGCAGCGCAGTGACAGCGGAGCCGCTATAAGAGTCGATGCCGAAGGCCAATTCTGCCAGAGCTGCCATGCTTATGCCGCTGTAAAGATAGACTGTTTCAGCTGCCATGCAGCAGTGCCGGAACAAGCCCGGCAGATCGGCCTGCTGCCTGACAATCCAATGCCACACGCTGAAATAAATCGTGTTATGTCGCTACTGAAGTCAACAGATTACCATGCAAAAGAACAACAGTTCTTCACCACAAACTGATAAATCGCTGCTCGCACGCCGGCGTTTTTTGCGCAACCTTGGTTTGCTTGGTGCAACTGCTGTGTCGTCGTTTACCTTGCTCGAAGTAAAGGCCAGAGAACAGAAAGCAAACACTACAGGGGCTGTCACTGCTGAAAAACGATGGGGACTGTTAATCGATACCTCCAAATGCAGCTCAGGCTGTGATGCCTGTGTGCGTGGCTGCAATGAAGAACACGGCATCGAAAATGAAGGCAATGACGCTACCCGTGCACAATGGATAAGAAAGATAGACCTGAAGGATAAACTCACCGGCAGCGAATCCTCTGTACCGGTGATGTGCCAGCACTGTGACTCGGCACCGTGTGTCGATGTCTGTCCAACCGGTGCCTCTTTCAAGCGGGCAGATGGCATTGTGCTGGTCAACAAGCATACTTGTATCGGTTGCCGCTACTGTATGATGGCGTGTCCCTACAAAGCGCGGTCCTTTATTCATGAGACCCTGACCAATCAAAAACCTGCCGCGCCCAGAGGAAAGGGCACTGTTGAAAGCTGCACATTGTGTGTGCACCGTGTCGACCGCTCCGAAGATCTTCAGCCAGCCTGTGCGGTAGCCTGTACCGATGAGGCGCACAGCGCGATACTTTTCGGTGATCTTAATGATCCGCAAAGCAAGCTGGCGACGAAAATGAAAGAGATTGGCGCCAGTCAGGTGCGTGCCGATCTGCAGCTAAATACCGGCGTGCGGTACCACGGATTATGAATGGTGCGCCGGTATGAGTATTGATAACACAAGCTACCAGCCCCTCGGCCAAACCACGAGTGGTTATCTGTGGTTATTACTGGTGCTGTTGTTGATGAGCATAGCAGGTGGCTATTGTGCCTATAACATGGAGCATCAGGGCCACCATATCACCGGCATGACGAATCAAGTGGTGTGGGGCTTGCCGCATGTGTTTGCGGTGTCGTTGATACTGACCGCGTCGGGGGCGCTCAATGGTGCAACGCTTGCTTCGGTGTTCGGCCTGCAGATCTACAAGCCCTATGCACGTCTGTCAGTGGCGCTTGCGATAACTTTGTTGGTTGGTGGGCTGCTGGTGCTGGTACTTGATCTTGGTCGTCCCGATCGCCTGGCAATTGCGATGACGACGTATAATTTCAGATCAATCTTTTCGTGGAATATATTTCTGTATACCGGTTTTATATTCCTGGGTGTGGTTTATCTGTCGACCATGCTGGATCGAAAAATTAATCGATACACCAGTCGTGTCGGTGCGCTGGTGTTTCTGTGGCGCATTGTGCTGACCACAGGTACCGGCTGTATTTTCGGATTTCTGGTCGGACGAAGCGCTCTGGACGCGGCCATTATGGCGCCATTGTTTATCGCTCTGTCTGTTGTGATGGGCACGGCGATACTTGCGTTGGTTATGATGCTGGTGGCACGCTGGCAACGCGGGATTCTACCCGCAGCGGTCGTCAATGCCCTTGCCACATTGTTGTTCTGGTGTTTATTGACGCTGCTGTATTTTTCAGTGGTACACCATCTAAGCAACCTGTACGTGGCAGAACATCAGGCGGATGAACGCTTTGTGCTTGGTGGCCCTTTCGCAGTGTTGTTCTGGTTTGGCCATATCGTGCTGGGGGTTGTGGTGCCGTTGCTGCTGCTACAGCGCCTGCGCGGACTATCGCAACCTGCAGCTAACAAAAACACCGGGTTACTTCTGGCTGCCAGTGGCGCGGCACTGCTGGGTGGTATGGTGATGGTATACGTAATTGTTATCGGTTCCCAAACTGTCCCGCAAACGCTTTTTCCGGGTAAGATCGTTACCGCCAGTTCGTTTGGTGATGCAGGGTTCGCGGCCTATACGCCGTCGTTGTGGGAGTGGGGGGTTGGCATGGGTGGAGTGTGTTTTTCATTGTTGCTGTTTGCGATGGTGCTAAAGCTGTTACCGCTCTGCTCTGAAGCCGCCAGCGCTGCTGTCGAATGACTGATGCCGGCGACGCGGACGTGGCCACCTCCGGGTATTTGATTTCGGCACCGTGGCGATCAAGTGGCAAAACCGCAGTCACCATGGGCCTGGCACGCGCGGCGCAGCGTCGAAAACTGACTGTGCAGACTTTTAAAAAGGGCCCGGACTACATTGATCCGCTATGGTTGGGGGCAGCCAGCGGTCGCGGTTGTTACAACCTTGACCCGTGGCTGCAAGCTGACGATGAACTTCTAACCACGTTTAACAAAGCCTCCCCCGGCGCGTTATCACTGGTCGAAGGTACGATGGGTTTGCACGATGGCCTGCAGAGCGATGGCTCGGACAGCAATGCCGCGATAGCCCGCCTGCTCAAGTTGCCGGTCATACTGGTGGTAGACTGTCGCGGAATGCACCGAACCGTGGCAGCGTTGATAAACGGTATCCAGCAGTTTGACTCACAGGTACGGTATGCAGGCGTGATTCTTAACCGCCTCCGCTCCGATCGGCATGCGCACAAGATCCGCACGGCGTTGCGCGATCATTGCGACATCAAACTGCTGGGTGAAATACCGGAAGCTGACAGCATACATATCGAGGAAAAACAGCTCGGGCTGATGCCGGCTCCCGAACTAAATCGCTACAGCCGGCAAATCGACAACGCTGCAGATTTGATTTCAGCCAACTGTGATTTGGCGGATATTTTTAGCAATACAGAAACCGCAACCGCTGCAGATGAAGCATCCCTGTCCGCAACGGTGGTTCGTGGTAAAAAGATCAGGGTCGGCGTAGCACAAGACGAGGCGTTCCATTTTTACTATCAGGATGATCTGGACACGCTGCGCGAACGAGGTGTGGAGCTGATTGTACTTTCACCGTTGCGTGATAAATTTCCAGACAATCTTGACGGATTGCTGATTGGTGGTGGTTTCCCCGAACGCTACGCTGAAGCCTTAATGCAAAATCGCTTTTTTCGCGAGTCGTTGAGTACGGCCATCCACAGTGGTCTGGTAGTACATGCAGAGTGTGGTGGATTAATGTATCTGTGCAGAAGCCTGATACTGGACGATGGTGTTTTTGATATGGTAGGTGTGTTCGACGCCGATGTCACTATGTGCGAAAAACCACAGGGCCGCGGTTATATGAAGCTGCGACACCTGCACGATGACAGCGCTATTGCAGCGCATGAGTTTCATCATTCAAGCATCTCCTTTGATCAGCCGTTGCCCTATACCTATGCGGTGGAACGGGGCTACGGTATCGACGGTGAGCATGACGGGGTCATTTTCGCCAATACCTATGCCAGCTATGCGCACTTCAGACATACCCGTGCATCGCCGTGGATAGACGGCCTGATGGACAGAATTAAACAACAGAACAACCGGCACGGTTAGCGTATCATCTACTGTCATGGTGCAAATTATCAAGAGGCAAAATCACTGTGTTCACGGTAACTAAAGCTGCAGCAGCGCAATTGAAAAGCAACATGGCGCATCACGAGTTTGACGATATGCCGCTGCGCATAGCCGCCCGGAGAAGCGAAGATGGTGCTATAGAGTATCAAATGGGTTTTGATGAAGCGGGGCCGGGCGATACTATGGTTGGATGTAGCGGGGTTGATGTAGTCATTGCCAATGATCACAAGCCGTTGCTGAGTGGCACCACTCTCGATTACGTTGAAATGGAAGACGCCAAAAAGCACTTCATTTTTCTGAACCCCAATGATCCGACATTTGTACCGCCCAGAGAGAAAAGCAAGGACGATGGCAGTGAATCCGGTAGTGGAGACTAGTCTGTCTGACAAGGATCTGCCTGAGCAGGATCTTGCAGATAAAGACTACACCAGTCGTCGGGGTGAACTGTCGACTTACGGTCGGGCGATTAATGCATTCAATGTACTAAAATGGCTATGCCTGTCAGGTCTGGTCCTGATGATTGCTTTGCTGATGGTCGTGTTGTTTGTTCCGCAGCTTGGCCGTGTTGCTATCGTAATATTAATTGCAGCACTTATAATCGGCCTGGCGTATGTGTGGAGCTACACCACTGAGCATTTTATTATACCGGACCTTGCGCTTCGCAAGTGGTTGCAACAGCTGTGTGACGGTGAACTGCGTACTTCTATCGGTTTGCCTGAGACTCACCCGCACTTTAAGGAGCTGGATTTCCACACCGGCAACGTTGCCGCAACGCTCAAACAGTTGTCTGATGACATGGAGAATCTGGTTGGTACACAGACCAAGCGACTTGAAAACCAGAACCAGGTACTAGAGCTTCTTTTTCAGTTAACTTCCGATGTTGCCGGAGAGATCGACCAGCAATCCGTATTGGACACAGTCTGTACTGATTTAGCCAGTTGGCTGGGCGATGTGCCGGTTGCCGCTTATATGCTCGAGGGTGACAGGCTGAAACTTCAGGCGACCAATAACCCCGATCACTTCAGCAATTGCGGCGCGCCCTCCGAGCTGGTCAGCGAAGTCAGCTCGGTAGCGATTGGTCACTCCGGTTACCAACTGAAAATCCCTTTCTTCAAAGGCCGGGAGGTGGTCGGCATAGTTGAGGTGCAGGGACAGGAAAACCTGCTGGAACCCGGGCGGGACACTCAACGAGTCTTTAAAACGGTTTCCGATCAGCTGAGCATGTTTGTGGCAAAACATCTGGTGTTGGAATCTGTACATCATGCGAGAGTAATTAAAGAGCGCACCAGGCTCGGCGCTGAGATTCACGACTCCCTGGCGCAAACCTTATTAGCCTGTCGTTATCAGATAACAATGCTGCGAGAGGCATTTGAGAAAGATCCCTCTGAATCCATTCTAAAAGATCTGGTGAGAGTTGAAGGCATCATAGACGAGGCCAACGTGGAAGTACGTGAGTTGATTGGCCAGTATCGACAGTCTCCGGACCAGCAAAGATATACCGATTCGATACAAACCATTATCGATGACTTCAATAGCAGCAGCGATACGCCGGTGTTTTTTCAAAACGATAATCCGCACATCAAAGTGACAGCACGAGAAGGTTCCGTAATACAGCGAATTATCCGCGAAGCGCTGATCAATGCAAGCAAGTATTCAAACGCGACGATGATTCGAGTCTATTTAAGGGTTGAGCCGTCCGGTGTGCGAAATGTATTGATAGAAGACGACGGCATTGGCTTTTGCGCTGAGGCTATTACATTGCAGGCGGGTGACGGTATTGGAGAACACATCGGTCTGTCTATCATGCGAGATAGAGCGACTAGCATCGGCGCGATAATAACAATAGATTCTGAACCGGGTGAGGGAACCCGTATCAATCTAAAGCTGCCGCCGTATGTGCTGTTGGAAGAGGGCTGATCATGTCAAGGGTAAGTCTTGTCGTTGTAGATGATCACACCTTGTTTCGCACCGGGCTGTACGAGTTGCTGACACGCAGACAGCTTGATGTGCTGGGAATGACAGGACAGGCGCAGGAAGCGCTTGAGCTGGTTACTCAACATCGTCCCGATATCGTGCTTTTGGATCTGCGCATGGGAGAGATCGGTGGTCTCGCTATCCTGCGGGACATTCGCAAACATTTTCCTGAACAGCGTGTTGTTATCCTGACCACAAGTATCGAAGAAAACGACGTGCTCAGAGCGTTAAAGCTTGGTGCTGTCGGCTACCTGTTAAAAGACATGGACCCTGACAATCTGGTTGATCTTTTAAAACGCGCCAGAGACGGAGAGACAGTCGTCGCGCAGGAATTCACCGGCTTACTGGCGCGGGCGGCAGTGTACAAAGGCGAGCTCGATACAACACCCAACAAAAACGTCTATAAACTCACCCCCAGAGAGATGGATATACTTCGCCATATTGCCAAAGGTGAAAGCAATAAACATATAGCGAGTGAGCTTGGCATCGTTGACGGCACCGTAAAACTTCATGTGCGTGCCGTTCTGAAGAAGCTTGGTGTGCAAACGCGGGTGCAGGCAGCGTTGCTGGCAGTGGCCGAGCGCTTGTGTGATGAAGCTGACTCTGGCTCAGGTGAGCAAAACTAGATAACCTGATACACACAGCAGGTCAACTGTGATAAATCAATTTGCAAGCCTTCAATAAATCATCTGAAGCAAATTCCAGACTAGAAATCATAACTCAAATCGACCGCACCATAATAGGCGGAAGCATCTGGTTGCTCCGCCCCTTTTCCTGCTTCAAAGAAACCCGCTGACAATGTAATCGACCAGTCCTCGCTTTCTTCATAGCTGACAACCACGTCCAGCGCCTGACCGATCTCCTTATTCGTGGCGGTCAGAGTTAAGTCCAGTGAAGAATCTCTAAGTTCAGTAGTAGCATTGCGCTGTTGATATTCATGGTACATAAAGGCAAGGTAGCTGGATGACTTCAACGGAAAAGTAATTCCAGCTGTTTTTATTTGCAGGTTTGATAATTCAGGGTCCAGTACCAACCCGTAAAACGATAAATCCGTGGCACTGCCAATGTCGGCGGAATTGCCCTGTAAACCGGTTTGCCTGTAACTTTCATCAGTACCATCACCGGGGTCAGAATCCTTTGAGGTGCCGGCGACTGAAATAGTAAATTCAGGTTTACCGGGCAGATTGGTCCACCAGGTAGCGCCCAGATCGTAGCCCCAGCCGCGTACACGACCATCGCTCTCCAGTTGTTGTGTAGACACACCGGCATCATCTTCATCGGTAATAAAGATCTGTTCATTGCCTGAAACAGATCCGATATCGATCCAGTAGTCGAGCTGGTTGTCGTTATTTCTCCAAAGACTGCCGTTTGATCGTGCGCCAATCCAGTTAAGATCGGAGGTGACGTCGTCAGTAGCCGCAGATTCGTCTTTTAGGCCCGTCAGAAATATTGACAAGCGATGAAATTCACTTAGCTGATGTGAATACTCGCCTATCCATCGATAAATCGGATCATCTTCAGGTTCAAAAAACTCGCTCCAGAAACCATTTTGTGTTTCTACTCCAAGACCAAAAGACAGGTTCCAGTGCCCGGTTGATAAGCTGGTGCCAATCAGATCAAGGGTACTATCGAACATCCAGCCTCTTTCTTCCGAGATCGACTGAGTACCAAGTGTTACATCGCCGGAGTAAATGTCACTAGTGAATAAAAATTGCAGATAGCTTTCATCAGCTTCAATGGTTGATTCAACCTCATTTATCGGAATTGAAAGCTCCAGGATGCCGGACAACATCTGAGTAAAATTGTACTGTAGGCTAATAGCCAGATCTGCTGTTGAGTCGGAAGATCGACTGCTGGCGGTATTGCTGAAGGAATTGTTAGTAGCTTCTCTGGAGACGCTAAGCTCAACCGCAAAATCCGGATCCGCTACACTATCATCGTCTTCCGTATTTTCGTTTTTTTCTGCCGAAACCGGAAGTTCAGTGACCACTTTCTCAACATCACTGTGTGTGATCGGAACTGATGTTACAGGTGCATCTTCACTCACCGCATTTGCAGATTCCCGTTCCGATTCAGGATCTGCAGTTTGTGTTGGAATACCTTCGTTCTGTGCTGTAACCGGTGTTGGGATATTTGTGACCTTTTGATCAGCCTCCGGTGACAGTGCAGGCTTGTCGACAATCTGCCTCTTGGTTTCAGCATCGTCAATCGATGCTGCTACTTTAGAATCCGTTATATTCTGCTCGTCGGCGGAATCTGTACTTTGAGTGGTCATTGAGTTTGATTGGGGCTCAGGAGATCCGGCAGCTATGCCGGTGTTAGTCGAACTCACCTCTTCTAACATAACTGTTGGCACCGTTGACGTTACTGATGTAGCGGTGCCCGGTGAAGGCTTCACCCCGGCGGGTGGTTGCATGTCACGTCTGAGGTCTTTTTGTTTCTTTATCGCTTGTAGAAGAGCCTGATCCACGGTTTCAAGCATCTCTTCAGTCAAGCCTTGCGCGTTGACCAGAAAGTACAGCGTAGCCATTGCCGTTCTTAAGTCATTTTGACTTAGTCGCTCTTGTGCGTACGCCCAATAGGTGTTGATTTGATCTTCTGTCAGCAATCTGGCGGATTTGCGGATTTGTGGATTAACATCGGGATTATTCTGTTGTGCATGCCCTGAAACTGCCACCAGACTGCATATTCCTGCTATACCAAGCGAGGATAAAGTGTTGCGCATGTTCTAATTTATCCCGCTGCTGCCGATCGTGGGACTTCCTCAGTGAATCGACGGTTGAGGCGTCCTCTTAAAGCGGGCGGAGCTGATTTGATAGCAACCTGATCGGCTAGTTGTTTGGCAGGGTTTCCACCCCACACAGTGTTTTCCGGCACTGAACTTCCCTTCATCAAAAAGGAATCCGCCGCAATTGTCGAACCGTCCTGGATTATCGTCCCGTAGTGAATAAACGCTCCAACACCCAAATTACAACGATTGCCGATTATTACTCGATCCGATTTGAATACAGCGTCTTCCATTGAGTGTGCCTGAACAATTGAGTGTACATCTAAACAACAATCATCACCGATACTGACCAGACCGGGTTCGGGAAACGAACACCCTGCATCGTATACTCTTTGTCCGACGTTTAATCCACGCAGGCGCTGAAACCACGGTTTCAACGCGGTGCCGTTAAATAGTTCAATGAGCGGATTTTCATTCATTTTCCAATAGCGTTCATGTTTCCAGAACGGTTTTTCGTAAATCGAACAATAGCGAGGTCGTAAGCTGTTAAATCCCGTGGCTATACGTTCGAATAGAATAGTGTAGAAAATAGCGAATAACATTCCTGCAATACCACTTACCAGCAGCACAGTGGACTGAACCGATACGACGGGATAACTATGGAGCAAACTAATTACCTGTACAGCAATCAACGATAGGAAAAATAGTAGTGTGCACGATTTAAAAAAGAACAGGCCTAGCGTTCGCAGATTGGAAAACAATTTCAGACGAATACATTTTCGAAGTAAATCCGGGTTCTTGTACTGCTCAAACTGCTGATCGCGATCAACACTCCGGGGTATTTCAAAAGGGGGTGAGCCCAGAATGCCGGTATCACTTCGAACCGGCCCGTCTATGGGTATCATCGCCTTAGTACCGATCAGGCAATTATTACCAATTTTCGCACCTGTTGGGTAATAGATGTCATTGCCAAGAAATGTGTTTTCCGGAACATTTATCGCCCCCAGTTTAAAGGTGGTATGAGAAATATCAATGTTCTTCATTGTGAGGCCATCTGCAACCATTGCGTTTTTGCTGAAACTGCACATAAACGGTGTATTGTGTTGCTGCTGCACACCGGCATTTGATCCGGTTTGAACAACGCCTTTCATTCCGTACCCAATCGCCTTGAAGTAATACATGATCAGTGAACTGTCACCAAATATTCTATTGAGGTAGGTGGAATTACTAAAACGGGCCATCCACACACTTAAGGCGTACTGAATACCGAATAACGGTGAAGATTTATTGGTTTGAAGGAAATATCTAATAATTCGAGGTATTGCTGTCACAGATATACAGGCCAGAACTATACCGAGGAAATAGAAAAACACAGTAGTGGAAAACAACCATGTAATATTTGAGGGCGATATGTGTGGCAACAGTATTGCGCTACGAGGTGCCAGATAATCAATAAGCAAAAACACGAATGGCGCTAAAAATATCCCGGGAACCACTAAAAATGCAGTATAGATCCACCGACGCCAGGCACCAAAATCAATTTCATCTGATTTAATAAAATCAGTAGCTACCGGCTCTGCAGGTGAGCCTTGATAATTTTGTCCTGAGCGCAGTGTCTGATTTCTATACACCACAGAGTTATTACCCAATTGAATATTATCCTCTAGTGTCGAACCCGCGTCTAACACACAAACCGGTGACACAAACACATTATCACCTATAGTGATTGGACCGGGTATAATGTATCCGTTGCGTACCGTGCGTGCGGCCATATAAACCTTTTCCCGAATCATGGTGTTGCTGCCCACTGAGACCAGGTCCGGAAACGTTGGAGCCCCTGTCATTATTGTGGTGTTTTTGCCAATCCGCACGCCGATCATCCGCAGATAGATTACATGAAGTGGCAGGCCCACGAAGGCGTTTAACGGATTGCCACTGATCGCAATCCCCGCCACCCATAACTTTAGATGCTTCGCTGTCCAAAGGGGAATTGGCTTGTCGTCACACTTGCCCATCACCAACCACTTCAATCCCCAGAAAAACAGTATACTCGATAGAAACATGAAGTTTGTGTAGGCAAACGCGTATTGATATTTGGCAGTGAAGGTCTCGACGCTGGCCAGCCAATGCAGCCCGAAGACGAGCACAATTATGCCTGCAAAACTCAGTAACACTCCTATAGAGATTTGGATGACACTAAACAACGCATACCTGAGATTACTGACTTTGTGTTGAGGTAAGCCATCAACTATGTCTGCGTACTGCCCGGGAAAGCCCGCTGGTTTTTCCGCACAATAGCGATTTGGAGAAGCCGCCAGCTTCTCGACAGTCGGATTCTGATACACATTCTTTAACGACAGACAAACATCTGGAATAGACTTGTTTACAGCGGCTACAAACTGAGCCATCGACAGTGAATTAGCGCCCAGATCTGTAAAGAAATGAGCCGTGGCGGATACGCGGTCGAGTTGCAGCAGGTCTGCCATTTGCTGCGCTAATTCTGCCTGCAGCCCCGTAGTTGGTGCCTGGTATACCTGCCCGGAGGATTGGCGTCTCTGAAGTGAAGGCTCGGGCAGTGATTTACGATCGACTTTGCCGCTGGGTAGAACCGGGAAATCAGCCAGTACCTCAATAAACGCTGGTACCATATAAACCGGCATATGTTCACGCAGGGTGCTTTCCAGTACATCGAGCGTATCCTCGGTATGGTCTTCGCTGTAGCTGACAAACAACACCAGTTCTTTATCACCTGCCGGCATATCCACCGGTGTAGTTACGGCCAACGATATACCGCAAACACTCATCGCCATCGATTCAATCTCTTCGAGCTCAATGCGGTAGCCACGAATCTTCACCTGGGTATCTATCCTGCCAAGATAATCTATGGTGTAGTCTTCGTTTATCCGACCAAGGTCACCTGTTCTGTACAATTTTTGACCGGGGTTATCGGGCAGTCCGATAAAATCATCGACGAATACTGAATCTGTTTTTTCAGGAAGGTTCAGGTAGCCGTTTGCTACACCGATGCCTGCTATCGCTATTTCACCGATTTGACCCTGCGCAAGCGCGTGTTGTTCGCCCGGCGAGAGTATTACCACAGAATAGGATGGCAGGGGTCCGCCAATCGTTACAGTGCCTTGAGTAGACATTACCTGCCAGGTAGCGGTGACAGTGGCCTCCGTAGGTCCGTAGGTATTCAGCATTCGTCTGCCGTTACCAGCCCAGCGTTGTGCCAGTGGCTGTGGACAGGCTTCGCCGGACACCATGATAAATCGAAGTCGCGGTAGATCCGTTGTTACTGTCGCTAACAGCGTCGGTGTGCAACACAATGCGGATATACGTTTCTCTATTAGAAATTCAGCAAGATCATCGCCCACTAAACTCACGTCGGACGGGGCGGGTACCAGCGTCGCACCAACCAGTAAGGGTAACCATATCTCTTCGAAAGAAAAATCGAATGCGATAGTGAGGCCCTGATATACCCGATCGCTTTCCATATAGCCGTAGGTTGCGCGGGCTACTCTGAGAAAATTACTGATATTACTGTGTGTAATTGGCACGCCTTTGGGGCGGCCGGTAGAGCCGGAGGTATAGATAATATAAGCTAACGAAGATTCACAAATCTCAATAGAGACTCGATCCGTTGGCATTGCCGCGATCTTTGATTTTGCATGGTCAATTATGATGGTTCTTGTTTTAGTATTGAACAATGAGTCCGCGAGCACACTGACAGTTAATAGACGGGTTGCTTCGCTGTCTTCCATAATAAATTCGATGCGCTCTATCGGGAAACTTTTATCAAGCGGTACAAAAGTCGCTCCGGCTTTCATGACACCTAATATTGATGCATAGGAATAGATAGATCGATCAAACAAAAGCCCGATACGGTCTCCGGTTTTAACTCCGTCATCGATTAGAAATCGTGCAATTTGGTTACCCAGGTAATCAAGTGCAGAAAAACTGTATTGCTCGGTATCGTACTCTATGGCTGTTTTAGCAGCGGCACGCTGTTGCCCGAGCGAATCACAATATTTTTCAAATAACTTATGAGCAGTGTTTGTAGAAGATGGATGAAGGTCAAGCACATTGCTATTGCTGACAAGCACCGGGGCATCATACAGTTCGGGGCGAAGGGCGTGATGCAGGGTCGGATGTCTTTCCAGCTTCCAGGCTGGGTGAAAATATTCTTGTACTTCAGTATTCATCGCTACAATCCTTGTCGATAAGTAAGTACTACTAGCTCGCGTTATTCATGAGGATTCGCCATTCAGCGGCCAAGTTGATCAAAATAGGGGTGCAAAACAGGTCGCTTGATCGAGCGAGAAACGTGGCTAGCCACGTGCCGAGCTTGATCAGGCGAGATGTGCAGCAATATTTTCGTCTGATGGTGAATAGACACACTGTCATTTTAAAAACTGCACCTAAATCTGTGTTTGGAGCTATGTCTATAGATATTTCGTTAAATTTATCCCGTCGTCTTGTGAATAATGCGGGCTAGATGGCTTGTTGCAACACGACCTCCTGTCTAACCGGCGGCGTCGGGCTGGCGATGTCTTTGTGAAAAACCAGATTCAAGCAATGTTCAAGAATTTCAAGCCCCTCATCTATCAACTCATCAGACGTGGTGATGGGCATAAACAGTTTTATGACTTCATCTTGCGGACCGGAGCGTTCTATTATCAAGCCTTGTTCAAATGCAAGCTTCGTAACTCGAGCGGCCTTGTCAGGATCAGCGCACAGCAGGCCTCGCATCATGCCCCGTCCTTTGCTTTTTACGATATCGCCCTGATGTTTGATAATCTGTCTTGTTAACCAATCGTCAATGCGTGTACTTTGTATCGCAATGTTGTTGCTGAGCTCAGAGTTTTTCCAATAGGTTTCAATCGCCGCTGCCGCAGTCACAAAAGCGTGGTTGTTACCACGAAAAGTACCGTTGTGCTCGGCGGGTCTCCATTGGTCCAGAGAGCGTTTTATCAACACCGCTGACAGTGGTAATCCAAAACCGGAGAACGACTTCGACAAGGTAACGATATCCGGTTGTATTTTTGCCGGTTCGAAACTAAAGAAAGTGCCGGTGCGACCACAGCCGGCCTGGATGTCATCCACGATCAAAAGTATCTCGTGCGCTTTGCAAATATATTCCAGTTTCCTGAGCCAGGCGTTGCTTGCCGCGTTCAATCCGCCTTCGCCCTGAACTGTTTCCAGTAACACCGCTGCCGGCATTTCCAGTCCACTGGACTTATCGTTCAGGACATGTGAAAAATACTCAAGTGAATTGATTGCACCGTTCATGTAACCGTCATATGGCATGAATGTGGTGCCTGTGAGCGGTAGTCCGGCAGCACTACGATTGTATTGATTGCCTGTCGCCGCCAGCGCTCCCAGAGAAACACCATGGTATCCGTTGGTGAAGCACACTATATTTGTTCTGCCCGTCACTTTGCGGGCAAGTTTCATAGCCGACTCAACAGCGTTGGCACCTGTAGGCCCGGTGAACTGAACAACATAATCGAGCCCGCGCGGCCGTAGTAGTAGATCTGACATTACTTGCAGCAAACGCTCTTTGGACGCAGTTTGCATGTCGAGCCCCTGCGCGATTGAGTCGTTTGTTATGTATTCAATGAGCGGCGCTTTCAGAGCCGGCGGGTTGTGGCCATAGTTGAGTGATCCACAGCCAGCCAGAAAATCGATGTATCTCTTTCCGTCAGTACTCCAGATCTCGGATCCGATCGCCTTTGAAAAAGTGGCTGGATAGGCCCGACTGTAACTTCGTGATTCGGACTCGAGTGATTCAAATATAGAATAAACCATGTTCGTTACTTCTCCTTGTATGATTAAAAAATATAATCAGGAACGGTGGTCCCGGATACCGTCTTTTCCTCCCAACGTACAAATAGTAAAGCCAGGGACATCTGAACTTGGCAGCTAAACTAGCACTGGGAAATTCAATGAGCTATTACCCATTAGAGTTAATACTTTTATCGAACTAAAAATAGTCATATTGGAAGTGACAGGGTAGATCGATTCTAAAAGTGCTATTTATAAGCGATATTTAAAGGAATACGCTGGTTGAGAAGATCAGCTAAGTGGAGGATGTCGGGTTATCAACTACTGGAATGTCACTGTTGATATACATTGTGGTATGACGGTAATGTGTTGTAAAAATTGCGATGGCGTATAGACTGATAGTCGCTGAAGGGGAATTCTAAAACGGCTAATAGTTGAGAAGCGGTTTGTTCAGGCCTGCATCAACGCCGAATAAATTCCAAAGACACCTACAACAATCAGGCTTAACGCCCAGACAATATCAAGGTTAAACCAGCTTTTGGAAATGAACTTCAGGCCCAGCCAGAAATAGACTATTGACGCGACAACTCCACCAGCAAGGGTCATTGCCAGTGTATGTGCGGTAGCGACTGCAAGAGCGTTCATTATATTGCCGCGCATCAACAGACCGGCCGCCTGATGACCTGCGTCACCGTTCATGCCGCTGTCAATGCCACAAATACCCAGGTAGACAGGCACAAGCATTAGTCCTGCGCCGTGCGCCATCGCCGCCAGAAAAGACCAAAGAGCCAGCCGGGCAGGGTGTACGCGTGACAGAAATCTGGGGTGACGCCGGTTTATCAGTAAATAGACGCCCATAGCGATCACAATGATACCTGCACCAATGCGTAGTTCTTTTTCCCAGGTAAGGAGCGCTGTCATTAATGAGAATGGCAACAGTATGGCCAGCATAGCTACAAAGTGCCCAAGCGCAAGCAGACCAAGCGCTTTAGGAAGCGCCCGATGTCTTCCTTCCATAAGGCCCGCAGATACCGCCAGTGGCCAGCCCATGCCCGGGTTAACGCCGTGATAAACCCCTGATAAAATAACGGCCCACCACAGGACCGTTATCGATGCGTCTTCTAACATCCGCTGTTAGATATTCGGATAACAAAAGCTGTCAGTGGAACAATCGCCGCCTTCGAGCCGTATCTGGTGACTTCGATACCCTTCAGGAAAGTCGATATAAAAATCCTTATCCAGCGTTAAGCCGCCATTCTCGCCCACGTTCGCCATCACCATCTGACCGCCTGAATCATTCGGGTAGAATTGATCATCCCATGTCGAGTAGAGCGAGTTGGTCCAGTAGACGCGCTTGCCGTCACGACTTATTTCAAGCATCTGCGGCCCGTAGGCAAAGTCTTTGCCGTTGGCGTGTTTATGTTTTGCGACTATGCCGCCCAGTTCAACTTTACCGGTCAACACCGGGTTCATCGGGTCTGTGACATCGTACTGGTGTAGCTCGCCCAGTCCCCAGCAGGCAACGTATAGATATTTATCGTCCAGACTGAGGTCGATGTCAGTCACCAGTGGGGGCACAGCTGCAAATCCTTTTAACAAATCCGGCAGGTCGTCAGCATCTGCAGGAACAGGGTCGATGGTGATGGTTTTCTTTGACTGCCAAACGCCGTCATCATCACGCCACCAGGTGAATACAGATCCCTGTAAGTTAGTAGTGTCGACAACAACGCCACAGAAGCCATATGATTTTGACGGATCGTGTGCCGGGCGCACCTCCAATGCCATTTGATGGTTTTCACCAAAGTCTATGGTCTGAATGTTTTTGCGCTTGCGTAAATCCCAAAAATGAATCGAGTGACCATATTTATTGCTAAGCAGGTCTTCAGGGACGATGCCATTCTCAAATTGCGGAGGCAGACCCCATTCAGAGCTGACCATATAATCCTGAGGTAGGTTCCACCAGAAGTCGTAGTGTTTGTCCTGTGCTCCACGATCCATTTCATAGCGACCAATGATCTCAAAGGTTTCACAATCCATAATAAATATACCCGGTGGTCCATCAGTGCCGTCCGGTCCGCCGCCGCCAAGTGTGGATACATAGATGCCCTCGGGTCCGCAATGGATCGTATGCGGGCGCGAGTAGCCTGTTTTTTCGAACAGTTCCTCTGGTTCAATAGTCTTGTGTATCTTTGCATTTAGCGGATCTTTAACATCGATCACGTATATCCGTGAAGAGCGAATGCCCGGAACAATCAAATAACGACGTTCGAGGAAAGCGTGCCCCGACATCGGTGATAATGCTGACGAACAGGCGTTCCATCCGAAGTGGTGGAACTCGTCGCCCTTGTTAGGGACGATCACCTGATGCACGATCTGTCCGTAGGTTTTTGATTTTTTATCCAGATCAATGACGGCAATACCGTCAGATTTAGAACCGTCGGGGCTAAGCATTACTGTAAAGCCGTAGTTCTCTACAGGCGCTTGCATAGCAAGCATGGCTGTGGCATGGAATGTAGGGTCCGGTCTCATGGTCATTGTATTTTCTCTCGCGTTTGGTTTGTCGGTTGTTAAAAATACAGCTGTTAAAAGCCCTGTTTCAGTAGAATGTGATACCCATGTGATCATATTTTTTAAAATGCATAAACAATAGGTAGCCAGGCCTGCGCCTGGCTACCGCCTGATCATCTAGCTTTGATTAGCGCGTATACCATCGCGTATCAGCGCTTTCAAAAGGGAGAAACCCATCAGGATCATTATCAATGAAAAAGGAATAGCGCCAATAATCATTGCTGCTTGTATAGCGTTTAGTCCTCCTGCCAGAAGTAATGCGGCTATGACTGCGGTGAGAATAAGTCCCCATATAAGGATATGGCTTTTTCCGGCAGTTCCGGCTTCTCCACCGGCATTGATTGTGTTAACCACCAGTACCGCCGAATCTGCAGAGGTGACCAGATAGGTAAGCAGGAGAATTACGATCAGCACTGACATCGCTGTGGCAAGGTTTGAGGACAGCATTATGTTGATTACTTCGTACAACTGTGCAGTCAGGCTTTTTGCGTAAATCTGGCCATCGGCTGTGCCGCTTAATTCCAGATCGATGGCGGTGCCGCCCAACAGTGAAAACCATAGAAAACACATCAGCGATGGTGCGATGATAGCGCCCACGGCAAACTCACGTATGGTCCGGTTTTTTGAAATCCGTGCCAGAAAGATTCCGACAAACGGGGCAAATGCTATCCACCAGGCCCAGTAAAAAATAGACCACCAACCCTGCCATTCACCCGGGCTGCCCGCGCCTTCGGCAGGAAACACGTTTAACGTTAATGCGGGGAGATGAATGATATAGCTGAATATACCTTTGCCAAGCAGGGTCAGCGCAAACATGGTTGAGCCGAAGATCAAAAAGAACGCCAACAGGCTGAACGATAACACCATGTTGATGTTACTGAGCCACTTTATCCCTTTGCCAACCCCTGACAATGCAGACAAGGTAGAACACACCATAACGACGGCCAGCGCCACAAGTAATGATCCGGTGGTTGGCTCACCATCTTTCATCAGCCATTGTGCACCGGTGATGTTGAATAAGCCTGAAGAGAAGGACGCCAGTCCCAGACCAATCGTTTGAGCAATGCCGAGAATGGTCGCTACAACTGCGGTGATATCGACAACATGGCCCAGTGGCCCCTCGAGTTTTTTACCAAAAAGTGGTGCCAGCGTTGATCGAATCGTGAGTGGCAGTCCGCGTGAGTAGCTAAAGAATGCCAGTGAAATACCCACCAGTGCATAACATGACCAGGCACCGAAACCCCAGTGCAGAAAAGAATAGCGATACACCGAATCAACCGTAGATAGCGTTTTGGGTTCAACCAGATTCGCAATAGCGGGAATTGATCCTGCCTCTGTTTGTGATTTGTAGAAAGTCCAGATATCGGCCCCTTCCGGTATGCTGATACTGGCAGCTGCCAGTGCGTCCTTGATGGCAATTGCACTCAGGCGTACATCGGGGTTGTCAGCCATGTGCCACATCGGTTCGCCTGTCGCATAACCAAGCATCCCGATACCGATACCGGCGCCAAACATCATGGAGAACCAGGAAAAGTTAGAGAATTCCGGCACGCCGTCCGGAGTGCCCAGTTTGGTTTTCCCCCATTTGGGAACCACCGCGACGAGGACACAAACAGCAATGAAAAAAGCGACAGCGTATGTGTAGTAGTAGTTCAGGTGATTAAAAGACCAGGTTTTTAGATCACCCAGAACTTTTCCTGCCGCTTCCGGGTCTATAACAGCCCAGATCACAATAAGTGCAATGATGACTTTTGATGTCAACGCGACAGCGTTATTAAAACCTTTATAGAAGCCACTAGTAGAAAGCCCGATATCGAGCTCTCTTAGAGGTTGTTTAATAGCCATGTATTTCTCTCCGTGTAAGTTCTAGAACAATGGTAAAACACCTCGATCAGCTAGCTTGAGGCAGGGCCAGTAATTGCCCTTGAGTTTTAGAGTGAAATCAGCGTGAATGAAAAGTGCTGTTGTTGCCACGTATATACAAGCTATCAAAACGAGCACAGCAACACCGGTCACACTGACATCTGTGATGTATAGTTTTCTCTCGATTGCCTGATTCTCCTCCTGTGCCTTTGACCTGGCGTGTTGTATTAAGTGAAATTCATGGTTTGCTTATCCGCTTTTATCAAGCAGCGTCTTTATTGCCTTTGAATAAGCAATCTTACCGTGCAGCGCAAATGCTTCATGGTATTGGGGTACCCTGGCCAGATCGTAGTAGTAATTTACCATCATGCCGGCGGACTGGTTCTGGCCGTTTTCTGAGTTATCCCCCAGGAAATTCAACCGTTCTATACGAGCGCCATTACCCAGGTGAAAACGCGCTACAGAATTAACCGGCTTGCCTTTTGAGTCTTGTGTCTGAACCAGATACTGCGCGGTAAGTTTCTTGAGTTGCAGTTCCAGCTTGTCAAGATCATCTGCTTGTTGTGACCATTGAGGGTTCTCGAGAATCTCAGCCAATGCAGCGACTTCTGTATTATTTTCAGCCTGTGAACGTAACCAGTCTTTGAACCCCGGTATCGGTGACAAGGTGACAAAGT